>NZ_JBSUQM010000006.1:0-335601 GCF_054065835.1 Nocardia citri
TACGAACCTGCCCAAATCCGGACCGGCCAAGCTGCTCTCGAGGCGAACGAATTTCTCTCGCTCGACCATCTGATTGCGGTAGGCCAGGACCAGCCGCCCATCGGGCAACGGCATCCCCAGCAGCGCCAGCAACGACAGCAATTCGCGCGGCTCGGTCACCAGCACCACCGCGACACGGGGGCGGGTGGCGGCCAGCCGGTCCGGGCAGCAATATTTGGCCATCGTCATAGACCCGGCGCGGTGGTGTAGTTCGTTGGCGATGACGTCGGCTGATGCTGGTAGGACGGTGGTGTCGTTGTTGTCGACGGTGACCAGGTAGCGGTCGGAGGCAGGGCGGTTCGGGCGGATGTCTATCCAGCAGGTTGAACGTATTAGACTGGGGCCGTGACCTTTTCATGCTTCACCGGACATCATCGACAGCTCAGCCAGCCATGAGAACTGCTGAGGCGCGCGGGTGCCTCGGTGGACTGACCGTCCGAGCGGCCTGATCGGCCGGACGGGTAAGACGGCGTTCGTCATCCCCGACGACCTGATCCAAGCCGTGAAGCGCCGGGTCGGTGTCGGCAAGCAATCTGAGTTCGTCACCCGCGCCATCCGTCACGAACTGATGGCCCTGGACTTGGCCACCATCGCCGCCGATGCAGCGATGCACGGCTGTGAACCCGATGCCGGGTTCGAAGCGGCATTCGACAATGGCCGTGCGATCTGACTCGACCACAACTGAAACGCCCGGCCTGCAACTACAGGCGACGCCCATGCCAGCGCGTCATCGACCGGCCCTGTGTCTGAGCGTCCTCTTGACTCGAATGTACTTCTGCCGCTGGGTAAGTGAAGTCCGGCAATCGACGGATACCGGCAGAGATCTCGAACGACAAGTCGCTGTAGGCAAGGGCAAGTTCGGCCAGGCGCTGCCACGCGTAGTGGCGTCGGAGTTCCGATGCGCCATCCACAAGCGCGGCGTGCGCGGCGACCGAGAGGTAAGTAGGAGGAAGGGCTGGCAGGCGACAGGCCCGGAACCCAGCCGAACTGCGCAGAAGGGTGAGCCCTACAGCAGCTCGTCTATGTCCTTGTACGACGTGGGCTCGGCGTGGCGCACCGGGAGGTGGAACGCCAAACTGGAGTGGTGTGATATCAGGAGAAACGCAGGTCGGACGGTTCTTGTCAGTGCCAGTTGATACACATGGACTGCCTCGGTTCCCACCACTACAGAGAGCGAGGTGTGCATAATGGGCATGCAAAGGCGGCTGAACAGAAGGGGTGACTCAGCGATGACGGTGACCGTAGAACGTGTGACGTCCGAAGAGTTACATCGTCGACGTGGCGAGGTCCTGCATCGTGTTGGATTGACTCGCGAAGAGATTGCTGAGCTGGCCGCCCAGCACACATTGACCGCCGAGGAATGGGCGGCATGGGATGAGCTGCGTTCGATCGAGTTCCTGCTTGGCGAAGAGTGAGCGAATCAGCAAACCTCGGAGAGCTGGCCAAAGTATTCGCCCTGGATGTATCCACCCGGATACTGATGTGCCTGGAGGGGGAGCCGCAGTCCGACGAGCTGAAGGTCGACGAATCGCCAGACGCCGAGCGGTGTACGTTCGTCTACGAACAAGGCGTTCATGCGCAGAAGCAGAACCTTCCTCGGGTGGGGACCGTACGGTTCAATTTCTCGGTGACGCTGGACCGATCGCGTCGGCACCTCGCGGTACACAAGTCCTCGTTTCAGCTGCTGGAATCACGCGGCAAGAAGCCGATCATCCGGATGGAATACGTGCGCGATTCGTGGCGTGCCCCGTGTTCGCACATCCAAATCCACGCTGAGAGCGGGTTGTTCACGCATCTGCTGGCCAGAACCGGTCACAAGTCGCCCGCCGCAATAGAATCGATCCACCTGCCGACCGGCGGTGACCGTTTCCGTCCGTGCATCGAGGACTTCGTCGAGTTCCTCATCCGGGATTGTATGGTCGCGGGGCGCGATGGATGGGAGGCAGAGGTCAAGGCCGGCCGGGAAGATTGGCGTCGAATGCAGACCGCAGCGGCAGTGCGAGACCGCCCCGAGGTGGCGATCGCCGAGTTGACGCGTCTGGGCCTCACTGTCATCGGAGATTTGGCGCCCGAGCGGCCGTCTGCGCGGGACCGATACTGACCACCCACGCTCCGATCGAATGGCATCGCGTGCGCCTCGATCTGCTGTTTCTGAACAAGCTGCTGATGCCGGGCCGAGACCGGGCTTCTGATATCGAATCCCGCATCAACCATCAGGCGTCACCCAGCAAAATCGCCGGTCAGTAGGGTTCCCATATTTACAGTGCCCGCCGGGGGCACTGTAAATATGGGAACGGATTCCCGGGGTGCCGGGCTGCGGGACGGTCGTGTCGCGCAGTTGCCGCCGATCGGGCCGGTTCGAACGTGGCGGTAGACCACTAGCGCTTTTCCTCAGGTCATCAGAAGAGTATGGGTAACTGCCTACGAATCGCCCTGCCCGATTCGTACGGACGAACCCGTTCACTATGAGTCACTGTACAACTATCGGCTGGCGGAAGCCGCAGCCCCGATTTCGCTTCGCCGCCCGCCCGTCGTGAGTGCTACCGATCGCCATCAGCGACCACCACCCGACTCCCATGCCGGATACCCACCGGCTTGATCCGAATCTTCGTCCCCTCCACTATCAGGGGGTTCGGGTTGTGAAGCGTCAGGCCTACAAACAGGAGGCGAACGCTCGCGGAAAGCGCTCGCTGTTTTTTCGTGGCTCTACAGGATCAACGTCGTCCTGATCGCGCTCGGCCCTCAGCGCGCCGTACGAGGGGACTGGGGCCGCGGACCGAGACTCAGCCCACCTTCGCCACTAACGCCGCCTGGGCCCGCGCGACCTCGCCGCCGACCTTCTCCTCGTCGACCGTGCGCACAGCACCATCGCGAACGACTATGCGCCCGTTGACGATCAAAGCGGCCAGCGGCGGCGGGGAGCCGAGGAGCAACGCGGTCACCGGATCATCGATGCCCGCGTGCGCGGGTGTATCGAGCCGCCACAACGCCAGGTCGGCGAGCTTGCCCGGTTCGATCGAACCGATTTCGGCTTCTCGTCCAAGCACCCGAGCGCCACCAATAGTGGCCAGTTCCAAGGCTTTTCGAGTGGTGATCGCACGCGGACCACTCTTGGCCCTGGCATAGAGCAGCGCATTGCGCGGCTCCTCGATCATCGAACTGGATTCATTGCTGGCCGCACCGTCCACGCCGAGCCCAACCGGCACCCCTGCCGCGATCAGATCCGCGGTGCGCGCGGTACCCGCACCGAGCCGCCCATTCGAGGTAGGGCAATGTGCCACTCCGGTACCAGTTTTCGCTATCGAGCCGATGGCGGCATCGTCGAGGTGGACGGCGTGCGCGTACCAGACATCCGAACCGAGCCAGCCCAGCTGCTCCATGTACTGCGCGGGTGTGCGGCCGAATTTCTCCGCACAGAACTGCGCTTCCTCGACCGTCTCGGCCAGATGCGTATGCAGGCGCACGCCGAGATCACGGGCCAGCACGGCGGATTCGCGCAGCAACTCGGCGGTCACCGAGAACGGCGAACACGGCGCGAGCGCGATCCGCAGCATCGAGTCGAACGACGGATCATGCCAGCGCGCAACGGCATCCGCGCTCGCGGCGAGAATGGCGTCGAGGGGCTCCACCACCTCGTCGGGCGGCAGCCCACCCGAACTCAGCCCGAGATCCATCGAGCCGCGCGTCGGATGGAATCGCAATCCGACCTCGGCGGCCGCGGCGATCTCCGCGCCGAGCAGGTCACCGCCGGCGCGCGGGAATAGGTAGTGATGGTCGCTGGAGGTGGTGCAACCCGTCCGGGCCAGCGCGCAGAGCGCACCGGTCGCGGCGACGCGCACCGCATCTTCATCGATACCCGCCCAGATCGGATAGAGCGTAGTGAGCCATTCGAACAGGGTGCTATCCGCGGCCAGACCTCGGGTGACCCACTGAAAGAGGTGGTGATGGGCATTCACCAGCCCCGGTGTGAGCAGGCAGCCACGGCCGTCGATGCGGTGCACATCCGCGCCGGGATCGGGTGCCTCGCCCGCACCGACCCCGGTGATCCGATTGGCCTGCAGCGTCACATACCCGTGGCGGTATTCGGTGCCGTTCGGATCGACAGCCGCCACGGCGCAACCGTCGATGACCGTCGTTGTCGTCATGTGCCTACGGTAGCCATGCGGGCCCGGCGTCCGGGGCATCTTCGCGCTGAACAGTGGCGTGGATGAGACCGTAGGGTCGGTCGGCGGCGTGATAGACCTCGCCGTGGTTCTCGATGCCGAAGCGACCGAGGTCGTAGTCGAAATGATGTTTGTTCGGCGCGGCCAGCCGGATCTCGGCGAGCACGGGAAAGGCCTCGAGCGCGGCCTTACCCATTTCGAAGAGTGTCTGCTGTAGCGCCCTCGAATGCAGCGTCGCGAAGACCTCGACCATCCGCTGCCGCACGCCCGCGTACACCGCATCCCAATCCACGCCGGTCGTGGCGGCGAAACGCCACTGCGCGACGAGGGAGGTCGCGAGCATCCGGTCGTGCGTCGGCGCGAGCACGGTGAACTCGTCGGTGAGGAAGTCGGCGAACTCCGAACCGGTCGACTTGAGGATCACCAGATCCTTGACCCCGCCGATCACCCAGGCCTGCTGCCGGCCACCCGTGCCCGCCACCGTGACCGTCGCGGTCCGCACCTCGCAGCCCTGCCGCACCCAGGTGTGATCGTGCTCGCTGCCGTCGACGGTGACGCGCTGCCAGGCATACTCCTCGACCTCGATGCGCGCGCTGTCGACCGGCGCGATTTCGTCGACGAAATGCGCGGCGAGGGTGAGTGCGTAGTCCTCGACCGGTTGCAGCCCAGGCTTTTTCGCATACGCGTACGCGGTCTGCTTCTGGGTATCGGTAGGCAGCACCGTCGACTGGTCACCGGCGATATAGGCAGCGGCGAAATCCCCGCGCAGCACTGTGGATACGTTCACATCGCGGATCTCGTGCCGCGGCTGGTCCCGGTAGATCCGGACGATGCGGTTCTCCGCCTTTCCGTACCGGTTGTCGGACAGCACGATCGGCCCCGTCAATTCCATGGCTCAGCTCCCTCGATAGGTCGAAAAGGCAAAGGGCGACAACAACAATGGGACGTGGTAGTGCCGCTGCGCGGTGACCACGAAGGTGATGGCGACCTCTGGGTAGAACGATTCGATCCCGCGCTCGGCGAAATAGGCGCCGGTATCGAATACCAGCCGATACGTGCCAGGTGGCAATGCCGGACCGAGCGCGGCGATCCGGCCGTCGTCATCGGTGGTCGCGGAGCCGAGCACCTCGGCGTCCCGATAGAGCACCACCGCGATACCGGATGCGGGCGCACCGGCGACGGCATCGAGCACATGCGTACCGATCGTGGCTGTGGCTATTGTTCGCTCGCTCATTCGGCATCCTCGACCAGCAGCCGCGCCAACCGAATCCGGTTGATCTTCGCCAATTCCGCTCGCATAACTCGCCTTTCGGTTTCCGGATCATTTCCGAGCCGGGCGGTGAGCAAGGCCAGCAGTTCGCCCCCCGACTTACCGGTGGCGCACACCAGATAGATATGGCCGAACTTCTTCTCATAGGCCAGATTGCCCTCGACCAGCCCGATTCGCACCGCATCCTCGGCCCCGGCCACCCCGGCCTGCTCGCGCGCCGATGCCTCGGTATCGGGCCGGGCACCGATGCGCGGATGCCCGTCGAGTGCGCGATCGATCTGCGCCTCGGACAATTCGGCCAGCACCGCATCGGCGGTATCGAATACGGCATGGGTATTCGCATACGGCCGCCCGGCGACCAGCGCCCGAGCCCATTCCGGCGAAGAGCAACACACGAGCAAGGCCGCATTCGCCGCCGCCGCGGGCAATGCGTTGAATTTCGCGAGACCCAACCCGTCGTATGTCATCGGACCAGCATCGAATACGACCGACCCGGTCGCCAGCCGAACGAGACAGATCGCCTCCGGCGTGTCTTCCTTTCCCGGCTGTCGACGTCACAGCACTTTTCCGTAACCCACTGGCTACGCGGCCGGGCTACCGTTTTCTCATGGCTGCACCACCGGACCCGGTCTGCGCGGGCATCGTCCTGGCCGCCGGCGCCGGGACGCGCTACGGGATGCCCAAGGCCTTGGCCGAGGGCGGCGCCTGGCTGCGCTCGGCGGTGGCGGCACTGCGCGACGGCGGCTGCGAGCCGGTGATCGTGGTGCTCGGCGCGACCGGACCGGCACCGGACGCGGTCGACCTCCCCGCTGGCGCCGATCATGTGTGGGCGGCGGACTGGGCGAGCGGACTCGGCGCCTCGCTGCGGACGGGGCTGCGAGCCGTCGCGCGCACGCCCGCCGAATACGTCGCGATCATGCCGGTGGATACCCCCGATGTCGGTGCCGATGTGGTGGCCCGGGTGATCGCGGCGGCCTACGCGGCACCGACCGGCCTGGCGCGGGCTGTGTTCCACGCCACTCCCGGCCATCCGGTTGTGATGTCGAATAGGCATTGGACCTCGGTATATCAAGCTGCCGTTAGGGATTCCGGCGGGCGCAGCTATCTGGCCGGTAATAACGATATGGTGTGCGTCACGTGCGATGATCTGGCGACAGGCGACGATCGTGACTTCCCGGCCACGCCGCACGCGTGAGTGGAGCTGAGCAGATGCGCGACATCGTCGACGACCTATTGCGGGTATGGCATTCCGGCCGGACCGGCGGACTGGCCACCATCGTGCGTACTGTCGGTTCCGGGCCGCTACCGGTCGGCTCGGCGATCCTGGTGGATGCCAACGGCGCGGTCTACGGTTCGATCCACGGCGGCACCGTCGAGACAACCGTGGTCGAGGCGGCCGCCGATGCCGCACGCAGCGGTCGACGCGGTCTACACCGCTTCGGTGTGCCGCCCGGTGAGCCCAGCTTGGACTCCGGCGGTATGGTCGATGTTTTCGTCGAGCCGTTCTCGCGCCGGGACTTTCCCGAATTCCCGTCCGTCGCCGCGGAAATCGCCGCGCATCGCCGGGTCACCGTCTTCACCGTGGTGTGGAATATGGATCCGGATCTGATCGGACAGCATCTGATCACTCCGCAGCGGCATGCGACCGAACTCGTGGCGCTGCCCGAATCCGATGTCTTCGTCGCCTCGTTCCCGCCGCCGCCGCGGCTGATCATCTTCGGTGCCAACGCCTTCGCCGCGGCGCTGACCGTCCAGGCCAAGCTGCTCGGCTATCGCGTCACGATCTGCGATTCCCGCGATACCTTCGCGATGCCGGAGGCCTTTCCCGGTGCCGAAGTGGTTGTCGACTGGCCGCACCGGTACCTGAATACGCTCTCGGCGGCGGGCGAAATCGATGACAGCACCGCGATCGTCGTCCTCGGACACGATCCGATGTTCGAAATCCCGCTGCTCACCGTGGCACTGCGACTACCCAAGGTCGGTTATCTGGCCGCGAACGGCTCTTGGTCCGCACACCTCAGACGCATCGAAGACCTGCAGGCCGGCGGCTTCGACGACGCGACGCTCGCCCGTCTGCACTCCCCCGCCGGTCTCGATATCGCAGCGCGTACTGCCCCCGAGGTCGCTGTCTCGATCGCCGCCGAACTGCTCCTCACCCGCGCCCGAACCAGGCAGCCGATCACCGAAAACCGGGACGCCGCAACAGAATTCAGTAAACTACCGGCCAACGCCTCGGTGGCGCTGTAGTTCTACTTCAGGCCCGGATTCTCCGCGTACACCTCGCGCAATACCGAGAGGTCGAACAGTTGGTCGGCCTTGATATCGATCTTCGCATTGCGCAGTGCCGCGATATTCTGCTCGATCAACTGATCGGTCATACTCAGCAAACCATTGGCGGTCGAATCCGCGGAGACGACGAGACCGTTCTGCGCGGTCGCCTCCTGGGTCTGTTCGTTCAGATCCAATTTCTGATCCTTGCCGTATACCTCGACCGCGAGCCGCGCCGATTCGGCCGGATTCGCGACCGCATCCTTCCAACCCTTGATCTCCGCGATCAGGAAAGCCTTCAGCTTGTCGCGTTCGGTATCGATGGTGGACTGCTTGACCGTCAGGGTCTCGGCCACCAGCGGCAGGTTGTAGTCGGCGAAGAGGAAGTTGGTATTCGCGAATCCCTTGGCGGTCAAGGTGATCGGCTCATTGGTCACATAACTGACCCAGCCGTCGACCTCACCGTTGGCCAGCGGCGTCGGATCGTATTGCGCGGGCACGATGGTTACATCGCTCGGCTTCATGCCATTGGCGTTCAGCAGTGCGTTGAAGATCAACTGATTGGTGTCCTGGACGCCGATCTTGCGGCCCTTCATATCCTGCGGGGTATTGATCGGCTTGGCGGCGGAGCTGACAATACAGAACGGGTTCTTCTGATATGTGGTCGCGACGATCTTGGCGGGTAGACCCTCCAGGATCGCGGGCGCGGTGGTCTGCGGAGCCGAGGTGCCGAGCCAGACCTTGCCGGTATCCAGGCCCGCCTCGACCGAAGTGCTCGCCGCGCCACCGGCGATCAGATTCACCGAACCGAATCCGGCCTCTTTGTAGTAGCCCTTGGAATCGGCGAAGTATTCGCCCGCGAATTCGATGTTCTTCAACCAGGACAGCTGGATCGCGACGGAACCGTACTTGGATCCGTCCGCCACCGACCCGCCCGACGAGTCTTTCGAATCATCGCCACATGCGGCCAGCAGGCCCGCACCACCGAGTGCGGCGCCGGCCAGCGCGGAGTAACGAAGCAGGGATCGCCGGTTCAGGTACGGCCCGAACGAAGAGCGTTGTACGGGGTTCATGGGCTGAATCTAAGGGGATTGGTGTTTCTATTTCTTTACTTTGGCGTTCCGAGCATTGATTCGCGAAAAACTGACCGTCAGCGGCGCCCCGCCGCGGGGCCGAAGCGGGTCAGCACCAAATTTTCGATGACGCCGACGATCGCGTACAGCAGCACCGAGACGATGGTCACGATCACGATCGAGGCCCACAGCTTGCTGTATTGAAATGTGGGAATGGCGCGAATCAGACTGGCCCCCAGTCCGGTTCCGCTGCCCAGCCATTCACCGAGCAACGCACCGATCAGCGCGCCGGGCACCGAGATTCGCGCCGCCGCGAATACCGACGGCAGGGCGGCGGGCACGGCGACCATGCGCAGTCCGGTCCAGCGGGAACCACCGTAGGCGGCCACCAGGTCCAGGGCCTGCCGCGGCGCATCGCGCAAACCGGCCATGATCATGACCAGCGCCGGGAAGAACACCACGATTGCCGCGAGCACGGTCACACCGGCCAGTCCGCGCCCGAATACCAGCACGATGATGGGAGTCAGCGCCACCAGCGGCACCGAGCGCAAGAGCATCGCGACCGGCATGAACGTCTGCTCGACCACCGAGAACGAGACGAACAGCGCCGCGACGACGAGTGCGGCCAGCATCCCGACGCCGAAGCCGATCGCGGCGTCGCGCAGGGTGATCTGCAGGTCGTCGAAGATGGCCTGACGTGCGGTGTGTGCGCCGGCGGAGTTGAACAGGTACCTCCAGATATCGCTGGGTGTTTTGCCTACTCGCGGACCGACCTGCGGGAAGGCTTTCAAGAAGACGTACCAGATCACCAGCATCAGCAAGAGTGCGGTGACCAGGGGGAACAGGAAGCGGCCGATCCTGGTCAACACAACGAGGGTCCCCGCGGCGGCACCGCGCCGGGGCCGTGTGCTCGCCACGGCGGGCGGTGCCGGGGCAGTCACGTTGTCCACCGGCCCGAGTTCGTCGGTCATCGCATTCCTCCAAACGCGCCGCACAGCCGCACGCGCGATCTCACCGGATGCGCAGGAATTCTGGCGAGCGTATTCGAATGGTGGTCGCCCACGCCGCATTCGACCGCCACATCACTTCGCTCGGCGAGCAGTGGGAGGCAGCAACGCGGCGTTGGTGTGCGGGTCATCTGGCCTCCTGCGCGGTCCATGGGGTGACCAGTCGGGCGATCAGCGCGACAATCGCGTAGCCGAGCCCAGCGAGCGCGGCTGCCGCCAGCGCCATCCCCCACGTGCGCGGCACGTTGTACGCGGTCTGCGCGGCAGTCAGCGCAACACCGATCCCGCTGTCCACCCCGCCGAGGTATTCGCCGATGATCGCACCGAGCACGGCCGACGGCGCGGCTATCTTCAACGCCGCGAACAGATTCGGCAGCGCCGCGATCACCTGCACGCGGTAGAGCTGCTGCCAGCGACCGCCGCCGTAGGCGCGGATCAGGTCGAGGCTGGTGGCGTCGGCCGAGCGCAGTCCGGTGACCGTGCCGACCATGGTGGTGAAGAAGCAGTACATCGCCGCGAGGAAGACCGTCGGGGTGCGGCCGCCGAAAACGACCAGGATGATCGGCCCCAGCGCGAGCAGCGGGACGCAGTAACTGAGGATGGCGAGCTGGGTGGCCAGCGGTTCGACCCACGGGATGAGCACGATCAGCATCGCCAGGCCGATGGCCAGCACATTGCCCCAGATGAAGCCTTTCAGCGCGCCGAGCGCGGTGATCCGGAAGTTGGGGCCGTACAGATCCCAGCCGTCGGTGTACATGGTGTGCAGGACGGTCCACGGACTCGGAATCGTGCCGCTCGCGACCTCCAGCGCGGCCAGCAGCCACCACACCGCGATCAGCCCGAGGACGCCGCCCAGTCCGCCGATCCGTTTCATG
This sequence comes from Nocardia citri, assembly GCF_054065835.1. NCBI lineage: Bacteria > Bacillati > Actinomycetota > Actinomycetes > Mycobacteriales > Nocardiaceae > Nocardia > Nocardia citri. The sequence continues at coordinate 10,696 of NZ_JBSUQM010000006.1, forward strand.
CGGCGCCCCCTCGACGGTGTCGGCTGCACAACACCGATCCGGTCCCATGGTGATCCCTCATGCGACGCCACCCTTGCCCGACTTCCCGAACAACAGCTCGGAGAGGTAGTCGTGCAGCTTGTGGAATTCCGGCGTGCGCATCATCTCGGGCGTGCGCGGGCGCGGCAGATCGATCTTCACCAGTTCCAGCACCCGGCCCGGCCGCGGACTCATCACCGCGACGACATCGGACAGGAATACCGCCTCGGCGATGCCATGGGTGACCATCAGGGTGGTCGCCGGCTTCTCGGTCCAGATCCGCAGCAGTTCCAGATTCAGCCGCTGCCTGGTCATATCGTCGAGAGCGCCGAACGGCTCGTCCAGCAGCAGCACGGTCGGCTTCACTACCAGTGCGCGCGCGATCGAAACACGTTGGCGCATACCGCCGGACAGCTGCTGCGGTTTGGCCTTCTCGAAACCCTCGAGGCCGACCAGCCGCACCAGATCCGCGATCAGCCCCGGATCCGGCGCGATGCCCGCGACCTGTAAGGGCAGTTTGATATTGGACTCCACCGAACGCCACGGCAGCAGCGCCGAATCCTGGAAAGCGATGCCGAGTTCATGGCGGCTGCGCAGTTGGGCGGGGGTCTCACCGTCGATGAGCGTCTTGCCCGCGGTCGGTGTCTCCAGTCCGGCCAAGATCCGCAGCACCGTCGATTTGCCGCAACCGGATGGTCCGAGCAGGGACAGGAACGCGCCCTGTTCGGTATGCAACTCGACATCGTCGAGCGCCTGTACCGTCTTCCGGCCGACCCGGAATGTCTTCGTCAAACCGCTGATGTGGATGCCCGTCCCCCCGATGGGCCCCACGGTACCGCTCGCCGTCATGACCAAAACACTAGGAGCAGGTCGTTGCACCGATATTGCGAATCGCCACCCCAGATTGCGCAATCGTTACCAACCCCCGACTCACACCACGTCCACCCGAACCCCCGCAGCCCGAATCATCGCCACCGCGGCCGGATCCGCATCCGAATCCGTCACCAGCACATCGACCTGTTCGATCCCGCAGATCCGAGCCAATGCCGAACGCTCCAACTTGTCCGCCGTAGCGACAGCTATCACACGCCCGGACCGCCGCACCATCTCGGTGGTCACCCCCGCTTCGTCGATGTGCCGACACTGCGCTCCGCCCTCGGCGGAGATCGCATTCACGCCGAGAATCAGTGCATCCAAACGCAATTCGGCCAACGCGCGCTCGGCCAACGGCCCGTGCAGCTCGTAGGATTCCCGCCGTGCCACCCCGCCCAGCACAATCGTGCGCATATGCGGGCGCAGCACCATCTCGCCCGCGATATTGAGCGCATTGGTGACGATGGTCAGTTGGTCGCCAGTGGCATTCGCCAAATCTGTCCGTCCGGCCAATGCTCGCGCCACGGCGGTCGTCGTTGTCCCGCCGTTCATTCCGACTACCGCATTCGGTTCGATAAGTCCCGCAGCATGTTCCGCGATCCGCTGCTTCGCCTCGTCGGTACCCTGCCGGTAACGCGCGGGCAGATTGTAGGCGACCGAGGTCGCGACCACACCGCCGTGCGTCCTGGTCGCCAACTGCTGTTCGGCGAGTGCGGTGAAGTCGCGGCGCACCGTCGCCGGGGAAACCTCGAGGCGCTCGGCGGCTTCTTCTACCGAGAGCCGACCGGTTTCGGCGAGCAGTTCCAGCAGTCGGTTCCATCGCTGCGGCCGGTCCGTCGGTCCGGTCATTTCATATCTTCCCGCCCACGCGTACGACCTGCCGTTTTTCCATGCACGTGAACAATCTGACCACAGGCACGTGCCGACGGTAGAGATTCGGCCGCCGTATTGCGAAGCCGGACACCTTTTTCACCGCGCCCGCAACCCATCGAGCACCAGATCGACCACCCGGCGAACCGCCTCCGGATACGACTCACCGGCGCGGGTGTAGATCTGCAAGGTCATGAGCCCGGCCACCTCGCCGGGCTCGATATCCGCACGCATAGCACCGTCGGCCTGCGCCTGCCTGGTCATCCGCGAGACCGACTCGACAATGCGCCCCCGCACCTCGTGCAATCGCGGATCGGCCTGGATCTCGGCGTGCAGATGCGGCCACACCCGAGGACCACGAGGCGGCGTTCCAGCGCTACGAGACCCGGCACCGAGTGCTGGTCGATCCCAAACTCAATGGGGTGGCTACCGCTGCGTCGATGCTCATCCCGGCGACAAAGGCCGGAATCGCACTGCGCAACACCGCGACTCGGGTCCTGCCAGCTGTCACGGCTATCCGCAATCGGGCTCGGTGTGCCGCTTGAAGGTCGGCGGAGCGGATCAGCCTGAGACCGCCGTCAGTTCAACGCGAGTCCCGAATTCACGAAATACGCTATCTCCTCGCATATTTCATCGAGCGACACCTCGGTATCGGGATGGGTGGTCCGCACCAACTCCTGGGCCAGTGAATTCACCGCGCCGAGCACCGCGAGCGCGAACAGATCGAACCGGCGTGCCTTGGTCTGGCCGCGCTCGACGGCTCGCTCCGCCTCGCTGATCAACAGCGATGAGAGCAGACGGCGCTGCTGCCTGCGCCAATCTTCCACGGCCGAACTGACCCCGACCACTTCGACGTAACACACCCGCGCCGACCGATGATCGGCGCAGGTCACCTCGAGATAGGCCCGAAAACTGTCGATGACCCGTGTCGAAAGCGGTTGGCCCGCAGTCTTCGACATACTTTCCAGCGCTCGTTCGACCGCATGCGAGGTGATGCGATTGACCAGCGCGATCAACAAGGCCTCGCGACTGCCCATATCCTCGTAGAAACTGCGGGTGGAAACATTCGCGACGGCACACAGCCGTTCGATCGAGGTGGCCGCATAGCCCTGGGTGCCGAATAATTCCAGCGCGGCATCGATAAGTCGCGCCTGCCGCTGAGCTACCCGCTGCTGCTTGGACAGCCCGCCGTAATTGCGGCCCTCCTTGGGTTCGTCATCCTGCCGTGCCACGGATTCGATGCTACCGGCCGCCAAGCGCCTACCCGGCGCACGAACATCCGACGGCCTGCGCATTCATCGTCGAAAACGGCGGGGGCACAAGATCATCCGCCGTCCGACGGTTACTTGACGCTGCCCGCCGTAAGCCCCGCGACCAAGCGCTTCTCGATGAACGCGAACAGGATGACCACCGGAACGATGCCCACCGTGGAGATCGCGAAGACATACTGCCACGCCGTGTCGTACTGCCCGACGAATTTGGTCAGCGCCACCGACAGCGGCTGATTCTCCGGGGTGGTCAGCACCACCAGGCTCGCCGCGAATTCGTTCCAGCAGGCCACCACCACGAAAATCGTTGCCGTGACAATGCCCGGCCAGACCAGCGGCAGACTCACCCGGACCAGAATCTGCCAGCGACTCAGACCGTCGAGCTGCGCGGCCTCCTCGATCTCCACCGGAATGGCGGCGAAGAAGCTGTGCAGGATCCACACCGCGAACGAGAGGTTGAACGCGGCATTCACCAGGATCATGGCCAGCCAGGTGTCGTTGATGCCGAGGGTGAAGAACTGCCGGATCAGGCCGGTCACCAATACCGTCGGCTGCAACATCTGGGTGACCAGCACCAGCGCGAGGAATATCGCGCGTCCCGGAAATTTGTGCCGCGCCGTGTAATACGCGGCCGGAATGGCCACGCAGAGCACCAGCAATGTGGCGCAGACCGAGATGACTATCGTGCTCACCAGGTTGTACGGCAGCGGCGTCTCCGGGGTGTCCCACATGGTGGTGTAGTTGTCCGGATGCCAGGTCTGTGGCAGATAGGTCGGCGGGATGCGCAGGATTTCGGCGCGGCTCTTCAGCGAACCGAGCACCATCACCACGAACGGGGCCAGGAAGACGACGGCGAGCACCGTGCCCACCGCGGTGAGTTCCCAACGCCGCCGCCGAGCTCGCCCGGGCGGCGCCTCGGCAACCATCGCGTCCGGAGGGATTTCCACACCTTCGATGTGGATATCGGCCTGTGTCGTCATGCGTCCACCTGCTGGGTCGGCTTGATGACCTTCACATAGATCGCGATGATGACCACGATCAGCGCGAAGTTCAGCACGCTCATGGCTGCGGCGGTATCGAGCTGTTGATTCTGTCGAATCAGCTTGAACGTCAATGTCGTCGTCGTATCCGCACCGAAGCCCGCGATACCGCCGGTGATCACCTGCAGAATGGGCAGCGAATTGAACACATTGATGATGTTGATGATCGTGGCCACCGCGATCGCTGGACGCAGTTGCGGCAGTGTGAGATACCGATAGCGCTGCCAGGCACCGGCGCCGTCGACCCGGCCCGCCTCTTCGATCTCGGCCGGAATCGATTGCAGCCCGGCCAGAATCGTGTAGGTGGTGAACGGGATCGAGACGAAGACCGCGACGCCGATCGCCACCAGGAAAGCGGGCGTCGGCTGTTTGGTGAAACCGTAGCCCCGATCCAGCAGCCCGATATCGACCAGGAACCTGTTGGCGATGCCGACATCGGGATCGAGCATGTAATAGAAGATGGTCGTCGTCATCACGACCGAGGCCGCCCACGGCACCAGAATCGCCATGCGCACCGCGGTGCGGCCCGGGAAATCCTTGTTGAGGAACTGCGCGAGCCCCGCCGAGAGCACCAGGGTGATCAGCACGACGCTGACCACCCATACCACGGTATGTGCCAGTACCGATCCCAATTCGCTGATATCGAACAGGTTTCGGTAATTGGCCAATCCGGCGGGACCGCGGTCCTGGCCGTAGGCGCTCAGGTCCCGGGTGCTGGTCCAGACCATATAGCCGACCGGGAACGCGACGATGGCCGCGATCAGCACTAGGGTCGGCCCGATCCAAGGGAGCGCCCGCAGTGTCGCATTCTTTCCCGCTGGTACCCGGGTTGCTCCGTTCACTGTGCGGCCCTCCCGGGGCACTGCGTGGTCACGCTGCGCTACCTCCTCCGTGCCCGTCGCCTGGACCGCTGGGCGCTCCACGCTATTTCGCTGCTTGCTGTATCCGCTGCAATACCTGCGCCGGGTCCGCACCCTGCGCGATGGTGCCCATCTGCTGACGCATGACGCCCTGTACCGTGGCCCATTTCGGGTTATTGCTCGGGTAGAACTTGGCCACGGGCAGGGTCGCCGCGAAGGCCTTGGTCACCGGATCGTCGGCGAGCACCGTGGTGGCACTGGTCGTGATCGGGATGAAGTGCTCGTTCTCGACGAAGTTCGAGTACACATTCGCCGAATAGAAGAAGTCGAGGAACTTCTTGATCGTATCGGCCTTCTTGCCGTCCTTCTTGAATGCCATGAGATGATCGGCCACGCCGAGGGTGACGGGCGCACCGTCCTTGGTCGGCGTGGGCGCGGTGGCGTACTTCAGATCCGGATTCTTATCGGCGATCTGGGCGATAGTGGGCGGCAGTCCCTCGATCATCCCGATCTTGCCCTGGATGAAGGAGTTGATGACGTCCTTGCGGTTGGTCGCACCCGGATTCGGCTGGGTGACCCCGGCGTCGAAGATCTCCCGCATGGCCTCGACCCCCGCCAGGTTCTGCGGGGTGTCCACGGTGATCTTGGTGCCGTCGGACCAGTTGCCGCCCGCGCCGAAGGTCCACAGCGACGTCTCGGCCTGCGATTCCTCACTGCCGAGCGGCAGACCATAGCCGGAGACACCACCGCCGAGCGCCTGGATCTTCTTGGCGGCATCGGTCAGTTCGGCCCAGGTCTTCGGGGGCGCGCTCACCCCGGCCTTCGCGAAGAGATCGGTGTTGTAGAACAGGGTGCGGGTGGAGGCGAACAGCGGCATCGCGTACTGCGTACCGTTCAGCGAGGCGTTCTCGGCGAAGCCGGGCTGCACATCCGAGAGCACATTCGGGGAGACGACCTCCGATACCGGGTAGAGCATGCCGTCACCGGCGAGACTGGCGTAGGCGTCGATATTCAACAGGTCCGGGGTGGTGGACTTGGACTGCAGTTTGGTCTTCAACACATCGTTGATCGACGCCCACGACTCCATCTGCAGATTGACCTTGTAGTCCGGGTTCTGCTTCTGGAAGTCGTCGATGATCTGGTCCCAGAGTGCCTTGGTGCCCTTGGCACCATCGCTGTAGGTGGGAGCCAGGAATTTGATCGTCTGTGCGGAATCGGCCGAATCGTTGGCGCCGAAATCACAGGACGCGACCGCGAGCGCGGTGGCCAGCGCGATCCCCGCTAGGACGCCGTGGAGTGGTCTTTTCACGAGCAGAACCTTCCCAATCCGCACTCCGGGCGCTACCGCACCGCCGATGATGGAGCGAACGAATCGACTGTCCAACAGACTAGACCCAATATTGATCACATATGACCGATTTGATCTTAAATTTGACATAAACGATCACTCGGGTTGATTCTGTTGGTGTGCCGATCCCCGCTCCCGTGACTCATCTGGCCGCCGAAGTCGCCACCCAGCCGGACAACTGGGTTCGCGCCGAGACCACCGCCGCCGAACACCGGGCCGTACTGCCCCAGCCAGGCGAGCGCGTCGCCGTCATCGGTTGCGGCACTTCGCTGTTCATGTCCCGTGCCATCGCGTCGCTACGCGAGGGTGCGGGCCAGGGCATTACCGACGCGTGGCCCGCCGGCGAGGTTCGCAGCGCTCGCGAATACGACCGCTACCTGGTCATCTGCCGCTCCGGCACTACCACGGAGGTGGTCGATGCCATGCGGGCGATCCCCACACACATCCCGCGCACCGTCATCTGCAGCAGTCCGGGCACCCCGGTACTCGACCTCGGCGATCCGATCCTGATCGACGAGGTCGACGAGCAGTCGGTGGTGCAGACCCGTTTCGCCACCACCGCGCTGGCGATCCTGCGCTGGCACCTGGGCCAGGATCTGCGTCCAGCCGTCGAGCAGGCCAGGACGGTACTCGCCGAAGATCCGGCGACGACACTGGCCGCGGTGCGCGGTGCCGAGCAGATCAGCTTCGTCGGGATGGGGTTCGCGGCCGCGATCGCCGAGGAGGCGGGGCTCAAGCTGCGCGAATCCTGTCAGTCCTGGACCGAGTCGTATCTGCAGACCGAATACCGACACGGCCCGATCAGCATCTCCACCCCGGGCCGCGCCGTCTGGGCCTTCGGAGCCCTGATCCCCGATTTCGCGGCGGATGTGGCCGTCACCGGCGCCCACCTCGAACACCGCGATATCGACCCGATGGCCGATCTGGTCCGCGTACACCAGCTCTGTGTGCTGCGCGCCGCCGACCAAGGACTCGACCCGGACCATCCACGCAACTTGAACCGTTCCGTCGTCTTGGATCGGTGAGCCTCCGCTACCAGGAACTACTCTGCGGGATATGGGAACCGAACAGCCCCGGACCGGCGTGCGCCGCGACGATCTCGCGGGCCGCACGCATGCGGCAGGGGGATGGCAAGGACGCGGAGCCGACGGGGTGGGTAAACACAGCTCGGCGGCGCCGGACGCCGCGGCGACGGCGGGACGGGTCGCGCAACAGCAGCTGCCGGTCACGGCGTTGACCGACGATCTGCTGGTACTCGGCCTCGATGTCGGCGGCACCACGATAAAAGGCGAGGTCACCGATGCCGCGGGCACGGTGCTCGCCGCGGATGTGGTGGCCACACCGCGCGGCGAGGTGGCCTTCGAAACCATGGGGGCGCTCGGCGATCAGCTGCTCGCCGAGTTGACCGAAGACCAGCGCGATCGTGTCGCACGCGCGGCGGTGCTGCTGCCGGGCATTGTCGATCCGGGCCGTTCGATCGCGGTATTCAGCAGCAATGTCGGTTGGCGCGATGTGCATATCGGCGATCGGTTCACCCGTCGCTGGGATATGCCGGTGCTGATCGAGCACGATGTCGCGGTGGCGGGCTGGGCCGAATGGCGTTTCGGCGCCGGGCGCGGCCACGACGACGTATGCGTGGTCATTCTGGGCACCGGCATCAGCGGCACCCTTTCCGTCGGCGGTCGTTTGATACGCAGCGCCTTTGGACAGACCGGCGAATACGGGCACATCGCGGTCCGGCACGCGGACGGATTACGTTGTCCCTGCGGCAATATCGGCTGTGTGGAGACGGTGGCATCGGGTGCGTCCATCGCCCGTGCCTACGCGAAGCGGACCGGACACGAAACAGCAAGCGCGGCTGATGTTTTCGCAATCATCGATCGGGATTCGCACGCCAGAGCCGTTGTCGACGACGCTATCAGCGCACTCGCCGACGGACTGCTCGGCCTGATCCACGCGGCCTGTCCGGAACTGATCATTCTCGGCGGCGGCCTGGCCGGAGCCGGGCGCGCGCTCGCCGAGCCCTTGCGCCACACCATTGCCGAACGCCTGCGCGTGGTGCCCGCACCGCGGGTGGTGCTCGGCGAATTCGGTGCTCGCGCGGGGCTCATGGGCGCGGCGCTGTACGCCAGACAGGGAGCCCTCATATGACGCGCGTCGGGGTGTTCGCGTGAGTTCCGAGATTCGCGGACGGATCGTATCGGCGACATCCACCTTCGACGACGGTGTCGTGTCCATCCGCGCGGGCCGCATCCACCGGGTGCAATCGCTCGCGGACTGGGTTGCCGCACATCCGGATTCGACCGTGCCGCCATTGTCCGGCATCGTACTGCCCGGCCTCGTCGATATTCACAACCACGGCGGATGGGGCCACCGATTCGATACGGTCGACAATGCCGAGGCGCGCGCGGCCGCCGAATTCCATCACAGGCACGGCTCCACCACCGTGCTGGCCAGCGTTGTCACCGGTGCCGCGACCGATATGGTCGCGCAGATCGCCGCACTGCGAACCTTGGCGGCCGAGGGCACCATCGGCGGAATCCATGCCGAGGGACCGTTTCTGGCCGCTGCCCGCTGTGGCGCACAGGATCCCCGATTTCTGCGCGATCCCGATCCAGAACTGACCGAACAACTGCTCACCGCCGCCGACGGACATCTGCGGGTGATGACACTCGCCCCGGAGCTGCCGGGATTCGACACGGTCGCCCAACGCCTTTCCGACAGCGGTGTGGTGATATCGCTCGGCCACAGCGATACCGACTTCGCCCGGTTCCGACAGGCCCTACGCCCCAATGGGGTCGGCGCTCTGGTCACGCACTTGGCGAACGGTATGCCGCCACTGCATCACCGCACATCCGGTCCGGTGGCAGCCGCACTCGTCGCCGCGGCGCAGCGCCAGGTTGTAGTCGAGCTGATCGGCGACGGGGTACACCTCGACTCCGGTTTCGGCGCATTGGTTTTCGCGGCCGCACCCGGACAGGTCGCGTTGATCACCGATGCGATGCAGGCCGCGGGCATGTCCGATGGCGAATACCAGCTCGGTCCGCAAGTCGTCCGCGTCACCGATGGCGTGGCCCGGACAGCCAAGGGGTCCATCGCGGGCGGCACCGCTCACCTGCTGTGCTGCCTGGCCTGGGCGGTCCGCGCCTGCGGTGTGCCATTGCGCGAAGCTGTGATCGCCGCCACGTCGGTACCGGCCGCGGCCGCCGGGCTGTCCGATGTGGGCGACCTCAGGGCCGGCCAGTTCGCCGATCTGCTGATAGTCGATGACAATCTACAGTTGCGCCGGGTGCTCAGACGTGGACAGTTGTTGACGTGATCCTCACCGTGACAATGAATCCCGCCTACGATATGACCTACCGGGTAGAGCATTTCGAGCGCGGCAACGCCCATCGGGTCCGTTCGGTCGAGCAGCGCATCGGCGGCAAGGGTGTCAATGTGACGCGGGTGCTCAATCAGCTCGGAAAGTATGCCAGGGCAACGGGTTTCTCCGACCACGCCTTCGCGGCCGCCGCCGAGCTGGAGATGCCGGTGGACTTCGTGCACGCACTGCCCTGGGTTCGGCGTACGGTGGTGATCAGCGAATCCGGCGACGGTACCGCGACCGCGCTGTGGGAGCCGGGCGCGCGGGTCTCGAATCCACATGCCGCCGAACAGCTCTCGGTCCGCGTATCCGGCATGCTGCCCGATATCAACGGACTGGTCATTTCCGGATCACTGCCGGGCGGCATCCCCCACGGCCTGCCGGCCGAAATCGCGCGTACCGCCATTGCCGCCGGTGTCCCGACCATCTGCGATGTCGACGGCGAGTCACTGCGGCTGGCCGCCCAGGTCCCCGGCATCGTCTTGATACCGAATACCGAAGAGCTGGCACGTCTCACCGGACGGGCCCCGGAGACGCCCATCGAGGTCGCCACGGCCGCACGGCCGCTGATCGAACGCGGGGTGCGCGCCGTCATCGCGACCCGCGGCGCCGCGGGCATGGTCGTGGTCACCGCCGAGGGCGCGTGGTCGGCGGCCCTGCCCGAACCGCTCGCCGGAAATCCCACCGGCGCGGGCGATTCCGCGACCGCTGCGGTGATCGCGGCACTGTCGGATGCGAGCGGCACCCCGGACTGGCCCGCCGTGCTGGTCGACGCGGTCGCCACGGCCGCGGCCGCCGTTGTCATTCCGGTCGCCGGCGAAATCGACCGCCGCCTGCGCACCCAGATCGCACCGACGGTGATCGTCGAACGACTGGCCACCCCGCAGGAGAGCGCCCCATGACCTCGCGCCCGGTCGCGGACCTGATCGAGACCGCCCGCCCGGGCGGTCTCGGCGCCTTCAATGTGATCACCATCGAACATGCCGAGGCCATCGCCGCGGCCGCCGAGGCCGCTGAATGCCCTGTGCTGCTTCAACTTTCGGAGAATACGGTGCACTACCACGGCAGCCTGGCCCCGATCACGCTGGCCTGCTTGCGTATTGCCGCCGACAGCGGCGCCGATATCGCCGTTCACCTGGACCACGCCACTTCGTTCGAACTCATCCACACCGCCGTCGACCTCGGTATCCGCTCGGTCATGTACGACGGCTCCACCCTCGGATACGCCGAAAATGTCCGCGCCACCGCCGATATCGTCCGCTGGTGCCATGAACGCGATGTTTTCGTCGAGGCCGAACTCGGCGAGGTGGGCGGTAAGGACGGTGCCCACTCCCCCGGTGTGCGCACCGATCCGGACGAGGCGGTCGAATTCGTCGCCGTGACCGGCGTGGACGCGCTTGCCGTTGCGGTCGGCTCCTCGCATGCGATGCGAACGCGTACCGCCGAACTCGATAACGACCTGATTGCCCGGCTGGCCGCGAAGGTTCCGGTGCCCCTTGTGCTGCACGGCTCCTCCGGCGTGTCCGACGCGGGTCTGCGCGCCGCCGTCGCGCACGGCATGACCAAAATCAATATCGCCACCCGGCTGAATGTCCTTGCCACCGAAGCGATCCGGGTAGTCCTCGCGGACGGCCCCACCATTGCCGATCCACGCAGGTACCTGCACCCCGCCCGGGACGCGATCCGGTTCGAGGTCGAACATCTGCTGCGGGTGCTCGCCGGGTAGTTCTCACCAGCCCTGGGAAGTGTGGGCAGCCAGTGGCGGCCAGCGATGATAGGCTGAATTGCTGTTAGTTTAGCTAAGGATTTGCTGCCCGTTCGAGCTGTATCACCTGATGAAGGAAAAACAACTCCATGGCTGTCGTCCTGCAATCAGGAGAACAGCGCGCTGTCGGTGTGGGGACGCCGCCCAAGGTCTCGCACAAATTCACGCTCAGTGCCGCCATCGTATTCACCTCCCTGTCCATCGGCGCCTGGCTGCTATTCCTGCGGCCCAACTGGCAGATGTACTGGCATCAGATCGATCTCCAGGTCTATATGTGGGGCGGTACGACCGCGGCGACCAATCCCGCATTGCTGTACGACGGCCGCGGACCGCTTGGCCTGCCTTTCCTCTATCCGGTCTTCGCCGCGTGGATCTGTGCCGAACTGGCGAGATTTCCGATCAACTACATCGGGACCGGCGTCACGGTACTCACCATGGTGTCGCTGTTCGTGAGCGTTTGGAGCGCCGCCAAACTCCAGCACCGGCGCCGCGGCGCGAGTCTGCTGGCATTGAGCATCGCCGTCACCGGCGCCGCGATCTGGTTGGAGCCGGTCCAGCAGACATTCCGTTTCGGGCAGCTCAGCGCGATCCTGATGGCCTTGGTGCTGGCAGATCTCGCCATGCCCGAGGCCAGCCGATACCGGGGCGTCCTCATCGGCATCGCGACCGGACTGAAGCTGACTCCCGCGGTCTTCATCGTCTACCTGCTCATCACCCGCCAGTTCCGGGCCGCCACGACGGCCGCCGCGACCTTCGGTGCCACGGTCGCGATCGGCTTCTGGTACCGGCCGACCCAGGCGCTGCAGTTCTGGACCACGACCATGAGCTCGCAGAACCGCATCGGCTTCGCCTATGTGCAGAATCAGTCCATCAACGGCATGTTCGGCCGCCTGGAATGGTCGACCTGGAACGACAGCACATCCGCGCTGGTCTGCGCCGGACTGTTCGGATCGGCCGGCATGGCGGCGGCCCGGATCGCCTACCTGCGCGGTGACGAATTGCTGGGCGCACTGCTCGCGGCCACGGTGATGCTGCTGGTCTCGCCGATTTCCTGGACCCACTACTGGGTGTGGATCGCACCGGCACTGCTGTGGCTGATCCACGTGCTGCGCCACCGACCGCTCGCGGTCCGGCTCACCGTGCCCGGGCTCATCTATCTGTTCGTCTTCGCTTGGCCGCTGCGGGCCGACCAGTTCGGCGCGTGGGATCGGGATCGGCCCCTGCTGCCGCAGGGGTTGATCTGGCAGGTACCGCAGACCGAGGGCCGGGAATTCCGTTGGACGCCATGGCAATTCCTACTCGGCGATTCGTACGCCCTGCTCGCCACCGTCGCACTGATCGCCGCGATCGTCTGGCTGCTGCCGCTGCGACCGATGGCCGCGCAGCCGCCCGACGAGAAAATTGCGGACCGGCGGCGCGAGCGAGGGGTGGGCGCCGCCGGTCGGCGGGATGACGGTCCGGGCAGTGAACCGCCGAAGTCGAGCGAATGGGAAGTCGTATGGCAGGCCCCTTACACCAGGAGCCACTTCGTTCGCCGACACTGATCATCCTGCTCCGATCACCTCGAGAATGCTGACAATCCGGCTGTGAATCGTCTGGGAGTCGAGACACCTGATCGGCACCAGTCGTCGTAGCGGTGTTCGGCGGCGGCGAATGGGGTCCATACCTCCTAATCTATTCGGCCACTCGATTACGGCAGGAGTGCACGGACCGTATCGATGGTGTCGGCATCGGCAGCGGATTTGTCGGGTCGGTAGCGCACGACGCGGGCGAAGCGCAGCGCGACACCGCCCGGATAGCGCGGGCTGACCTGGACGCCGTCGAGGGCGATCTCGACGACGAGTTCCGGCCACAGGTAGACGGCGTATTCGTCGCGGGTGCGCTCGTGCCGCGGAAATTCGGCGGTCTGCCATTGCAGCAGCGCATCGGTGAGGCCTTTGAAGGTCTTGCCGACCATTACCGGTTCGCCGGTCACCGGATCCCGCGCGCCGAGATGCAGATTCGACAGATATCCGGTGCGACGGCCGTAACCCCATTCGGCACCGAGCACCAGCAGGTCGAGAGTATGCGTCGGCTTGATCTTCTGCCAGGACCGGCCGCGGCGGCCCGCCGCGTACGGCGCGGTCAACGACTTGACCATGACGCCCTCGTGGCCGGCCGCCAACGCGCCATCGAAGTATTCCGCGGCCGCCTCGGCATCGGGACGGATCAGGGCCGGGATGCTATGTGCTGCCGCTACCTCGGTCAGCGCCGCACGGCGCTTGTGCAGCGGGGCATCGAGCAGATCCACACCGTTCAGATGCAGACAGTCGAAGAAGTACGGGTGCAGCAGCAATTCCCTGGTCGAGCCGACCTCGGCGAAGCGGCTCATCGTCTCCTGGAACGGACGCGGTCGTCCGGAATCGGTGAGCGCCACTGTTTCTCCGTCCAGCACCACACTCGTGCAGTCGAGCCGGGCGACGAGATCGACCAGCTCCGGCACCCCGGCGGTGATATCGCGCAACGTCCTGGTGAACACCCAGACCCGCGAACCGTCGCGGTGCACCTGGATCCGCGCGCCGTCCAGTTTGTGTTCGACGCTCACCTCATCACCGAATTCGGCCAGCGCCTCATCCAGCGTCGCACCGGGCGAGGCGAGCATGGGCTGGATCGGGCGGCCGACCTCGAGCCGGAATTCGCTCAGCGCCTCGGCCCCGCCGGTCAGTGCCGCGACAGCGGTGACCGGCAGCTGCCCGGAGAGCATGTACGCCCGCCGCACCAACGCGATCGGCACGTCCGCGGCCACCGCAACCGCCTCGGCGACGATCGCGGTGAGCGCGCCCTGACGCAGCTCGCCACCGAGCAGGCGCAACAGGAATGCCTGCTGATCGGCGGCGGCGGCGGCCCATAAGCGCCGCAGCAATTCCTTGCGTCGGTTCGTCGAGCCGGGGCCCGACGTGGTGGCCAATTCGCTCAGCGTGTTGTCGACCGACGAAACCGTCAGCGTCGCAAGTTCACTGGGCTCGTATTCGAGTGCGGTCAGCGTGCGCCAGCCGGTGCCGATGCGGCCCTGCCGCAGTTCACCGGAGACCCAGGCGACCACTGGCGCCAGCTCGTCCGGGGCGGCCGCGGATAACAACGCGGCCAGGGTGGCGATTTTCGTCTTCCGGGAGCGGGTCGCACGGACGGTCTGCGAGGCCTGCACGACATCCGAGAACAGCATCAGTCGACGGTAGCCCGGCCCTGTGACATATCGCTCAGATCCGCCGCTAATTACCCATTGGCAGGTTTGCGAACCCGACCATAGGGTGGACGCATGGCCAAGACTTACGTCGGGGCGCGACTTCGTCAGCTGCGGACCGAACGAGGGCTGAGCCAGGTCTCACTCGCCCAGAAGCTGGAGATCTCGGCGAGTTACCTCAACCAGATCGAACACGATGTGCGCCCGCTCACCGTACCGGTATTGCTGCGCATCAGCGAAGTATTCGGTGTCGACGCGACCTTTTTCTCGACCCAGGACGACACCCGGCTCATCGCCGAACTCCAAGAGGTCGTGATGGACCAGGAACTCGGCATAGAGGCCGACACCCAGGAGATCGCGGATATGGTCTCCGCGCATCCGAGTATGGCGCGTGCCCTGGTCAATATGCACAACCGGTACCGCAATACCTCCGCACAGCTGGCCGCCGCCACCGAGGACCGCTTCGCCGACGGCGCCGGCAGCGCCGCGATCAGTAAACCGCACGAGGAGGTGCGCGACTTCTTCTACCAGCGGCAGAACTACATCCACGAATTGGATACCGCCGCAGAGGAACTCACCGCCCGCATCCGATTCCACGGCGGCGATGTGAACAACGAGGTCGCTCGCCTGCTGCGCGCTCACGATGTGCACATTATCGAGCGCATCGATCTCGGCGAGGGCGTATTGCACCGCTACGATCCGCAGACCCAGCGGCTCGAGATCGCGCCGCATCTTTCCGGTGGCCAGCGCACCTTCAAACTCGCCGCGGAACTCGCTTATTTCGAATGCGGTGATCTGCTCGAAAAGCTGGTGGAAGAGGGCAATTTCGCCGCCGAGGACACCCGTAAGCTGGCCATGCTCGGCTTGGCGAACTATTTCGCCGCGGCGACGGTATTGCCCTACACGCACTTTCACGAGGTCGCCGAGGATTTCCGCTACGATATCGAGCGGCTCTCGGCCTTCTTCACCCAGAGTTACGAGACCATCTGTCATCGACTTTCGACCTTGCAGCGGCCCAAACTGCGAGGCGTTCCGTTCTCGTTCGTGCGCGTGGACCGCGCCGGAAATATGTCGAAACGTCAGTCCGCCACCGGTTTCCACTTCTCTTCCAGCGGCGGCACCTGCCCGCTGTGGAATGTCTATGAGACCTTCGCCTATCCGGGCAAGATCATGACGCAGATCGCCCAGATGCCCGACGGTCGCAAATACCTGTGGGTCGCCCGCACCGTCGAACGCCGCGCGACCCGATATGGCCAGGCCAGCAAGACCTTCGCGATCGGGCTCGGATGCGAGTTGCGGCATGCGGGCCGCGTCATCTACGCCGACGGTATCGATCTCGACGTGGCGAAGGCCACGCCGATCGGTGCGGGCTGCCGGGTCTGTGAACGCGCCAATTGCCCACAGCGCGCGTTCCCGCCGTTGGGCAAGGTCCTCGATATCAGCGAACATCGAAGTTCGGTATCGCCGTACGTACTCAAGTGACGCGCAAAGGCCGACCTCGGCGATACCGATGTCGGCCTTGGGCATTCGGCTGTGCTTACCTACCAGCCGGCTGCGGTCTCATGGCTGTATTCGTGATGCGAACCTCAAAACAGAAGTTGGCGCGCCGGAATATCGCGCGGTGAGGAGTCCGTTGTGCACGTTTCCGTCGTGTGCACGCTCGTGGTATTCGCTCGGAAGCCACTGCGAGGTCCCCGAGCTGGCTACGGTTGCGTAGCAACACAGAGGTACGGCAGGCTCTTTTTGTACAACGTCAGAACGCCGATTCCGTGGCTGCCCGGTCGCGGAGGGGGAGTCGAGGAGGACCGGTGGGTCACTACAAGGCGAACGTCAGGGATATCGAGTTCAACCTGTTCGAGGTTTTGGGACTGGACAAGCTCCTGGATACGGGTGCCTATGGCGATCTCGATTCGGAAACCGTGCGCGAGATTCTGTCCGAAGTGAAGCGGTTGGCCGAGGGACCGGTCGCGGAATCCTTCGCCGCGGCCGACCGCGACCCAGTGGTCTACGATCCGACGACCTTCTCGATTTCGGTACCCGAGACGCTACGCAAGACCATCCGGGCCGTGTACGAGGCCGACTGGAGCCGGCTCGGTATGCCGGAGGGGATGGGCGGCACCCCCGCGCCCGCCCCGGTGGTCTGGTCGATCAACGAGATGATCACCTGCGCCAACCCGGCGGCGAGCTTCTTCAATATGGGCCCGGTGTTGTCCTCGGTGCTGTTCAATGTCGGCACCGAACAGCAGAAGCAGTGGGCCACAAAGGGTTACGACCGCGGCTGGGCCAGCACCATGGTGCTGACCGAGCCCGACGCCGGTTCCGATGTCGGCGCGGGCCGTACCAAGGCGCTCGAGCAGGAGGACGGCTCCTGGCATATCGAGGGCGTCAAGCGCTTCATCTCCGGTGGTGATGTCGGCGAGACCGCCGAGAACGTCTTCCACTTGGTGCTGGCTCGCCCGGAGGGGGCCGGTCCCGGCACCAAGGGGCTCTCGCTGTTCTATGTGCCGAAATTCCTGTTCGATCACGAGACGCTCGAACTGGGCGACCGCAATGGCGTCTATGTGACCGGCGTCGAGCACAAAATGGGCCTGAAATCCTCGCCCACCTGTGAGCTGACCTTCGGCGCGACCGATGTGCCCGCCAAGGGCTGGCTGGTCGGCGAGGTGCACGACGGCATCGCACAGATGTTCCAGGTGATCGAGAACGCTCGCATGGTGGTCGGCATCAAGTCCACCGGCACGCTGTCCGCCGGTTACCTCAACGCGCTCGACTACGCCAAGCAGCGCGTGCAGGGTGCGGACCTCACGCAGATGGCGGATAAGGCGGCCCCGCGCGTCACCACCACCCACCACCCGGATGTACGGCGCTCGCTGGCGATGCAGAAGGCCTACGCCGAAGGTCTGCGCGCGGTCTACCTTTACACCGCCGCCCATCAGAATGCCGATGTGGCACAGCTGGTTTCGGGCGCCGATGCCGAGTTGGCCCATCGGGTGGACGATCTGCTGCTGCCGATCGTCAAGGGTGTCGGTTCCGAGCGGGCCTACCAGTATCTGACCGAATCGCTGCAGACACTGGGTGGTTCGGGCTATCTGCAGGATTACCCGATCGAGCAGTACATCCGCGATGCGAAGGTCGACTCGCTCTACGAGGGCACCACCGCGATCCAGGCACAGGACTTCTTCTTCCGCAAGATCATCCGGGATAAGGGTGTTGCGCTCGCCCATGTCAGCGGGCAGATCACCGCCTTCCTAGAGGCGAAGACGGGTCGCTTCGAAACCGAACGGGCGCTACTGGCCACCGCGGTCGCCGATGTGCAGGCGATGACCGCCACGCTGACCGGATATCTCTTGGCGTCCCAACAGGATCCGAAGGAGCTGTACAAGATCGGGCTCGGTTCGGTGCGCTTCCTGCTCGCGGTCGGCGATCTGCTCATCGGCTGGCGACTGCTGGTCCAGGCCGAGATCGCGGCCGCCGCACTGGCCGCCGAAGCACCGGAGCAGGATCGGGCGTTCTATTCCGGAAAGGTCGCCGTCGCGAGCTTCTTCGCGAAGAACGCGCTGCCGGAATTGACCGCGGTGAACAACATTCTCGCCGCGATCGATACTGACATCATGGAGCTGGACGAAGCCGCGTTCTGATCCGACCGGATCAGCAGTTTTTCTGCAGCGGCCAGCACTCGATCGGGTGGTACGGCGGCGGCGAGGGCGTCACGCTCGTCGTCGGGATATCCAGTTCACGGGCCGGATGGGCCGAGTTGTGGGCGAGCGAACTCGCGATCACGATGAGGACTACGACCATGCCGATCAGGGCCGCCGCGAAGACCGCCCACCCCGCCGTCGTCTGCCGCGTGCTCGGCGGCAGCGGTGCGGGGATGGCGTTCCGACGCATCTCACGCGCCGACAGCGACGGCGCTTTGGGCTGCACCTCGTCGAAGCCGTCGGCGAGCAATTCGGCGCGGGAAGGCTTGTCGGCGGCGAGCGCTTCGCAGGCGGCGCCGACCCTATCCGCGGTCCAGTTGCGCGGTCCGGCGGAAAAGCCCTCGAGGTAGATACGGAGTTCGGTCGCGTCGCGGGCATTCGCGATGACGACATCCATGCCGGGACGCAGATTGGTCCGCGCCGGACGCACCGCGACCCCGCGGAACGGCAGCAGTACGATGGCACCGCAAATGTGGCCCGGATCGATCAGTGCCCGCTCCAGCCGGGTCTTCACCGCGTGCACGCAGTGTTCCAGCTGATCGACCGGGTTGCCGGAGATGTCCTCATCCAGGTCGGCGGGCTCCGCGCTGATTGTCCACGGACCCCCGCCCGGGATGCTGAGAATCCCGCTCTGACGGCGGCGGAAGCCCTTGATATCGAAGACGGCGATACCGCGTGGGGTCAGGATGACCGCATCCACCCGGCGAGCCCCGTTTTCCCCGACCTCCAGGCCGACCAATGCGACGCCGGTCGTCGGATACGACCGCAGGCATTCGACGAACTCCTGTTCGGCCCCGGAGATATTCGCTCCGGTCTTGATCTTCACGAGCATCGCGTATTCCCTGCCTCATCCGGTTCGACCCGGCGCCCCACCATCCACCGCGCCGGTAACGATCATGACCCGCCGTCGCCGCGAAGACCACCGGAAAGCCGAGAAGGCCAGCACAATCCGGCTGGATAAAACCGGCCTGTCGGATCTATTCGGATCGCCGCGATCCTCTAGCCGCACCCCGAACCCGACCGGGACTCGGCGGATAAGCCGAGGTCTCGGCGCCGCGCGCGACCCGATTCGGTGTCGCCGGCGCACCCATCGCGGATCTACCCGCTAGTACGCTCGGATTCGATCCTGCAGGACGGATTCCGCCACCGGCGGCGGACAAGGAGGCACAGGCATGGTTTCGGCGCTGCAACCACGCATTTCACCCGGCCGAATCCGGGAGCTGGGCCCGATCAATTGGGTTGTCTGGCATATACTTTCGCGCGCGGCGGGGACCGACGACGCACATCTGTTCAGCACACTCGGCCGCACCAAGGGACTGTTCCGCGGGTGGCTGCACTTCTCCGGGCGGCTGATGCCGGGCGGCCGACTGCCCAGACATGAATCCGAACTGGTTATCCTGCGCGTCGCCGAACTGCGCGACTGCGCCTATGAAATGGACCATCACATTCGCCTCGGCAGGCGGGCGGGCGTCACACCGGAGATCCTGGACCGGATTCATACCGGCCCGTCTGCCGATGAGTGGTCGGGTAGGCATCGCGCACTGCTCACCGCCGTCGACAAATTGGTCGAAACCCGCGATATCGATGACGCCACCTGGACCGCGCTTGCCGAGCACTACGACGAGCGCAGCCTGATCGAAATCGTGCTGCTCATCAATCAGTACGAGGGGCTGGCCGCGACCATCACCGCGCTGCGGATCCAGCGCGACCGCGTATGACCGGCTCAGCGGTTTCGATGCGGTGCGCCGGGCTATCCAGGACGCGCACCTCGTAGGCATGGTAGGGCGCAGTCGTGCGTCTGCCCCGCGACCGCGCCGACGCGTACGGCGAGCCGATAGCGCTCGGCATCGAGGTTCGACAGGCATTCACAACAGCACCTGTGACCTCGATAGACGCCAACCAATTCCGTTGACGCACAAGGGGCTTGCCCACCGCATCACCTGCGTCGGGCAAGCCCCGTCGAATGCGTCAGGCCAGAGCGGCGCGGATGACGTCGGCGGCGGGAGTGGACGGACGACCGAGCAGTTTCTGGAGGTCGCCGGAGTCCACGTCGAGGATGCCGGCATTGATACCGGCGTCCACGTCGGCGAGCACCGCGGCGTAGGCGCCGGGCAGACCGGCCTGCTCGAGCGCCGCGCGGTAATCCTGCTCGGACAGGTTCTCATAGCGCACCGGCTTGCCGGATACCTGCGAAATCACCTGGGCGAGTTCGGCATAGGTGAGCCGCTCATCGCCGCCGAGCTCGTAGATCCGACCCGCGTGACCATCGGTGGTCAGCACCTTGGCGGCAGCCTCGGCGTAGTCGGCGCGCGCGGCACCGGCGACGCGCCCCGTCTCCGCCGCACCGTGCAGCACACCGGACGCGAGCGTTTGCCCGAGCGCACCGACGTAGTTCTCCCAGTACCAGCTGTTGCGCAGGAGAGTGTGCGGGACAGTCGATTCCGCGAGCACCTCCTCGGTGCCCTGGTGCTCCTGCGCGAGGATGAGCGGGTTCTCGGTGGCGCGCGGAATGCTGGTGTAGGCGAGCAGTTTCACGCCCGCGCGCTCGGCGGCCCGAATGACGTTGGTGTGCTGGGCGACTCGCGTGCCGAATTCGGTACCGGAGATCAGCAGCACACGGTCGACACCGGCCAGGGCGCGGTCGAGCGCTTCCGGGTCGTCATAGGAGGCCTGGCGAACCTCGACACCCCGCTCGGCCAGGTCGGCGACCTTCCGCGGATCGCGCACGATCGCGACGACCGGCGTGGCACCTTCGCGCAACAGCGCCTCGACGACGAGACGGCCCAGCTGCCCACCAGCTCCGGTTACGGCGACGGTCATGACTTCCTCCAGAGAGAGTATGCGTTTCATGAAGTACTAACTATTAGTAAGCACTATGCATTCCGTAGCCACTTTGGTCAAGTTGGGTACCATCGATCCATGCCCACTCAGCGCACGCCGTTGGTGGATACCGACGATCCGACGCTGGAAGCCGACGTATTCGCCCGAAACTGCCCGTCACGATCGGTGCTTCAGAATGTGGTCAGCCGCTGGGGCACCCTGGCCCTGGTCGCGCTGCGCGAAGGGCCGTACCGGTTCAGCGCCCTGCGCCGGCGCGTCGACGGCGTCAGTGAGCGCATGCTCTCGCAAACCCTCCAGGCCCTCGAACGCGACGGCATGGTGCACCGAGAGGTCCAGGAAACCATTCCGCCCCGCGTCGAATACACCCTCACCGACCTCGGCGCCCAGGTCGCCGAACGTCTCGAAGACCTCATCCGCATCGTCGAAACCAACCTGCCCAGAGTCCATCAGGCTCGAGCCGCCTACCACCGCGACTGACCCGGCCAGTTGATCACCATGCGCTGGTGGTGTCGGCCGATACGGCAACCACCGCATGGTCATCGTCTGACCAGGTGCGCGGGCGGGAAGGTCGAAGGGTGCGCGTGGGTTGGTCTGGGTATGGAGATTTCCTCGGCTGTCGATTTTGCGCGGAGTACCAAGCGGTCGGTGCTGACCACGATTCGGCGGAATGGCCGTCCACAGCTGTCCAATGTGCTGCATGTGGTTGGTGATGATGGGATCATTCGGATCTCCATCACCGCCGACCGGGCCAAGTACCACAATCTGGTACGCGATCCATGGGCCGCGATCCACGTCACCCGCGACGACTTCTTCGCCTATGCCGTCATCGAGGGCACGGTCGACCTCACTTCCGTCGCCGCCGACCCTGATGACGCCGCCGTCGACGAACTGGTCGCCTACTACCGAGCGGGCGCGGGCGAGCATCCCGATTGGGACGAATACCGCAAGGCCATGGTCACCGACCGGCGCGCCCTCGTCCGCCTGACACCGACCCATGCCTACGGCATGCTCTGATTCAGCGCTTCAGCAGTCCGACACGGTGACTTGTTGGTAACCGGCGGCACGGAGTTCGCCGACCATGCATTCGCGTCGCATTATTCAGCTCCGACGAAAAACGGTGGTGCCCAGACCATTCGGTCCGAACACCACCGTCTTCGATACGGATCAGAAGTTGATCATGTGGCCCGCGAGACCATGGAACGCTTCCTGCAGGGCTTCGCTCAACGTCGGGTGGGTGTGGACGTTGCGGATCAGCTCGTTGACGGTCAGATCCCACTTCTGGGCCAGGGTCATCTCCGGCAGCAGTTCGGAGACATCCGGACCGATGAGGTGGCCGCCGAGCAGTTCGCCGTACTTGGCGTCGGCGACCAGCTTGACGAAACCAGTCGGATCGCCGAGGCCGTGCGCCTTGCCGTTGGCGGTGAACGGGAAGGTGGCGACCTTCACGTCATAGCCCTCGTCGCGGGCCTGCTGCTCGGTGAGACCGAAGCTGGCGACCTGCGGCTGGCAGAAGGTGGCGCGCGGCATCATTCGGTAGTCGCCGAGAGGCACCGTCGGCGCACCGGCGATGGTCTCCGCGGCCACGACGCCCTGGGCCTCCGCGACGTGGGCGAGCTGCAGCTTCGCGGTCACGTCGCCGATGGCGTAGATATGTGCCACATTGGTGCGCATATTGTCGTCGATGACAATGGCGCCGCGCTCGAGCGCGACACCGGTGTTCTCCAGGCCGTAGCCCTCGATCCGCGGCGCGAAGCCGACGGCCTGCAGCACCTTGTCGACGGTGACCGTCTCCAGATTGCCGGTCTTGTTGTCCTTGATCGACACGGTGACCTTCGAACCGTCGTCGTCGATCGACTGCACAGCCGCACCGGTGGTGATGGTGATGCCGAGCTTCTTGTACTGCTTGGTGATCTCCTTGGAAACGTCGACGTCCTCATTCGGCAGCGCGCGGTCCAGGAACTCCACAATGCGCACGTCGACGCCGTAGTTCTTCAGGACGTAGCCGAACTCCATGCCGATCGCGCCGGCGCCGACGATGAGGATCGAGCCGGGCAGATCGCGGGTGAGAATCTGCTCCTCGTAGGTCACCACATTCGCGCTGAGCGAGGTGCCCGGCAGCAGCTTGGTGACGGTGCCGGTGGCGATGATGACATTCGAGAAGGTGATCGTCTCGGTGCCGCCGCTGGACAGGGCGACCGAGAGGGTGTTCGCATCGGTGAAGGTGCCCGTACCGTCGAACTCGTCGATCTTGTTCTTCTTCATCAGGAAGTGGACGCCCTTGACCCGGCCGTCGGCGACCTTGCGGCTGCGGTCGAACGCGACACCGAAGTCGAAGCTCACATCGCCGGAGATGCCGAAGGTCTTGGCTTCCTTGGTGAAGATATGCGCCAGTTCCGCATTGCGCAGCAGCGCCTTGGAAGGGATGCAGCCCACGTTGAGGCAGACACCACCCCAATACTTCTGCTCGACGATCGCGGTACGGAGGCCAAGTTGTGCCGCGCGGATGGCGGCGACATAACCGCCAGGACCGGCACCGAGAACGACAACGTCGTAATGGGAAGTCACGCCGTCGAGCCTAACTCTGCCGAGCAGACTTCACCCACCGTCCCCCTGCCACTATGAGGCCCGCGTCACATGGCACCGCCACTTTCGTGCGACCGAGCACCTACTCAGGGCTGTGATGCCTTGTCTGTCAGCTGTGGCCCACGGCAACGGTGAATTGAGCTAATCGGGCCACTAGCAGCAATAATAGCCATCAGCTGTTGAATATATACGTACCCGTCAGTGACCCGCACCAGCCCGAATCACCGATCCGGTGAGCATTAGTCATACGATCGCGACCGTGGCCGATTCAGCGGGGCTGACGATAATCGGTCCGGTGGTGACCTCCGATGACGCGCGCCGGATCGCGCTGAGCCCGCCACGAACAACCGAGGCGCTGGTCCGGGATCGGGTCGAGTTCCGGGCGGGCCGGCTGGGCGCTGTCCACAGACGAGGCTTGCATGGGTTTCGCCTTTCCCGAGCAGGACAGCAGCGCGCGGCGCTGGTCGCGGGTGCGCCGGACAAGTTCGGTGATGCCACTGCCGCGCGACGAGCGGTACAACCGGCTCCGGGTGCGGCATCCCCGCTAGTCGCGCCAGACTTGCCGTGCGACCCGGGCGAAGTTGCCACCGAATACCGCCGCTCGGTCGGCCGCGCCGAATCCGCGATCGGCGAGTGCCGCGTCCAACCCGGGTGACTCGTCGAGCCCCAAGAGATCCTCCGGCGGCACCCATTGCAGCGGCCCCCATTTCGTATACGCGTCGGAAAACGCCCCGGGATCCTGCGTGAGCATGTCGTTGAAATCGTCGGCATCGAAGGAGTAGTCCGACCCGATGCCGATATGTTCGATCCCGACGAGCTCCGCACCGTATTCGATATGTTCCGCCATTGCCGCCACTCGCTCGGCCCGCCCATCGACCGCGTTCTGCCCCAGGAAGATTCCCACGCCGTTGATACCGATAACGCCGCCGGTCCGCGCGCAGGCCAGTGCCTGTTCATCGGTGATATTGCGCGGATGCGCCCACCGTGCCGCGAAATTGGAATGGCTGTATATCATCGGCACCTCGGTGCATTCGGCCAGGTCCAGTCCGGTGCGCCGGGAGCAGTGCGAACCGTCGACGAATACGCCGACCTCGTTCTGTTTGCGCACCAGATCTCGGCCGTAGGCGGTGAGTCCGGTGTCGTCGGTATCCAAACAGCCACAGCCGGCCGCATTGGCGTGGTTGTAGGTCGGCAGCATTGAGCGAACGCCCAGTTCGTAGAAAATTTCGAGGTTGTCCGGATCGCCGCCCAGTGGGGCCGAATCCTCCAGGTCGAAGGCCAGTGAAATGGTATCGGCAGCACCGATATCGGCGAACTGCTCGACCAGCCGGAATCGACCGTCGTCCAGCGCGTCCCGGCGGAACTTGTGCAGCAGCGCCAGCGAATCCTCGATCGACTGCCGCGAATACCCTACGTTCACCGATAGATACGACCCGAGCGGGTAGCGCGTGAGATCGGCAATCCGCGCGGAATGCAGTAATGGCAGGCAGCAGTGCTGCTCCCAGAGAAACTGTGGCAAACCGGCCACCTTCCGCTCGGATCGGTATCGGAGCAGCGATCCTACTGAGCCGACTGGTACGTATGTCACACCTTGACCAGATATCGGGCAACCGGTAACAGCGCGCCCGAATTGCCCGATTCATCGAGTGATATCTCACCTTTAAGGCCTCTCGGCAACAATGTGGACATGACGGGCGTTGAGCAAACTGTGACCGATCCTTACCTGTGGCTCGAAGAAGTAACCGATGAGCGGGCCCTCGACTTCGCTCGCGCGCACAACGAGGTGGTTGTCGAGCGCTTCGCCAGTTCCGATCGGTTCACCGAACTCGAGCGCCGCATCCTCGACATGCTCGACACCGATACCAAGATCGCCTACCCGGGCCGGCGCGGCCGCTGGCTCTACAACTTCTGGCGCGATGCCGAACATCCGCGCGGGCTGTGGCGGCGCACCACCTTCGCCGAGTACGCCAAGCAAGCACCGGACTGGGATGTGCTCATCGACCTGGACGCGCTCGGCACCGCGGAGGGCGAGAACTGGGTCTGGGGCGGTGCCGCGGTGCTGCGGCCGCAACAGTCGCGCGCGCTCATCAGCCTGTCCCGCGGCGGCGCGGATGCCAAAGTCGTGCGTGAATTCGATATCGAGACAAGGGAGTTCATCGATCCCGCCGACGGCGGCTACTTCCTGCCCGAGGCGAAATCCGAGATCCGCTGGATCGATATCGACTCGGTGTATGTCGGCACCGATTTCGGTCCGGGTTCACTCACCGATTCCGGCTACCCGCGCATCGCCAAGCGCTGGCGGCGCGGCACCCCGGTCACCGAGGCCGAGACGGTATTCGAAGGCGAGGCAGGCGATGTCGCGGTCTCGGCCGGTTATGACCGGACGCCCGGCTACGAACGGCATTTCGTCGGCCGCGCCACCGACTTCTTCAACGAAGAGGTGTACCTGCTCGAAAGCGACGGCAGTCTGCTACATCTCGATGTCCCCACTGACGCCAGTGAATCCTGGTACAAGGACTGGTTCCTGGTACGACTGAAGTCGCCGTGGGAAATCGAGGGTAATACCTACCCCGCCGGTGCCCTGCTGGCCATGGACTTCGAGAAATTCCTCTCCGGCGCACGGGAATTCGAGGTGATCTTCACCCCCGACGCACACACCTCGCTGCACGGCTACGGCTGGACCGAGAATCACCTGCTGCTGATCACTTTGGAGGATGTGCAGACCAAGCTCTACGTCCTCACGCCCGGCGCGGACGGCTGGCGCAAGGAGCCGCTCGCCGACACCCCGCCGATGGCGACCACCAGCGTGATGAATCTGGACCCGCTCGAGGGCGGCGACGAATTCATGCTGACCACAAGCGGATTCACCACTCCAGCCACGCTGCTCGCCAGCGCGGTCGGCGGCCGGGCCGAACAACTCAAGCAGGAACCCGGTTTCTTCGACGCCGACGGCATCGAGACCGAGCAGTTCTTCGCGCGCTCCGATGACGGAACCATGGTGCCGTACTTCGTGATCCGCCATCGCGACCGCAAGGACACCCCCGGCCCGACGGTAATGTCCAGCTACGGCGGCTTCGAGGTATCCCGCACCCCCGCCTACAGCGGCGCCTCCGGCATGGGCTGGCTGGAACGCGGCGGCACGTGGGTAATGGCCAATATTCGCGGCGGCGGCGAATACGGCCCACAGTGGCACACCTCGGTGCAGAAGGCCAATCGGCACAAGGTCTATGAGGACTTCTCCGCGATCGCCAAGGATCTGGTGACCCGCGGCATCACCACACATGAACAGCTGGGTGCGGTCGGCGGCAGCAATGGCGGGCTGCTCATGGGCGTCATGCTGACCCGCTATCCGCAACTGTTCGGCGCCATCGTCTGCCAGGTCCCGCTGCTCGATATGCGCCGCTATCACCTGCTGCTGGCCGGTGCATCGTGGATGGCCGAATACGGTGATCCGGATAAACCCGAGGAGTGGGCCTACATCAGCGAGTACTCGCCCTACCAGAACGTGCGCGCCGACGCGTCCTACCCGCCGATCCTGCTGACCACCTCCACCCGCGACGACCGGGTGCATCCGGGCCACGCCCGCAAGATGGCGGCGCTGCTGGAGGAGCAGGGCCACACGGTCTGGTACCACGAAAATATCGAGGGTGGTCACGGCGGTGCGGCCGATAACAAGCAGTCGGCATTTCAGGCCGGACTCATCTACGAGTTCTTTACGCAGATGCTGATAGAGCGGTCCGCGTAATCACCTCCGATCGGCCCGGTGCACCTACCCAGAACGCATCGGGCCTTTCACCACGGCCGACTCGGCGCCGCTTCGGCAGAAGAATCTCAAAAGCGCTGTCCACCAATATCTTTCGCCAAGCACACCGATTCCCATGAAATAGCGTTGCCACCCGCGCGCCGGCCGTGGTTTCGCCGTCACCCGCTGACGCGCCGGACCGAACGGAGGCGGCGACGACTCCACTCGACAGTCGTAGGCTGAACGCATGTCCGGCGACATACGCGGTGTGCTCTACGACATCGACGGCGTGCTGGTGACCTCCTGGCACGAACTCGACGGCGCGGTCGAGGCTGTGCGACGCGTGCGCGAAAGCGGTTTGCGCCGAAGGTTTCTCACCAATACCACCTCCCGCACCTGCGACGAGATCGCCGAGCGGCTGCGTGACGTTGGATTCGATGTCGATACCGCGGAGATCGTCACCGCCGCCCGGCTCACCGGCGAATACGTAGACCACCACTACCCGGATGCGGCGGTGTGGGTGCTCAATCACGGCGATATCGAGGCCGACCTCGCCGAGTTGACTCTCGACGACGAACATCCGGACGTCATCGTAATCGGTGGCGCTGGTGCGGAATTCACCCATGAAGCGCTGAGCCGGGTGGCCGAGCTGATGCTGGACGGTATCCCGGTCGTGGCGATGCACAGCGGCTTGACCTGGGCTACCGATACCGGCATCCGCATCGATGCGGGCGCGTATCTACCGGGGCTGGAGGCGGCGGGCAATGCCGAGATCACGGTGGTCGGCAAGCCCGCGGCTGCCGGATTCCGTATCTGTGCGGACCTCATGGGCCTCGATCCGGCCGAGGTCCTGATGATCGGTGACGATCTGCACTCCGATGTGTTGGCCGCACAACAGGTCGGTATGACCGGAGTTCTGGTGCGCACCGGCAAATTCCGGCCCGCCGTTCTGGCGGCGGCTTCGGCCGCACCGGATCACGTCATCGATTCCGTGGCGGAACTGCCCGCGTTGTTGAAAGGTCTGCCGAAAGAATAATTCTAATAAAGTCCTTCAAAATACTCCGGCGTACCGAACCCATCGACGTCCTCCATTCAGCAAATAACCAGTGACAACAACTTTGGCGTTAGTTAGATCGGAGATCGGGCAACGGGAAGTGCAATAGCAACCGGGCGGACAACTTTCGGCTAACGCGCACTCCGCCGAAGGTTGAGACGAACGGCCCGATCCATGACGAGGGGATCGGGCCCTTCGGTATTGTCTGCCCCAATGTCACAGGATGCGAATACGGGACGAATGTATGCCGGGCAGCCCGTAGAGGACCGGCAGCGTCAGCGGCGTGCGCGTTTTCTGGAATCGGGCCTGACGGTCTTCGCACGCGACGGCTACGCCAATAGTTCGGTCGGCGCTATCTGTAAGGACGCTGGACTCTCCTCGAGGCAGTTCTATGAGGAGTTCACCGGCCGCGAATCCCTCCTACTCGAGCTCTACGAGCAGATCGATAGGGAATCGCGCGAAGCGGTAACCACCGCCCTCGAGAAGAGATCCGACGCGACCGCGCTGGAGATCATCGATGCGGCGGTGCGCGCCTACGTCGAATCGATCGGCGCCGACCCGCGCAAGGCGCGGGTGGCGCTGGTGGAGGTCGTCGGCGCCGGGCCGAAGGTGGAGAAGTTCCGGCTGGAGCTGCGTCGCGTCTGGGGATCACTACTCGCCAGCGCCGCGGAGGACGCCGCTCTACACGGCGAAATCCCAACGGGTGACTACGAGATGCGGGTGCTGGCCATCATCGGCGCGGTCAACTACGTGGTGGATTCCTGGAGCGGTTCGGATCCGCGCCCGCCACTGGACGACGTGATCCAGGTGCTCAGCCGAGTGATCATGGGTGCGGTCCGCGCGTAGTTCCGGTGGGCGTCCGATAGCGTGCGCTCCATGGAAACGGTTCCCATCCAGATGCCGGACGGCACCACCGTGCCGGTGCGGCTGTTTCCGGCGACCGGGACGCATCGGCATCCGGTGCGTCTGGATGCGCCGCGTCCGGTGGTGGTGCTGGTACCTGGCCTCGGTGTTCCGGCCGGCTACTACGAACTGTTCGCCCAGGCGTTGGCCGCGCGCGGCTTCGATATCGCGATCGGTGAGCTGCGCGGTGCGGGTGACAGTCGCCCGCGCCCGAGCGCCGCGAGCACCTTCGGCTACCACGAACTGGTGTCGGTCGACTTCCCGGCGATCTTCTCGGTGGTGCGCGACCGGTTCCCGGACAGCACCCCGTATCTGCTCGGCCACAGTATGGGCGGCCAGCTCGCGGTGCTGTACGCGTCGCGGATCCGAGGACGCTTGGGCGGGCTGATCCTGATTGCTTCCGGCACCCCGTATCACCGTGGGTTCCGAGGCATTTCGGGTCCCGGGATGCTGGTCGGCACCACGGCCATATCACTGACGGCCAAACTGACCGGGTTCTGGCCCGGCGACCGGATCGCACTCGGTGGCTTCGGACGTCAGTCGAAGGTGCTGATGTCGGACTGGGCCCGGCTGGCCCGCACCGGCCGCTTCGTGCCGGTCGATGCGGATATCGACTACGAGGAGCGGATCGCCAGACTGAAGCTGTCGGTGCTGTCCATCACC
This sequence comes from Nocardia citri, assembly GCF_054065835.1. Classification (NCBI taxonomy): domain Bacteria; kingdom Bacillati; phylum Actinomycetota; class Actinomycetes; order Mycobacteriales; family Nocardiaceae; genus Nocardia; species Nocardia citri. The sequence goes on from NZ_JBSUQM010000006.1 coordinate 40,806, forward strand.
ATAACCGGCGACGATGTCGCCCCGAGCAGTTCGGCCGCACACCTGCTGGCCAAGATGCCCAACGCCGAGGTGACCACTTGGGTGCAGCCGGAACCGTTGGGACACAACGGCTGGATCCGCCGACACGGCAGCACGGTCGATCAAATCGAGAAGTGGCTGCGGGATCGTTGATCGGACGCAGATCTACCGAATTGCGGCCATTGCCTTGCGGAATCGTAGGCGGCGGATGCCCACACCAGGCACGCTCGACATCATCGACGGTTACCTGGCCGATGCCGCGCGCGGCGCTGATGCGCTCACGTCGCGCCGCGTTATCGAATTGACTCATGCGGCAGCACGACGCCGATCGCGAGCAAGAGGGCGCCCCTTGTCCCCACCCCCGAGTGATGTTCGAGGCATTTCCTCGCCCCAAGTGCACTCGCTACGGGTCCACCGGTAAGCCACTACTGCTGCGGCGTTGAACAGTTCGCCTGGCGCGCACCCGCGAAGGTGGCAGTCCATTCCGGCATGAAATGGCCTGCACCCCACTCGCTCCCGACCAGATCTGGATCGGGAACTATTTTCTCGGTGCCGATTCGGGGCGGATCGAATCGAGCAGGTCGGCGCAGCGGGTGAGCAGTCCGCGCAGTGCGGCGATTTCGGCCTCGGTGAATCCGTCGGCCAATGCGCGTTCCACGCGGACGGCATTCGCATCCGCCTCCCCCACGAGCGCCGCGCCCGCTTCGGTGAGCCGGGTTTCCAGGACGTTCTTGTGCCAGGCGTGCGGGGTGCGCTCGATGAGGCCGCGGTCCTGAAGATTCGTCAGGATCGTATTCATGGTCGGCGGGGTCACCCCGCACAGCCGGGCCAACGCGGCGGCATTGATGCCCGGGTTTTCGATGAGGTACATCAGGGCGCCGTACTGGGGGACGGTGAGGCCCGCCGGTTTGAGCGCCGCACTCTTCGCCGAGTTGAGGGCCTGTTCGGCGCGCTTGATGTACGAGCCGAGGCGTTCGGAGGAGTGCATGGACGTCATATCCGCATGGTAACTGGCCATCCAGCGGTTAGACCCTTGACGATGATAAGAGTTCTAATATACGTTCGTGCACACTCTTAGATGTGAATCCATTCAGATGTTCGAACTATCAGGAGCCATGAGCATGTTCCGCACCATCTCGACCATCGCCACCGCCATTGCCTGCACCGCCGTCGCGGCGTGCGGCAACGCGACCGAAGCCACCACCGTGAGCCAATCGGCCACCCATATCGGCACCGCATACGAACTGCCCGGTGATCGCGTGTACCCGGAGGGCATCGCCATCGATCCCCGCACCGGTGACACCTACGTCGGCTCATACGCCAGCGGCGCCGTCTATCGCGCGACGCCCGGTGCCACGCGGGCCGAAATCTTCCTGCCCGCGGGCACCGACGGTCGCAAGACCGCCAATGGCCTGAAAGTCGATGCGGCGGGTCGACTGTGGGTTATCGACTCGACCGCCGGCGTCGACGTATACGAGATCGGCAGCCGGGCACTGATCGCCCGCTTCGATGTCACCGGTACCGAACCGAGCCTGGTCAACGATCTGGCCATCACCCCGGACGGCAGCGCATATCTGACCGACAGTCTGCGGCCGGTGGTCTACCGGGTCACCCCGGAGCAGGTCACGGCTGCGGCAGCACACGGCGGAAAGGCCTACCTGACAACACAATTCGACTTCAGCACCACCACCAGCCCGCATGGTCCGGACGCATTTACCTTGAACGGCATCGTGTCCGACGATTCCGGTCGCTATTTGCTGATCGTCGATATGAACGTCGGTGAGCTGTATCGCGTTGCTACCGCATCGAATTCGCCGGAGCCGATCCGCAAGGTAACCATGCGCGGCGCCGATCTGAAACACGGCGACGGACTGGAATTGCACGGCAGCACGCTGTGGGCAGCCCAGAATGCCAGCAACACCATTACGCGCTGGAAGATCACCGATGACGGCGCGACCGTCGAGCTGGAACGCACGGTCACCGACGAGTCGCTGCGCATTCCCACCACATTGGTGCGCAGCAATGATCGAACGCTGGTTGTCTCTTCCCAATTCGACAAGGGTGGACCGATGGGGCCAGGCACCCCGACCATGCCGTTCGCCGTCCTGACGGTCGACGGAATTTGATCCGAGCTGCGGTTTCCTTCAGTGGTGGTGGCTGTCGGGAATTCACCAGATGACAAGTTGATCTAAATCACAACGAAACGCCCCCACCCATCGCGGATCTGCCACCCGGGTGACGTAAGCTCGGCCGACTGACCGGGCACACGGCTGGGGTGGCGACCTTCGGTCGAGTGTCATACGCTTCGCCGCGGAGGAAACCGCCTCATGGAGGGACAATTGACCACTCCGAGCCAGGGCGATGTCGGAACCGGCGGATCACAAAAGGTTCCACTGTCGCAGCTGATTCACCTGATGGCCGAATATCAAAAGCTCGGCACGCACCGACAGACCTTTCTACCGGCGCCGGCGAGCGATACGTTCGTGCGCGGCTGCGGGATCGTCGCGGGCGGATTCATGGCCGTGGGGGGTATCTTTGTCACGGTCGGGGCGTATCCCGGTGCGCTCGCGGTCGGTCTCCTCGGCCTGGTGCCCGCGTCGATGGCATTCTTGCGCGGGCGGCACAATCGTCGGCACCGCGCCGCCCGGCTGGATCTGTTCGACTTCGGCATGACCGTGTACCGCTCCGGTGAGCAGGTGGCGGGATTCCGCTGGAACACCGCCGAAGTGCGCCAGCAGGTCATCCCCTTCCAGACCTCCGCCCCCACCGAGTACTCGCTGCGGATGTCCGGCCCCGACGGCGCCGAAGCCGCATTCGACGACACCCTGTTCGGCGACGCGCGCGACTGGGGCCGGGCCATCCAGTCGGCCATCACTGTGACCCAGCTCCCGCGCGCCGTGGCCGCCATCGATGACGGCGCGACCGTCCAATTCGGCGAAATCACCCTCGATCTGACCGCACTCTATTTCCGCAGCCGCGCCTACACCTGGGAACACATCCAATTGATCGACGCCCGAAGCGGTTTGGTCCGCATGAAGGTCGACGGCAACTGGGTCTCCCTCACCCCCGTCGGCCAGATCCCCAACTTCTACATCTTCAACGAACTAGCCGAACGCCTACGCGTCGCCGCCGCCGCGGAATTCGCCGCCGAATTGCCCGCAACCGAATCCGCGGACCCCGAACCGCCGACCGTTGAACCGACCCCCGAATCCGATCCGGCCACACCAGTGGTCGACAACACACCCGAGCCGACCCTCGACCAACAAACAACGGCCGACGAAACCACCGACCGCCCCACCCAAGCACTGAACGCCCGAATCGAATTGCCCCACGCCCCAACACTTTCGCCGAACAAATAGCTGACGCGCAACCAGTTCGGCGAACGGAATCACTACCTGGAAAGGCTCTTTCGGTACCAGCACGTGCTGCCTCGGCAACTTCCGCCGGCCTGATCGAGGTCACCCTCGATCCGCAAGCGTTCAGGCCGTGGCCCGCCGGGAGGTTCGAAACCTTCTCGGCGACAACGCCAGGCTCGAGACCCGCGTTGAAGGCGATCTGCTTCAGCGGAGCCGACAGCCTCATGTGCAGCCGTAAGGCCGAAGGCCGGGCCACCGTTCGGTGGCCCGGCCTTCGGGTTCACAGGTGTTGACTGGGGGCTGGACTCAGAAGTCCATGCCGCCCATGCCACCGGTCGGGTCGCCCGCGGGAGCGGCGGCCTTCTCCGGCTTGTCGGCGACAACGGCCTCGGTGGTCAGGAACAGGGCCGCGATGGAGGCCGCGTTCTGCAGGGCCGAACGGGTGACCTTGACCGGGTCGGCGACACCGGCGGCCAGCAGGTCCTGGTACTCGCCCGAGTCAGCGTTCAGGCCGTGGCCCGCCGGGAGGTTCGAAACCTTCTCGGCGACAACGCCGGGCTCGAGACCCGCGTTGAAGGCGATCTGCTTCAGCGGAGCCGACAGCGCGACACGCACGATGTTCGCACCGGTCGCCTCGTCACCGGTGACCTTCAGGTCCTCCAGCGCCGGAGCCGACTGCAGCAGGGCCACGCCACCACCGGCGACGATGCCCTCCTCCACGGCGGCCTTCGCGTTGCGCACGGCGTCCTCGATGCGGTGCTTGCGCTCCTTGAGCTCGACCTCGGTCGCGGCACCGGCCTTGATCACCGCAACACCGCCGGCCAGCTTGGCCAGACGCTCCTGCAGCTTCTCCCGGTCGTAGTCCGAATCCGAGTTCTCGATCTCGGTGCGGATCTGCGCGACGCGGCCCTTGATGGCCTCCGCGTCACCCGCGCCCTCGACGATGGTGGTCTCATCCTTGGTGATGACGACCTTGCGGGCCTGGCCGAGCAGTTCGATGCCCGCGGTCTCCAGGGACAGGCCGACCTCTTCGCTGATGACCTCGCCACCGGTCAGGATGGCGATATCGGCCAGCTGCGCCTTACGACGGTCACCGAAGCCCGGCGCCTTGACGGCAACGGACTTGAACGTGCCGCGGATCTTGTTCACGACCAGGGTCGACAGGGCCTCGCCCTCGACGTCCTCGGCGATGATCAGCAGCGGCTTACCGGCCTGGATGACCTTCTCCAGCAGCGGCAGCAGGTCCTTGACGGTGGAAACCTTGGAGCCGACGAGCAGGATGTACGGATCCTCGAGGACCGCTTCCTGACGCTCGGGGTCGGTCACGAAGTAGCCCGAGATGTAGCCCTTGTCGAAGCGCATACCCTCGGTGAGCTCCAGCTGGAGCCCGAAGGTGTTGCTCTCCTCGACGGTGATGACGCCTTCCTTGCCGACCTTGTCCATGGCCTCGGCGATGAGCTCACCGATGGACGCGTCGCCGGCCGAGATACCGGCGGTGGCGGCGATCTGCTCCTTGGTCTCGACCTCCTTGGCGGTCGCGAGGAGCTTGGTGGTGACGGCCTCGACGGCCTTCTCGATGCCGCGCTTCAGACCCAGCGGGTTGGCGCCGGCGGCGACGTTGCGCAGGCCCTCACGTACGAGCGCCTGAGCGAGCACGGTGGCGGTGGTGGTGCCGTCGCCCGCGACGTCGTCGGTCTTCTTGGCGACTTCCTTGACCAGCTCGGCGCCGATCTTCTCGTACGGGTCCTCCAGGTCGATCTCCTTGGCGATGGAAACACCATCGTTGGTGATCGTGGGGGCGCCCCACTTCTTCTCCAGGACAACGTTGCGACCCTTGGGGCCCAGCGTCACCTTGACCGCGTCGGCGAGGGCGTTCAGACCCCGCTCGAGGCCACGACGGGCCTCTTCGTCGTACGCAATTGTCTTGGCCATTGCGTTGAGATCCTCCACATGTATATGGCTGACACACAGGACGATCGCAGGTTGGATCGCCCCATTTACGCTGGCCAGGTTCGGTGCCCGCGACGGACGACCGAGGGTGTCGATGGAACCCGGTCTCACCGTCCCGACCTGGCACTCACACGTCGAGAGTGCCAAGCCCTTTTTAGCACTCACTGATATCGAGTGCAAGGTCCGCGCCCCGGCGGCTCGGCGCCGGTCGGACCAGCTCAGGCCGAGCTACGGTCGTCCACCCGGAGTATCAGTGCGACGAACGCATCGGCCCGGCGCTGCTCGGGCGTGCGTGGTTCACCCTCATCGACCGTTACGAGTTCCGCGTCGTTCAGCAACAACTCCGCCTCCACCCGCATGATCGCCCGAATGAACGGCGGCGCGACATCAGGCGGCAGGTCGCCGTTGATGACGTAGCTGCCATCGGGCTGCGATTCGGTGGAGACATAGGTCAACGCACGCTCGAGATCAGCGCGTCGTTCCCCCGCAACCAGGTCGGAATCCATGCCATCCGCCATTGCTATAGCTTACCGGTGCACTAGAGCAGCCCTTTCCCGACTGGCCGACCAGTCCGGAATCCACGGCACCGGCCCAGTGCGCGCGACCAGCAAACCGCCGTCCGCCCATGACTGCCGCTCGATGTGACGCGGCGGCGGATCGGCGCCGACCTTATGGTGTCCGGGTGAGTGAAAGTCCCGGCTGGAACGCTATCGACGCCGCGTTGGAGCAGCTGTACCACGACATCGCACCCAGCCATTGGGGGACGCGGGCCCCCTGGTCGCTCGGCGGGCCCGATCCGCTGGACGGCATCAGCGCCTATCCGCGCACCGAACCGGTCCCACACTGGCACTACATCAGCTACGGCATGACCGAACTGCACGAGAAGGAATGGGACAATCCGGATGAATCGGGCTGGGGATTCGAGTTCACCTTCCGGCTGCTGCGCACACCGGACGATACGGATCCACCGGTCTGGCCCGCGAACTTTCTACAGAATCTGGCCCGGTACGTCATCCAGTCCGGGAATTGGTTCGCCCCCGGCCACACCATCAAGTCGAACGGCCCGATCGCCGCGGACCATCCCGAGTCGGATATCCACGCCGTCGCCTTCACCGCCGACCCGGAACTCGGCGTGATCGACACACCGCACGGACGTGTGCGATTCCTGCAGGTCGTCGGCCTGACCATATCGGAGTACCGAGCCGCGCAGGGCGGGCACACCCAGGCCGTCCTCGACGAGCTCGCGTCATGGCTGCCACTGTTCGTCACCGATATCGAGCGTGGCCCCCTGATGGCGGAACCGAAGACCAAGGCGCAATGGCCACGCTGGGGCGGGGGCTTGCGGGGACGGGCGTAGATTGCGCCATGCAGGAAGATCAACGATCCCGAAGGGGGCGCCCGTGCCCGCATTGCCGTTCGACTCGCTGTATCGGCACGGGTTCGCGCGGGTGGCGGTCGCGGTGCCGCGGGTCCGGGTGGCCGATCCCGCGTTCAATGTCGAGCAGACACTCGAGCTCGCACGACAGGCGGCCGCCGACGGCGTGGTGCTGACCGTGTTCCCCGAACTCGGCCTTTCCAGCTACACCGCCGACGATCTGTTCCACCAGGATGCGCTCGACGATGCGGTGGCCGCGGCGATCGAGCGGGTGGTCGCGGCGAGCCGAGATATCGGCACGGTGCTCGTGGTCGGGGCCCCGGTGCGGACACAAGGGCGGCTGTTCAACTGCGCGGTCGCGGTATGCCGGGGCACCGTGCTCGGTGCCGCACCGAAGAGCTATCTGCCGAACTATCGCGAGTTCTACGAGAAGCGCCAGTTCGCGGCGGCGCGCGAGACCCTGGACGACCACATCACGATCGCGGGTCAGCGGGTGCCGTTCGGTTCCGATCTGTTGTTCACCGCGAGTAATCTCGACGGCTTCGTATTCCACCTGGAAATCTGTGAGGATGGCTGGGTTCCGTTGCCGCCCAGTGGCTATGCCGCGCTCGCCGGTGCGACGGTGTTGGTCAATCTATCGGCGAGCAATATCGTCATCGGCAAAGCCGACTATCGGCGCGCGCTGTGCACCTCGCATTCCGCGCGCTATCTGGCCGCCTATCTGTATTCGGCTGCGGGACACGGGGAATCGACCACCGATATGGCCTGGGACGGACAGGCGCTGGTGTGTGAGAACGGCGACCTGCTCGCCGAGGGCGAGCGGTTCTGCGACCATCCACAATTGATCACCGCCGATCTCGATCTGCAGCGGCTGGCCGGGGATCGCATCCGCACCACGAGTTTCGCCGACAATGTGCACGATCACCGCGACCGCCTGGTCCGGCTGCGGCGCATCGAGCTGGAGTTGCCGGTCCCACGCAGTGCCATCGCCCTGCGGCGCGAAATCCAACGCTTCCCTTACGTTCCCAGCGATCCCGCAGCCCGCAACGAGCGCTGCGCCGAGGTGCATCACATCCAGGTCGAGGGGCTGAGCACCCGCCTGCGCGCGACCGGCGGTCAGCGCGTCGTCATCGGGGTCTCCGGCGGATTGGACTCCACCCAGGCGCTGATCGTCGCGGCCAAAACCATGGACCGGCTCGGGCTGCCGCGCACGAATGTGCTGGCCTACACCATGCCCGGCTTCGCGACCAGCACCCGAACCCGCACCGACGCGCACGCGCTGATGGACGCGCTCGGCGTGACCGCGCAGGAAATCGATATCCGCCCATCCGCCACCCAGATGCTGCGTGACCTGAAACATCCTGCCGCCGAGGATATTCCGCAGTACGATGTCACCTTCGAGAATGTGCAGGCGGGCGAGCGGACCTCACACCTGTTCCGACTTGCCAACCAGCACCAAGCACTCGTGGTCGGCACCGGCGATCTCAGCGAACTCGCCCTGGGCTGGTGCACTTTCGGCGTCGGCGACCAGATGGCGCACTACAGCGTGAACGCCTCGGTCCCCAAAACACTGATCAAATACCTGATCGCCTGGGCGGTCGACACCGATCAGTTCGGCCCCGCGGCGGGTCGGGTGCTGTCATCGATCCTGCGGACCGAGATCTCGCCGGAACTGGTGCCGAGTCACGATTCCACCGCCCCGGGCCAGAGCTCGGAGGCCACCGTCGGCCCCTATGAACTGCAGGACTTCCACCTCTACTACCTGCTGCGCTTCGGTTATCGCCCGAGCCGGGTCGCCTACCTGGCCCGGCACGCCTGGTCCGAGCGCGATCACGGTAGCTGGCCGGACCTCATTCCGGCCGACCAGCGCAACACCTACGATCTGGCGACCATCAAATACTGGCTGGCCGAATTCCTGCGCCGGTTCATCCAGACCAGCCAGTTCAAACGGTCCACCCTGCCCAATGCCCCGAAAGTCGGTTCGGGCGGCTCACTTTCACCACGCGGCGACTGGCGTGCGCCGAGCGACGCCTCCGCCGCCGCCTGGCTGGACGAACTCGCCCGCAACGTCCCGTAGGACCGATCCTCGAGCCGCGACTGGCGCACGGTATTCGAGCGGATCCGTGCGCCGGTCGCACCGCTGCCACGCGCATGCGGATGGCCCGCCGCTGCCGCGCCTGGCCGCGTGAGCGAGCGCCGGCGAGGCGGATCGGTGCGCCGATTCGAATGCCGATGCCTGTCCAGCCAATTCGACGTCGTCCGGCGCCGAACGCGGCCCGGCCGCTTATGACTTCTCGGCGGCGATCACCGAAAGCAATTCGGCCAGATCGGCTTCGGCCTTCGCCTTATCGATGCCGAGATCGGACAGCGTGCCGGAACCGTTCTCCTGCTCGAGAAGTGCGAGTAGGACGTGTTCGGTGCCGATGTAGTTGTGTCCCAATCGAAGCGCCTCGCGGAAGGTCAGCTCCAGCACCTTCTTGGCCTCGGCTCCGAACGGAATGAGCGCGGGCACCTTCGCCGGATCGGCGGGCAGTTGGGCGATGACCGCCGTCGCCGCATCCCGGACGAGGTCGAGTTCCACCCCTTGCGCCATGATCTCCCGGGCACCGAGGCCTTCCGGTTGCGATAGCAGGGCCAGCACCAGATGTCCGACGGCGATCTCCGGATTACTGGAGGCGCGAGCCGCCTCCTGGGAGACCACCACAACCTTGCGCGCCCGCGGAGTGAACTTCGCGAAGCCCGCATTGGAATCCATGGCCGCGGCCTCGGCCGGATCACCAGGCCCCTTCGGCACGAACCGCTTCTGCGCCGCCTGTTTTGAGACGCCCATGCTGGCGCCGATGTCGGTCCACGAAGCACCGGAGCGGCGGGCCTGATCCACGAAGTGGCCGATCAGATGATCGGCCACTTCGCCGAGATGTCCAGCCGCGACCACCGCATCGGAGAGTTGGTCGAGCACATTGTCCGGACGTGCTTTTTTGATGCCCTCGATCAGATCGTCGAGTCGTACATTGATTGCCATGCGTCAACCATAGGTTGACGATTCGGATCCGTCAACCATTAGTTGACGATCTAGTCAGGCATCGGAACCCAGCTGGCCACAACGCGATTCAACGGGCAGACTGCCACGCCGAGCACTATCACGGTCGCGCCACCCGGCCCGCACCCTGCACGATCTGCTCTTTGAACCAGGCCGCCGTCCGTCCGGTCAGCACGGTCCGCCCCGGCGAATCATCCGCGTGCAGGAACTGGATGACACCGTCGCGCCTGCCCAGGCTGATGCACTGGAAGTAGTACCGGAACCGCAGCTCACGGGGTGCGCGACCGGCGAGACGCGCGACGAGGGCGTCGGCGGCGTACTTACCGGCGGGCAATGCGGTCGCGCAGGCCATCCGCAGTTCCCGGCCGCCGGGCCCGGCGATCACCGCGCAATCGCCCGCCGCGTACACCTCGGGATGCGATATCGACCGCAATGTCTCGTCGGTCAGCACCCGACCGTGCCCATCCACCATGAGTCCAGCTCGCTCGGCCAGATCCAGGACACCGAACCCCGCGGTCCACACGGTCGCGACCGCCTCGACCACCGCCCCGTCGGCCAACCGCACACCCTCCGGTAGCACCTCGATAACCTTCGCATCCGAACGGATCTCGACTCCGAGCCGCTCCAGCCCCCGCCACACATGAGCGCGCGCCCGCTGGGAAAGCCAGGACGCGGGCTCATTCGAGCTGAGCAACAACACTCGCGAATCCGGGCGGGACTCCGCCAGTTCCGCGGCCAACTCGATGCCGGTGGCCCCGCCGCCGACCACCGCGATCCGCCCCGCCGGGATGCCGCGCCGCAATGACTCCGAATCCTCGGGCGTGGCCACCGAATACGTGTACTCGGCCACCCCGCGCACCCCGGCTGCGTCGTTCACACTGCCCAATGCATAGATGAGCGAGTCGTATTCGAGCGCCGACGCGCCGTCGAGCAGCACCCGTTTGCGCTCAGTGTCGATTCCGCTCGCCCATGCCTGCACGAAGTGGATCCGCTTGGGCTCGAGCAACTCTCGCAGCTCCCACTCCGGGATCGACTGTCCCACACCGTATTGGTGCAGTCGCACCCGTTCGACGAAGGTCGCACGAGCGTCCACGACGGCGACGTGGGCGTCGCGCGCGGTGCGCGCCAGTCTGCGGGCCGCCGCCAGCCCCGCGTATCCGGCGCCGAGGATGACGATTCGATGCTGTCCGGTCATGATGTGGCTTCCTTTCGATCGGCCTACACCCCTCAGACCGGACAGACTCCCGATCCATGACAGCTTCGGGACATGACCCGCATCACTGCGCCGCCACGCGGCCGATGTAGGACAGCTTCTCCGGATTGAGGATCAGCCGCAGCGCTGTCACCGCATCGTCGAGGATGTCCACTCCGATAACCACCATGGGCTTCCCCGCCACCCGCGCGACGACCGCGAGCGCACCGTTGATCTCCTCGAGCGCGATCTCCGTACCCGGCACCTCCCGCCTGAACAGACCGATCAGGTAGCGAGCGACAGTGGCGGCCCCGACAATCGGCCGCCTGGCCGCGGTGACCAAGCCGCCGCCGTCCGCGGTCGAGGTGACGTCGGCGGCGAGCATCCGCTCCAGCGCCTCGACATCCCCGTTGCGCGCCGCCGTCAGGAAACGCTCGATCAGCTCGCGGGCCCGGTCGGCCGGGACATCGAAGCGCGGCCGCCCTTCGCGCACCCGCACATTCGCCCGGCGGAAGATCTGCTGGGAATTGGCCTCGGACACCGCGAGCATGTCCGCGATCTCCCGATGGGCGTAGCCGAATGCCTCGCGCAATACGAAAACCGCGCGCTCGATCGGGCTCAACCGCTCCAGCGCCATCAGCAGCGCCAGCGAAACCAGCTCGCGCTCCTCCACCGACTCCAACGGACCGAGCTCACCGCGCGCGGTCGGCACTGGCTCCGGCAGCCACGGTCCGACATAGGTCTCCCGGCGGGCCCGCGCCGAAACCAGCCAGGTGCGGCAAAGATTCACGACCGCGGTGGTCAGCCAGGCCTCGGCCGAGCGAATCGCGGCGCGATCGGTGCCGTCCCAGCGCAGGTAGGTCTCCTGCACCGCATCCTCGGCCTCGGTCGCGGATCCGAGCATCCGATAGGCGAGCGCGAAAAGGCGCGGGCGATGCGCCTGGAATTCGCGCAATCCGTCTGGTTCCACTGCCTCGTTCTTCCGTGCTTGGCCGCCGAAGATGACGGTACCGGTCGGGATCGAACCGGCCGCGAGTAGTTCGGTACGCGAACCGGTGCTGCGGCCACCACCGAAAACCCGGCGGCCCAGATCGAAACCCCAGAACCTAAACCGCCAAGCGCCGCAACACTACTCATGCCTGCGCCTCGCTCATAGCCGCAGCATTCCCGCTAGCTCTTGGTGGTTCCTCGAGAAATGCGAGACGAGGTCAGTTATGCAGATCGTCTACTCTGCGGTCCTTACCCGGACTGCGCAGCCGCAGCCGACTGGCCCCGCGGATCGCCGGACGACGAATCGCGGGCCGCCGCCGCTGCGCCCGGCGTTGCGCCCGACGCTCGGATGGCTTGTGCTGCCAGGTCTCCGGGCGCGCCGCGACCCAGCGCTGTGAATGCCAGGCGAACGGGATATGCCCGAGGTACACCGCGACCAGCACCAACAGCAACACGATCGGATAGGTGACCAGCAACGCCGCGGCGAGTGCGGTCAGCACCAGCAGTCCGGCCGCGGCCTGCGGCGCCACCGATACCGACTTCATCGCCAGCGTCGGAATCGTGCTGACCGCCAACGCCGCCGCGAAGACCGTCCAGGCCGCGACCTCGTAGTAGCCGACCCACCAGCCGTCGCCGAACTGCACATACAACCCGATCGGCACCAGCGCGATCAGCGCGGCCGCCGGAGCGGGCACACCGACGAAGTACTCACGCGACCACTCGGGTCGAGTGTCGTCGTCGAGCAGGGTGTTGAACCTGGCCAGCCGCAACACGATGCTCACCGCGAACACCAGCGCGATGATCCAGCCCGCACTGTTGCTGTCCAGCAGTGCGATATAGAGCACCAGACCGGGTGCGACACCGAAGGAGATGGCGTCGGAGAGCGAATCGAGTTCGGCGCCCATCTTGGTGGTGGCGCTCAGCATCCGGGCCAGCCGACCGTCGAGGGTATCCAGTACGGCCGCCGCGCCGACCATCGCCAAGGAGATGTCGAGCTTGTCGTCCAGGGCGAACTTCACCGCGGACAGCCCGGCGCACAGCGCCATGATTGTCACGATGCTCGGCAATAGCCGGATGGTCCGGCGCCTTCGCGGCGGTGTGGGCAGGGCCTGCTCCATCATGAGTCGGTGGAAAGTACGGCCAGCACAGTTTCGCCCCCGATCGTGCGCTGTCCGGGTTCGACGAGTAATTCGGTACCCGCCGGGAAGTACGTGTCGACCCTGGAGCCGAAACGGATCAGGCCGTAGGTATCGCCGATGGTCAGTTTGTCACCGACCTGCGCGTCGCAGACGATACGCCGCGCCAGCAGACCCGCGATCTGCACGACCACGAGCTGCGCGCCACCGGCGGTATCGATGACCATGCTGTTGCGCTCGTTCACCGCACTGGCCTCGGGCAGATCCGCCGAACGGAACTGACCGGACTGATGCAGCACGGTGCGCACGACGCCGGAGATGGGAGTGCGCTGCACATGGACGTCGAGCACCGAAAGGAAGATGCTCACGCGCGGCAGCGGCGCATCGCCGAGACCGAGTTCCGCGGGCGCGGTAGCGGTGTCGACCAGGGCGATCTCGCCGTCGGCCGGGGCGACGACCACGCCCGCCCGGTTCGGCGGCACCCGGTTCGGATGCCGGAAAAAGCTCGCGCAGGCCGCGGCGGCCAGCAGTCCGGTACGGCGCACCCACTTGCGCCTGCCCCCGATGACCGCCACCGCGAGCGGTGCCGCGACAAACGGCAGACCGGCGGGATGCAGCGGGGGAATCGCGGCCCGGACCAGATCGACGACATGGCCGACTCCGGTCGTTTCGGGCGTGCCGGGCGGGGTGGGACGGCGTGCCACAGGCTCCTCTTTCGTGCTCGATGCAGACGTTTTGCGCCCCTCAACGATAGGTCGGCGCAAGCGTTCACACCTTACGGGAACTGAGCCTGTGGCACTGTGGCGTTCGCGTCAGTCGCGCAGGAGCCTGCCTGCGTAACCGAGGAGAGCCCGCGAACGTCGCACATCCAACACGCGAGCGGTCAGCCCGCGACTTTGCGGCCGGTGAACAGCCTCACCAGGAACAGCAGAATCACCGCGCCACCGAGGCAGGTGAAGAAGCTGAACCAGAGTCCGCCGCCCTCGACGTCGACGCCGAGCAATTTGAGTAGGAATCCGCCGAGCAGGCCACCGACGACGCCGACCACAATGTTGAGCAGGATGCCCTGTTGCGCATCCGTCTTCATGATCTTGCTGGCAATCCAGCCAGCGAGACCGCCGATGATGATCCACCCGATAATCCCGAGTCCGAGCATGGTGTCCCTCGAATCACTAGTTGGGGCAGCGCCGCAGCACAGGGCGTGCTTCGAGGGTATACCCGCCAAATGTGAGAATACGCACTCCCAACCCGCCCAGCACCAGCTAATATGAGGGGGCCTCATGTCTACGGTGACGTAGGCGGTCGGCCGATGAGGGTACTCTTTTCGATGCTTCGGGGTAGCACCCGGCGGCGCCGCCGCAGGTTACATAGGAGACGCATAATGGCTGCTCGAATCGCCCAGACAACGGGGGCTGAGCATACGGCGATCCTCGGGCTCGGCGTTTACCGCCCCGCTCGGATCGTCACCAACGACGAGGTAGCCGGAGCCATCAACTCGACTGACGAGTGGATCCGCACCAGGTCCGGAATCAAAACGCGGCGCTTCGCCTCGGAGTCCGAGACGATCCAGTCGATGAGTGTCGCGGCCGCGCGCGGAGCGCTCGAATCCGCGGGCGTAGACGCCGATCAGGTGGACTGCGTCATCGTGGCCACCTCCACCCATTTGCTGCTGACCCCGGCCGCCGCGCCGCGGATCGCGACCGAGCTGGGGATGAACGGGACAGCGGCCTTCGATGTCTCGGCGGGCTGTGCCGGGTTCTGTCACGCCCTCGCGCTGGCCTCGGATCTGGTGCGCTGCGGAACCGCGCAGCATGTGCTGGTCATCGGGGTCGAGAAGTTGACCGACACCGTCAACCCGACCGATCGCTCCACCGCATTCCTGTTCGCCGACGGCGCGGGCGCCGTGGTGGTCGGCCCGTCGGAGGAACAGGGCATCGGCCCGACGGTCTGGGGTTCGGACGGCACCCAGCACCATGCGATCCGGCAGGACAAGGACTGGATCGAATACTTCCGCGAACTCGAGGAGAAGGGCCTGGACGCGGTGCGGCCCTACCTCGCCATGGAGGGCACCGCGGTATTCCGCTGGGCCGCACACTCATTGGAGAAGGTGTGCCGCGACGCCATCGATCGCGCCGGCCTATCCACCGATGACCTGGACGCGATGATCCCGCACCAAGCCAACGGCCGGATCATCGAGATCATGGCCCGGGTGCTCAAGCTGCCCGACCACTGCGCGCTGGCCAACGATATCGAGGAGACCGGCAACACTTCGGCCGCCTCGATCCCGCTGGCCATGGAGGCGCTGCTGCGCAAGGGTGAGTCGAAGCCGGGCGACGCCGCGCTGCTGATCGCCTTCGGTGCGGGACTTTCCTACGCCGCGCAGGTCGTGACGCTGCCCAACTGGCAGTAACTCAGCCCGGACCCCAGGTGACCGTCACCGTCTGGGTGCCCGGTTCCAACTGGAACGAATCCGGCGCACCGGCCTTCGGGTGCTGTTGTCGTCGCGGCTGCTGGCCTCGCCGATGCTGATGACGGCGGTCAACTTCAACCCGGCCAACACCGCGTACTGTTCGGCCCGCGATTCGGCATCGCAAGAAGGCGCGCGAGCGGATGCTCTCTGCCTCGAAACGGACCCATACCTTGTGATGTCGCGATCAGCGATGCGCCCGAATATCGCGGCGTCGCACGGCGGGGAGGAAATAGTCCTCAACCCTATCCGGCCCGGGTAGATCGTTTCCGACGAGGGCGATCGGAAACGCCACCATTAGATACAGATCTACCAACCACACGGCCAACAGTCGTCCGAACGAAGGGGAGGTTCCGTCGTCGGGGCGGATGACGCGCAATCCGAATACGGCCTTGCCGACAGTCGTGTGGAAAATCGCCTGCACAGCGACGCGGTCGACTGCCGACGCCAGGATCCAGAACCCCAGCGCAATTACCGGATTCACGCCGAGATGCTTCCAATCGAACCGTGTAGCGGCCTCGACTGAAAAATCGGGACTGAGGGCGATCGCCGTGCCGAGCCCTATGCCGAGGTGTAGTACCCAATCAATACCGAAGGCCAAGGCTCGCCGGAGCAGGCGGGGTGACGGATAACGAGTGTCTTGTGAGCCACCGTGCCGCACCTCCACTGGTTCGCCAACCGGCTTCATCATCACGCGACCGCGATCTGGAGTCAATTGAAATTCGCGAACGGACTGCGGCGACGAATCTTCTGGATCGAATCGCGGGCCAGAACGATTCTCCCTGAAAGAGAATCTCGGCGGCTGTCTCGACCGTGAAAAGTATGCATATCGGAGATCGCCGCCGCCTGGCTTGGAAATTACTCCGTACTTGGTCGGCACACCCGCAAACCAGATCTCGTCGGTGTTGTGATTGACAAGCTTACCCAAGTCCTTCGGCCAAGTGCTCAGAATGAGGGTCGACACCGGTTGGCGATTACCATCCAATAGTCCGACCCACTCGTAGCGACCAGTGGCGATATAGTTGATTTGCCAGGAGGTCCAAGGGTAGCGTCGAACAGCCTTTCTCCGGCGGTGGTTGATCCACACCAGGATGGCGCCGAACATCGTTCCGAAGACGAAGATGAGCCCAGTCATCTGGGCGGCGACGGCGCCAATTCTCTTGATGCCGTGGACCTCGGGTTGGTCGAACACACTCATCAATACCACTGTAAGCGGCCCGCACAATAGCCCGAGAAGCAGCAGCGGCCATCGCGCCCACGCATTCTTGCGTAATGCTGATCGGGTTGCGGGCCAGCTAATGGCAGGGTGCGTTGACAACAATCGATCACCGGCTATATTTTCAGGGTTGTCCATTATCCTAAGATTCCTGCTCACAGGTCCAGACTCGACGGTTTGAATACCGATTCGACGAACTCCACCGAATCGGCGATCGCAAGTAGCATTGCCCGGTACCGGGTACCCTGGGCAACCGAAACGGTGGAGAACTCGACAACGGCGATACTCGTACCGTCACCGGATGGCACGAGGACCTCGGCCTGGAAAACTGGAACATCATCGCCGTCGGTATTCACAGTTGGGAGATCTGGCGCGGGATACCGTTGTACGCGTTCGGTGAACAAAATTGGCCTGCCATGGATATCGACCGACACTAGCTCGCCAGCGTTATCCTGAGAAGTCTTATATTGAGCGAGGTCCTGCACAACCAGGCGAGGGTTATTTTTTTCGCCATAGTCCATGACCGATATAGTCAGCCATGAGGTGATCGGCTCGCCTTCCTCCGAGGCATGTCTTCCGATTCCGCAGTACACGGCATTCTTCGCCGCCAGGGATCGGAGGAAAAATCCCAATGTGCCTAGTACGATCGGCACGATCTCCTTCAATGAATCGCCAACCGAATCCGTAATCAACGTCGCAGAAATGCTCAATATTTCTTCAACGTCGCTGAGCGGCAACTCGTAATATCCAGGTGGAATTGTTACGGCAAGAGAGAGGCCACTGGGCGGTACGGTCGAATTCGGCCTCATGTCAGTCTCCGCTCACCTGCTCATAGCCCCATCCACCGACCTCGGTGACCGCCTTCTTCGCGCTCTTGAATACTTTCAGAGCCATCGCCGGATCTGGAATCCCATGATTACCCTCGACGTTGGTGATCTGAAGAAGCCGATGTGTTCCTTTTGTCAGCCCGCTGCTGTTCAGAGCAGTCGTAATGCTGCCGGCATCATTCTTCGTAAGGTACCTGTTGAGAAGTCCAGGATTGTGGGCCGCCTCCCCCCAAGCGCGGGCCATTCCTTCAAGCCTGCCCGCATCACCTGCTGCATCTCCGAGCATGGCGACCTTGCCGACCTTGCTCAGCGCTCCCACTCCGGGAATCAACCCCAATGCATCAGAACTGATCGTTTTCGCCGCGTCCAACTTGTCCGACCAACTGCCATGAAGCAGATCCTCCCGCATATCGGCATCGGTCACGTCGAGTGCCAGCGCCCCCGCGCCCGCGACGAGGGAAACTCCCAGCGCTATCGCATCAATCGGTGGTGGCGTGACGACCGCCAGGAGTCCGGCGATCGCCGCTGTCGTCGCAAGTAGTTTGTGCAGACCCTCGCGGTGCTCATCGATCCACTTGCCGACGGACTTGATCGCGTCGGTGATGCGGTCCCAGATGCTCTTGTCCGGTGGGCTGGGCGCGAAATCCTTTGCGGCCGCGTCCAGTTCGCTGGCGATCCGCCGGGCCAAGCTGTCGTGTGTGCTTTCGAGATCGCGCGCGCGGCGGATGATCGAATCGATGTTCCCTTCCCAGGTGTTGACTGCAGCGAGGGCAGCATTTACCTGGGCAGTGGCGGCGTTGAGGCGGGTCTGCGCGGCCTGCAACTCGACCGGATCGGTGAAGGTCATGCTGCCCAGCCCCAGGTCTGTGTTCGACCGAGCTTGCGCCAGTGTTTGCAGTGCGCTGTTGTACTGCCCTTTGGCCTCGGCGGCTTCGGTCTCCAGCCTGTTGGCGGTGTCCTTGAAGCTCACCAGGTTCGTATGCCATTCGGCCAGGAGCCCGACGGCCTTTTCAAGCGAGTTCTGGGCGTAGCCGAGGTCCTGGGCGAGGGTGGCGTCGAAATGGGCACGAAAAGCGTCACCGCCCTCGCCCTGCCAGACGTTGTCGTTGCTGTTGCGCAGGCTGTTCAACAGCTGGTTGGTTTCCTTGACCGCCTCGGCGGCTGTGTTGATCTGCCCGCGCAGCCCCGCCACATCGTCAGGAGCGCCGGGGACGGGGTTGAACCCCAGGTAGGGATACGGGTTCTGGCTCATGCTGTGGCCGACTCTCCGTCAACAGCATTCGTGGCTTGCTCGACCACCTTGGCGAATGCTTCATCGGTCTGTCGATAGGCATCCAGGCACTGCGCGACACCGTCCGCGGTTGCCTTGGCGGACTCCCCGATCCGCTCGATGCCGAACTTCCATCGTCGTTGGAAGCTGTCGGCGGCAACATTGAGAGTCTCGGTCCCGATGTCGCCGTGGCCGCCCTCTTTCATCGCATTCATGGCATCGTTGAGCACCTGCTCGGCGCCGCGCAGAGACTGCACCGTCTTGCTCAACACATCGATGTCCACCTGCAGAAATCCGGCCAACTCAGCTCTCTCCTTCACGCGAGGTCATCTACATCCCGACCGCCGAGATCCCCGTGCAGCCTGTGTGGACGGTTCACAGGGTGGGAGTGAGGTTCCGTCGGACCAAGCCACTTGTATCAGTAATGGACGCACCGTCTTTCGAAACGGTTCCATCGATCGAACATTTTGTGTGCCAGGTATCCGGATCGGCACTTCGGGATCCTTGCGTCTTTCCGTATCCGCAGGGCTACCAGTGGTCTTCGACTTCGCGCCGACGTTGGGTTACCTGGTCGACCCAGGACGTGAAGTGAGACGTCAGATCAGCCGGGGTGGTGGGGCGGACGGTGATGTGTTGTCTGTGCACTTCGGTGTAGCGGCCGTCGCCTGTGATGTCGTGCCACTGGACGGTGGTCAATGGGGAGGTGAGTCTATTGGCGGGACCGACATGCAGCAGGGCCGAGCCGCCACCATTGGCCGGGCGGTGCAGCAGGTGTTGGTAACGCTCGCGCGGGCTGCGGCGGGTGACACTTTCGAGGTGGCCGTCACGGCGGCCGGACAGGTCATCAGGCTGGAAGGTGGCCGACGGTTGGGTGCCGGGGTTGCACGGCGGTAGCGAGCTGACCAACTGTGCTGGAAGGTGATCGACGGGAAATAAGCGGCATCGGATAGGGCCCGGGGCGTCGTTGAAAGTGGCTTGCGCCAACGACATCGCGTGGTGATCGGTGCGGGCACCGACGATGCGGTACACCCGCACGCCGCCTTTGGGATTCTTGTGTTGGGTTGTGCCGCCGAAGATCTGGATTCGCATTGTGGATGCGGTCAACGTATGCAGGGCGAGTTGGATCTCTTCGAGTTCATCCTGGGAGTAGCGCTCGCGCATGGTGACCCGGTGGGCCTCGAAGTCGTCGCGGTAGGCGAAGCGGCTGGTAAAGCGGAGTGGATTGGGAAAGCGGTCGTTCGCGGGACCGAACCACAGCGCGGCGAAATCGTCGGGCTCCCAGGTCCATTCAGCCATCTGAAGATTCCAATCGGTGATACGGGTGGATGCGTGCGCTGCGCACACCCGGCGAGTACGTCGAGCTGGAGTGGTATTACGGTCGTGCCAATAGGTTCGGCAGCTGTCAACGAGACGAGGTCGCATCTCATAGACCGCGCCGACACCGCCCGGCTGCGCGCAGGTTTCCGGCGACTACCGCCGGAGCGAGTTGTCAGTTGCGCGCAGGCGGGTCGGGGTTCGCGCCGATCACACCGCCCTCGACGGTCTTGGCGATTTCGCCGATGAGTTCTTCGGTGTTTTCGGCGTTGATGAGATAGTCCGGGATCTTGTGGGTGCTGTCCTCATCGGACTTGCCCTTGCCCGCGCCGGCACCCATCCCACCCATGCCCGACATTCCGGATCTGCCGGTGGTCGACGTGGCCGCCGCGGGCGTGGTCGTACTGGTCGTGGTGGGGGTACCGGAGACCGTGCGACCGGGGCTGGGTGTCGTCGAACCGGAGCTCCCCGCAGTGCCTGGCGAACCGGTGCCGGTCGTTGTGGAACTCGGCGCCGTAGCGGTGCTCGGCGTGGTCGTAGTGGGGGTGTCCGATGTGGTGGTACTAGGTGTTGTGCTCGAGTTGGTCGTGGTCGGCGTGGTCCCGGATGTGTTGGCATCCGTGGACGTGGGCTCTTCGGTGGTCTTGTCCTCGGGCTTTTGCTCGGGATTCGCACCGCCCGAGTTTCCAGGACCGCCGGTCGTGCCAGGGCCTGCTGTTCCGCCGGGCCCGTTCGGTCCCGAGCCGTCGCCGGACTTGGTCGGTCCCGAGATATCCAGCGGATTAGTGGGGTCGAGCGCGGTCGGCAACACGGGAACACGGCCGTCGAATTCGGCGAACTTGTTCACATAGTTGGTGAGCATGGCGCTGCGGGCACCGGCAGTCGCCTCATTCTTGGTGTTCTCTTCCTCATGGGCGCGCGGTGGCCAGACGTTCGCGGTCCACGAGTGGTGGTTGGCCTCGGGGATTCCGTTGGCGACGGCGCGGACACCTTCGGCGGCGGACTGCATGTCGTTGGACATCTGCGTGATCAGCGGAGTCAGGTTGTGTGCGTCGGTGACGTAGCGGGTGATCGCGTTCTTGGCGCTGTCGGCGGCCGAGCCCTCCCATGCCTCGGCGATCGAACTCTGCACCGAACGAGCGAAAGTTTCGAGGCCTTGGTCCCATTGAGTGGCCACATTGGAGTAGTCCAGCGCCGCTTGGTGAGCGTCCTTGGGATCCAGTGGCGAGAAGGCATCCTCGATTTCCGTACGTTCCCAATGGAATACGTTCTCCCCATGCGGGGGGATCTTGGTCGACTCATTGCCGCTCACAGCGATTCGCCTTTCTACAAGCCCGGCCAGGAAAAGATCTTGGGCGTGGCCGGAGCCTGCTGCGGCAGGTTCGCCTCCAAATCCGTGTAGCGGGCGGCCTGGTCGGTGTCGACACCGGTGATGCGTTCGCGGACGGTGCGGAACAGGGTCTGGAAATCGTCGATGACCTTGTAGTGCGACTCCATCACGGCGAAGACGCTGTTCGCTGCGCCATCAGATTTCTCTCGCCAGCGCTGGACCATCGTCTTGGCCGAAACCAGATCCCGGTCACCCTGCTTCTCGAATTTCTCGCCGAGACCCCACTTGTCCTGCTTGGAGATCCGAGTCATTGTCGTCTGGATCTGCTGGATCTGCTCCTTGAAATATTCGCAGTCGCGGTCGATATAGACGAATTTTTCGAGATCCATTCGAATCGTGAGTCGACCGTCGCGAGCTTCGGTGATTAGGTTAGCCAATGGGCTCGCTGAGGTCTTGTCGTCGTTCGCCATTGAGGTCCCTCCCAGTTCGGTGCGTGGAGCAGTGATCAAGTGGCGGGCAGGCTGGGCACAATCTTTTCCGCCAAGCCCTGCGCGAGCAAACACGCATCCATAGTGCCGGTATCGTGCCTCGACGGCGGATTGTTCAAGTTGATGTCGAGGCTGCCGCCCTTCATCTCCAAGTTCAACGTGCACACGTATTCAACAAACGGGCCGTCGAACTGGCGTGTCGTAATAGCACGCCGACCACCGATCGTCAACTCGGTGGCATCCGGGAAGTTGCGGCTACGGATGGTATCCACGGTGAGATTCGTGGTCTGGATGCTCACCCCATATCCGTTGGATCGTACCCATTGACAGCCGCGCCACTTGACGCCACCACTTGAATCATTATTGGCAATTTGCTTTCCGTGCAGCTTCTCCGAATCCAGCACGCTTTGCGGGACGTCCTTGCACGGGTCGTAGCCGCTCGGCAAATCAGCGGCCAGCGACGGTCCTGCGGTCGTGGTCGACGTAGCAGGCTTGGCGTCCCCGTCAGCCGACGACCCACACCCGGACAGCAGCAAAACCGCGCCGATCGCGAATGCCGTGCCGCACAGCGCATTCCCCCTGCTGCTCATGTAGTCCCTCTCGGTCGCCGACTGCGTCGATGGTATCGATCGGGGTCGGCCCGGCTCCCCGCCCCTATTCAGCTGGATCGACCGTACCGACCCCCAGACAAGCGTGCAAGCGGCGCACGATTTCGCTCCCAGCAAGGTCATCGACGCCCCAAGCAGCCGCAGTACGGATGGGGCATTCACAGCTCCCCTGTGCGCTCATCGCGAAGTCTCCGGAAATCAACCACCACCCGACAGTTCCCCGTACCGTCGCTTGCTCACCGGACCGGCTATCGATCGACTGCAAATTTTGTCGTCAGCTCGGTTAGGAATTGAACGGCTTTGCGCTTGTCGTCGTCTGTCAGGTGGAAGTCGCCCGTAGCCGTCTGGGTTTCGGTCTCCCGGATCTCGAGAATTGCGTTCCACGTATTGATGCGGGTAGCAAACCGTACCGTATGGTCTCCTTTATCCTTTCGCAGGTCGTACACCCATACCGCCTCGCCCAACTCTGGCTGCTTCACGAATCCACGGCGACCCTCTGTTGGGTCCGCATCGTCCGGCACGTTTCGCACCTGGTAGTTCCCAATCGGGTTCTGCCCCTGGGCGAGTGTGCACACTCCACCGTGCACAAGGACCGTGCTCGTCTGGAGGATTAAATCGACGGCTCGCACTTCGACGGCATGCAACTCGGTTGTGAAGAAGTTCTTCACAACATCGCACAGCTCTCCCTGCGTCATCGCCGGTCGAGCCTGAGACGACACGGGTGTTGCGGTGGGCTGCGACGAGGAGCATCCTGCCGTCAAGGCCAGCACAGCAGTGGCGACTACGGTTAGCAAGCCAATCCTCACTGAGGCACCGTCCAATCCGACTTGTCCCCGTCTTTCGTCGACGCGTCGCCGATCGCTTCCCGGATTCCTTCGATTCCAGTCCCGTAGGAAGATTTGACACCACTGGGCCACTTATTGTCAGGCAAACCCTTTTGAATCTCCACGATCTGCGATATCTTGTTACCTTCAATCATATTGGTCTTGGCGGCATCCCCCATGC
This sequence comes from Nocardia citri, assembly GCF_054065835.1. NCBI lineage: Bacteria > Bacillati > Actinomycetota > Actinomycetes > Mycobacteriales > Nocardiaceae > Nocardia > Nocardia citri. The sequence goes on from NZ_JBSUQM010000006.1 coordinate 64,388, forward strand.
TCTTCACAATACCGATGATGAAGGTCCTTGCAGCCTCAACCACCTTTACCAACTCCTGCGCAACAGAGAGCGCGCCCGAGAACGTTATGGATAACATGCTCTTGATGCTGTTGAAAAATCCATCCTCAACTTTCGAGATCAATTCCTGCACTTTCGTGGCAATCTCGCCGTAGAGAGTCAACTCTGCCGCAGCAATGGCTTCCAAGCTGAGTGCGATATTATTAAATTCTATCGGCAAGTTGTCCAATGCGGGCTGTTGCCTAGTTGTGCGCATTTCTTCGTACCTGGTAGCCGCATCGCCCGACCACTCGGAGAGTTTGGTGTCAACGAAGTCGCCGCCTGCGGCGATCAGGTTATTCCTGAGGTTGCGCCACTCGTTCGCGACGTCGATAAACTTGACTGGAACATCCAGATCGGGTTCGATTTTCTTGAGCTGCTCCCAGGTATCACGAATGGCATTATTCGCCTTGTCACGTTCGGCCCAAATCTCGTCGACGGCATCTTCAACCGACCCGGTCAATACCATCACGGGGTTGGTGACGACGCCGGCATACCCGTTTGCTCGGACAAGCTCGACGAGGTGCCCGCAGGCCGAGTCCACCTTTTCCGGCAGGTCTCCCACTTCGATTACCTTCGCACGAAGATACGATGACTTTTCGAGCAAGCTTTGCCTGTTATCTGCGGCTGTCATATCTCCCCCTCGAGCTTTGCCAGCTTTCCTTTGCTAGCGAGATCCTCCGCTTCATACGTATCGGCTGCGGATTTGAGGACTTTGCCGATATCCTCGAAAACGGTGACACCTTCATTCAACCTGTCTCGGAAGTAGCCAGGGGCTGGTTGATACTTCGACAGGGCTTCCGCGAAGGTGCCTGCTTCTGAAGCAGTGATTTCAAGTTTTCTGGTTGTCTCAACTCCCGCTTTGAGGTGGCTGGCAGCTTCACCCCAGCTGGTGGCAGCCAATCTCATCACTCGCAGGTTAAGTGTCAGCTTATCTGCCATCACGCATCCGTTCTTCTAGGAGCCGTAGCCGATGGTGGTCCAACTGATATTCCAGATCGTCGTCCGCATAACGTGAATAGTCTCCTCGTACGATGCGCTTCGGGCGCATGGAACGGATCTGATCGGCGCACCACAGGATTTCGTCTACGATCCGATCGGGCTGCGCGGTCGCTGCCCAATCATTTCGCACCTCGATCGACAGCAGTCGGGATACGTCAGCGGTCAGCCTGACGGGATGTTGTCCGTGAAATATGAATTGACCCGATGCTTGGAAGTGGCCGCTGTTGATCATGCTGCTGGACGCGATGCTGTATTCCTCCCAGGTCCGAGTCTCGAGCAACACCATCAGAATTGTCCGGTGATCCGGGATCGCTGCCTCCGAAATTTCTTGCGGAGTCGGCCGACGACCAGACGCGTACAACTGGTCTAGACGCTGCTCCACAGCGGCTCTGTAGGCCGCCATAAGTTCGGCGCCTACCTCATGGGGAGCAACATAGCGGCTCCACTGCGGACGAATCAGAATGCGGATCGGTAGGCATCCGCGGTCGAGTTCCATTGAGGCGAAGGATGACCCGATACGAGTTGGATTCGCGGATGATTCAGCCACCGCAAAGGGGGCCTCAGCCGGTGGCGGCATCGACTTGGTGACGGCCGATGATGGTCTCGGCTCGACAGCAGATGGCACCGAAACAGGCTGGGCGACGTTGGACCTCTTCGGTACAAGCGGCTCTTCGTCCCAGTACTCATCGGGGTCGTCGTAGTGATTGAAGTATCCCCCCCGCCGCCATCACACCACCTCATAGCCTGCTGACCACTGCGCGGGACAGTAGCCTTTTGTGGCTTGAATCGACATCGAACCCCCTCCTGCGGTTGGCCGCACCCTACGGCGACGACTTGCCTGTCACCCTCTCGGGCGTCGTTCGGTTTGTCAAGGTGACGATGATCTTTCGTATCCTTGAAATTGCCTGGCCGCCAGGGTGATTGCAGCATCTGCTTGGTGACATCGGCGGCTGTGCTGTACCGCGGGTGCGCCTTGCGGGCCGCGTCGCTCATCTCGCGGACGCCTTCGGCGAACTCACGCGCTCGGCGTCATCAGCACTCGGCGGCACTGTCGGACCTCGGTGTACGACTGGACACCCGGCGACGTGGGTGAAACCACCGTTTCGCCCAGCTCGAGACATATCATCACGAAAACGGCTCCGCTCAGGTTCCGTATTCGCACAGCACCACCGACCGGCCGCGACTCGGTGAATGGCTCGCCGATCAACGGGCCAGGCGCCGCAATGGGCAGCTCACCGATGACCAGATCGCCCAACTGTGCACACTCGCCATCACCCCGGCCGAAACCCGTAGGCAACCCGCTGGCCGCGACCGGCGGTGGGCTCATCACATCGCCCGCCGCGCGGGTCTATCGCGCTGAGCACGGCCACCTCGACATGCCCGCCCATCATCGCGCACCCGATGGAACCTGGCTGGGTGGGTGGCTGCGACGCTGCCGCGAGATGCACCGGGACGGCACCCTGCCCGAGGATCGAGTCGCTTAACTCGTGCAAAAAATCCACCCACCGTGATCACTCGAGGTCGGCACCGTCGGGTCGTGCTCCGACGGTGCTCGCGACGTCTCACGGCATCGGTCACCGAAAGACACGTTCAGGCAGTCGCCTCGACCGCCGACTTGATCTTGTCGAGCGTTTCCTTCATCCCGCGCTCGAGCAGCTCCTCGAACGGCGCCTCACCGCCGAGCGCGGCATCGATGGCCTTGCGGGAGAGCCAGCTGGTGCCATTGGGCACATCACGGCGTTCGATCAGCCGGGTGCCGGTCGCGGTCGGCTCCAGCGTGTAGCTCCAGATGCTGCGGTTCTCGTTGATCCGAAATGCGAAGGCCTGGTTGGGCTCATAGCGCACGATGCGCGCGGTGGTCGGCCAGTACTTCTTGCCGTCGGTATTGAGATTGATCGTCCAGGTGCCTGCCTTCGGGGCGCCTAGCGCGAGCATCCGTACGCACTGCGGGCTGAACTCCGCCATCCGCCTGAGGTCAGCGACAACGGCCCAGACCTGTTCCGGCGGTGCCGCGATCTCGATCGCGGCTTCGATATTTCTCGGCAACCTTGCCTCCGGAGAACTGTGCGACGGACGCCCGCCTAGCACGATGTGACGATTCGGCAAACAGCCTAGTCGGCGGCGCTTGGAAGACAAATGTGTTACTTTTTCGCGATTTGTTTACCCGGTCTTGTAATGGCGAGCGCACAATGGCGGATAGACGAAGCATCAGACACTGCCACAGGCTTTTCCGTCAAGCGTGAGGTGATCGGCCGTGAAACTGCGCTCGCTCTTACATCGTCGACACATGGATCAAGTTCCGCTGCTTCCCGCCATCGAACCCGCGACCCCGGCCACTCGCGATACCTTCGCACCGCGCACCGCACACCGGATGGTTCCGGACGAGCAACTGGAACGCCTGCTCACACCCACCGAACTGGACTTGGTGCGCGAGCATCGCGTTTGACGAGCGTTCCATACTCGAAAGGTGACTGCACCCGCTGCTACGAAACCGGCCATCCTCAGTGTCGACGACGATCCGGGGGTGTCGCGCGCGGTCGTACGCGACTTGCGCCGACGTTATGGAGCCGAGTACCGAATTCTGCGCGCGGAATCGGGCCCAGACGCGCTCGAAGCACTGCGTGAGATGAAACTGCGCGGCCAACCGGTCGCGGTACTGATCGCCGATTATCGGATGCCGGGCATGGACGGCATCGAATTCCTCGAACAGGCCATGGACCTGCACCCGTACGCGCGCCGCGTGCTGTTGACCGCCTACGCCGATACCAGCGCCGCGATCGACGCGATCAATGTCATCGACCTCGACCACTACCTGCTCAAGCCGTGGGATCCACCGGAGGAGAAGCTGTATCCCGTCATCGACGGACTGCTCGAGGCCTGGCGCAGCAACGACCACAAACCCGTCACCGAGACCAAGGTGGTCGGTAACCGCTGGTCGCCGCGGTCGTCGGAGGTGCGCGAATTCCTGGCCCGCAATCAGCTGCCCTACCGCTGGTATCTGGCCGAGGAAGCGGAAGGCGCACGGCTGCTGGAGGCGGCGGGTGCCGATCCCAATACCTGTCCGGTGGTGATCACCTCGGGCGGTCAGGCGCTGGTGCAGCCGAGCGACGGCGAACTCGCCGAAAGCGTCGGGCTGAATACCAATCCGACCGGTGACTTCTACGACCTGATCGTGGTCGGCGGCGGCCCCGCCGGACTCGGCGCGGCGGTGTACGGCGCCTCCGAGGGGCTGCGCACGGTGCTCGTCGAGCGCACCGCGACCGGCGGTCAGGCCGGGCAGAGTTCGCGCATCGAGAATTATCTGGGCTTCCCGGACGGGCTTTCCGGCGCTCAGCTGGCCGACCGCGCGCGGCGGCAGACCGCGAAGTTCGGCGCCGAAGTGATCACCACGCGCGAGGTGGTCGGACTCGAGGTGAACGGGTCCGCACGGACCGTGCGGTTCGCCGACGGCGGACAGCTCTGCGCGCACACGGTGATCATCGCGACAGGTGTGGACTACCGGCGTCATCCCGCACCCGGCGTGGACGATTTCACCGGGCGCGGTGTGTATTACGGCTCGGCCATGACCGAGGCCTCCGAATGCGCCGACCACGATGTCTACATTGTCGGCGGCGCGAATTCAGCGGGGCAGGCGGCGGTATTCCTGTCTCGCAACGCGCGCACGGTGCATCTGGTGGTCCGCGCGGATTCGCTGGAGAAGTCCATGTCGCACTATCTGATCCAGCAGATCGGACAGATACCGCATATCCGTGTCCACACCGATACCGAAGTGGTCGCCGCCGACGGTGTCGATCACCTGCAACAGATCGTGCTGCGCAACAACCGGACCGGCACGGAAGAAAAGGCCGACGCCGAACGGTTGTTCCTGTTCATCGGTGCCGCACCACAGACCGACTGGCTCGATGGCGTGGTCAAGCGGGACGAGGCGGGCTATGTGCTGGCCGGCCCCGATCTGCTCGTCGACGGAACCCGACCCGCGGGCTGGGAGCTACCCCGACCGCCGCATCACCTGGAGACCAGCGTCCCCGGCGTTTTCGTCGCGGGTGACGTGCACGCCGACTCGGCGAAACGGGTGGCCTCGGCGGTCGGCGAGGGTGCGATGGCGGTCATGCTCGTGCACCGGTATCTGGCGTGATAGGAGGCTGGACCATGAATTCGAAGCAGACAGCGGATCGCAGCAGTCATCTGGTCTGCGATCCGGCCGAGTTGCGCGGCCTCTTTCTCTTCGAAAAGCTCGACGACGAACAGCTGGAGTTGCTGTGCGCCCACGGCCGAATCGAGATCATCGAACCGGGGCTGGTCTTCCGTGAGGGCGATCCGGCCACTTGCTTCTATGTGATGATCGAGGGCGAGTTGCAGCTCACCAAGCTCTCCGGCGGCGCCGAGATCGAGACGACGCGCACCGACTATCGCGGCGCGTACGCGGGCGCGTGGACCGCCTATCTCGGCGACAAGGTCGACCAGAGCTACACCGGTTCGATGTATGTGGCCCGTCGGTCGCGGTTTTTCGTACTGGATGCGGGCAGCTTCGCACAGATGATGCACGACTGGTTCCCGATGGCCGTGCATCTGCTCGAGGGCGCATTTTTCGGTAACCGCAGCTCCGCCGAGCGAATCGCCCAGCGTGAGCGCCTGCTCGCGTTGGGCTCGCTCTCGGCGGGACTGACCCATGAGCTGAACAATCCGGCGGCCGCGGCCGTGCGCGCCACCGCCGGATTGCGCGAGCGGATCGCGGGCATGCGGCACAAGTTGGGCATGATGGCACAGGGCAAATTCGACACCGAATCCCTGGAGACGCTGGTACGCCTGCAGGAGGAGGCCGCGGCCCAGGTCGCCAAGGCCCCGGAGCTGACGACATTGGAGGCTTCCGAACGCGAAGACATCCTCAGCGAATGGCTGGAAGACCACGGCATCGATGACGGCTGGGATCTGGCCCCGAATTTCGTGCAGGCCGGTTTCGATGTGGACTGGCTGGAACGGGTTTCGGCCACCCTGGAGGGCTGTCCCGAGCAGGTGTTCCAGGGTGCGATCCGATGGCTGAACTACACCATCGAGACCGAGCTGCTGATGAACGAGATCGCCGATTCGACCACGCGCATCTCCACCCTGGTCGGTGCGGCCAAACAGTATTCGCAGATGGACCGGGCACCGTTCCAGGTGGTCGACATCCACGAATTGCTCGACAGCACGCTGGTGATGCTGAGCCGCAAGATCTCCGACGGTGTCGAGGTGGTCAAGGACTACGACCGGACGCTGCCCGAAGTGCCGTGCTACGCAGCGGAATTGAACCAGGTATGGACCAATCTGATCGATAACGCGGTGTACGCGATGAATGGCCAGGGCACGCTGACTATCCGCACCAGGCACGAAAACGACTGCGCCGTCGTCGAAATCGGCGATACCGGACCCGGCGTGCCCGCGGAGGTGCGCAGCCGTATCTTCGAACCGTTCTTCACCACCAAGCCGGTGGGCGAGGGAACCGGTCTCGGCCTCGACATTTCGTTCCGGATCGTGGTGAACAAACACCATGGCGATATCCGGCTCGATTCCGAGCCCGGCAATACCAGATTCGCGGTCTGGCTCCCGCTGCATCGTCCCGAGGACATGCCGGAGTCCGCCGACCGATCCGAAGCCGAAGCAGGAGGTCAGTGATGACGCAGGAGTTGGAGGGTATCGATCCCACGGTCGCGCCCAGTGGCCCCGGCTGTATGGAATGTGAAGCCGCCCAAGGCTGGTGGGTGCACCTGCGGCGCTGTGCGCAGTGCGGCCATATCGGTTGCTGTGACACCTCGCCGCAGCAGCACGCCTCCAAACACGCCAAGGACACTGGGCATCCGTTCATCCAGAGCTATGAGCCGGGCGAGGATTGGTTCTTCGACTTCCGCTCCGACGAGATGTACCGCGGCGGGCCGGAACTCGCGCCGCCCACCCATCATCCGGTGGAGCAGCCGGTGCCCGGACCGCGCGGCCGGGTGCCCGCCGATTGGCAGAGCCACATCCACTGACCATCAGGGCTCGTTCGGAAAAACGTAAGGGCCGCACCGCACTGTGGGCTCCATGACAACCGAACGATCTCACCCGGTACCCTGCTCCGGACGCGCCGGAGACTCCGGCGCCGCGAGTTACCGGGGAACGCACGTGATCAAGCGAGTTACCGCCATCGCCCTCGCCACCGGAGCGGTGATCGTCACACTGGCCGGATGTGGCAGTTCGGACGATTCCAGCACCGATGCGAACGGCCTGCGCAAGGGCACCTCGGGCACCAGCGCGCCCGCGAACACCACATCCGTGCGCCCGAGCGGTGCCGCGCCGACCACCGGCGCGGACGCATCGACCACCATCAAGACCCCGGCGAACTACCCTTCGCTCGGCCCCGCGTCGAGCACCACCTGCGGTGAATTCAAGAAGTTGGACAGCACCGAGGAGAAGGAACTGGTCGAGAAGGTGCTCGCGGAGAATCCGGGCAGCGAGTTCGAGGGCAGCCCGAATGTCGCCCTCGGCACCGCCAAACTCGTCTGCCTGGCCCCCACCTACGCCGATACCCCGGTCGCGGTGGCCGCCGGGATCGTCAAAAAGGACAAATAGGGTGCGCGCTGCCGGTCGCAGCTGGCGAATGGCGCATACATAGAACGCGCGTACACAGCGGACAGGCGCTGTGTACGCGCGTTCTACTTATGGCGCGACGATCAGGGCTGACCGGTGGCGAACGCGATCACGGCGTCGAGGAACTCCTGGCCGCCCATGACGTATCCGCCGATCAGCGCACCGGCCGGAATGCTGATGATCCACAGGAAGGGGATGAAAGCCCCGATGACGGCACCGATGACGATGCCCGGCAGGTTCTTGTTGACCTGCTCCATGAGCCGGTCGTAGGAGCTGATGTCCTTCAGCCCCGCAATGCTGGTCAGCTTCGCGGTGTCCGCCGGGGTCATCGTCGAAGCCAGCGCGACGCTGCGACCGTCCGCGCTGATCTGCTGACTCACCGCGATCGGGAGTCCCGCGACCTCGGAGTGCAGCGGCACCTGGTCCACCGTCGTGCCGTCGTCGGACTTCAGCAGCACCGCGGCACCGTCCGAGGCGAGCTCGAACCGGCCGCTGTCAACGGCCCAGGTGATGGTCTTATCGGTTGGGGAAACCGTCGTGTGGTAGCTGATTCCGTGTGCAACACCAGAAGTTAGGTCCCCCGGGGTCACTGCCGCCGGCTGGTCGGTCGCCACGGCGGGCTGCCCATTGGCGGTAGCCGCGGTAATCCCCACCGCGGTGACAGCCATGAAGACAGCAGTAGTGATCTTTCCGAACTTCATTTCTTGAATTCCCTCCACTTTGTTGTCCCACCCCGACAAGGGGCGGGACCAGAACGTTAGCGCGCGGAATTCGTTGTCGCACATCGGGGTTCGTCGGTCACGAAATCATTGATAATTGCCGAATTTTAGCTATACGCAGTTCCGCGGATCGATTTGCGATGCATTCAGGCAACATCGGGGGATGCCTCATATTTGCTCGAGCCGAGCTTCTAACTCCGCAACGGTCGCCCGTCATATCGCGATTAAGCCGTAGGTCCCGGTCGGCGATGAGGCGGCGTGATTAGCCGAGGCCAATGAGATCAACTCGGACAGACGTACCAGTCTCCGGCGCGAAATTACTGGTCAGCGCGCGCTGCCGCAACCGCACGTGCGATCGACGATATCGACGACGATCCGTAGCCCTTTTCGGTTCCGTGAGTACATTCACAATTTCGGATTGCAGGGCGCAATAGCGGATCGGGGCGCTCGCCATCGACGATTTTCCGCATAATCTCGTATCTATCCGACGGTCCGCCGACCAACGGGGGCCGGACGCGGGCAGAATGGCACAGTGGCAGAACTGGCGCTCACCGCTCGACTGAATTCCTCCGCCGCGGATGCCAGGCGCGGGGTGGTCCGGCTGCATCCGGAAGCGCTGACCGCGCTCGGCCTGCGGGAATGGGACGGTATCGCGCTGATCGGGGCGCGGCGCACCGCTGCGGTGGTCGGGGTCGCCCCGGCTGGCACACCGGCGGGTGTGGCGCTGCTCGATGACGTCACATTGTCCAACGCGGGACTGCGCGAGGACGCCAATGTGGTCGTTTCCCCCGCGACGGTGTACGGCGCGAAGCAGATTTCGGTGAGCGGTTCGGTGCATGCCACCAGAACCATTCCGGCGGCGACGCTGCGGCAGGCGCTGCTCGGCAAGGTGGTCACCGTCGGCGACGCGGTCTCGCTGCTGCCCCGCGACCTCGGCCCGGATATCAGTTCTTCGGCTGCCACCCAGGCACTTTCGCGCACCTTCGGCATCGCGTGGACCACCGAATTGCTGACCGTCACCGCGACCGATCCCGGCCGCGCTCCGGTGAGTGTGCAGCCGAATACCGCGGTGGTGTGGGGCGCGAGCGCGGTGGCGGCCCGGGAGTCCGCCGATCGGGCGGCGGCGGGACTGCCGGGAGCGGGTGAAGCCGCGCATGGGGCCACCGAGGCCGCGGCGCTGGCCGCCACCAACGGGACGGGCGCGGGTTGGACCGCGACCGTCGGCACATCGACCATTGCGATCGAGGATCTCGCGGGTGCGCACGGGCAGGCGGCGAAACTCCAGGAGTGGCTCAGCCTCGCGCTCGACGAGCCAGAACTGCTGAAGGCCCTCGGTGCCACACCGCATCTCGGGGTCTTGATCACCGGCCCGGCCGGGGTCGGCAAGGCCACGCTGGCGCGAGCGGTAGCCGCACCGCGGCGCATTGTCGAACTGGATGGTCCGACGGTCGGCGCGGCCGAAAGCGGCGCGCGGTTGCGCGAGGTCGCGGCCGCGGTGGCCGAAATCGGTTCCGGACGGGGCGGCATCCTGCTCGTCACCGATATCGACGCACTGCTGCCCGCACCAGCCGAACCGGTCGCCACGCTGATCCTGGACCAGTTGCGCGCGGCTATCGCCGAACCCTGCGTGGCACTGCTGGCGACCACGGCGCATCCGGCCGGTATAGATTCGCGGCTGCGCGCGCCGGATCTCTGCGATCGCGAGCTCGCACTCGCGCTGCCGACCGCCGCCGTCCGCAAGGCGCTGCTGGAGCAGTTGTTGCGCAAGGTGCCGACCAAGGATCTGCAACTGGAGGAAATCGCCTCGCGCACACCCGGTTTCGTGGTATCGGATCTGGCCGCACTGTGCCGCGAGGCGGCGCTGCGCGCGGCCTCGCGGGCCAGTAAACAACAGTCGGAACCGGAGCTGGCCCAATCGGACCTGCTCGGCGCCACCGAGGTGATCCGGCCGCTATCGCGCTCCGGGACCGAGGAACTCGCGATCGGCAGCCTCGGCCTCGATGACGTCGGCGATATGATCGAGACCAAGGAAGCGCTCACCGAAACCGTGCTCTGGCCGCTGCGGCACCCGGATTCGTTCGCCCGCCTCGGAATTCGTCCGCCACGCGGTGTCCTGCTCTACGGTCCACCGGGCTGCGGTAAAACGTTCCTGGTGCGTGCTCTGGCCGGGACCGGTCAGCTCAGCGTGCACGCGGTCAAGGGCGCGGAATTGATGGACAAATGGGTCGGCGCCTCCGAGCGCGCGGTGCGCGAATTGTTCCAGCGCGCACGCGATTCCGCGCCCTCGCTGATCTTCCTGGACGAGGTGGACGCGCTCGCACCACGCCGCGGTCAGAACAGCGACTCCGGTGTCGGTGACCGCGTGGTCGCTGCGCTGCTGACCGAACTCGACGGCGTGGAACCGCTACGCGATGTGGTGGTGCTCGGCGCGACGAACCGTCCGGAACTGATCGATCCCGCCCTGCTGCGGCCCGGTCGATTGGAACGGCTGATCTTCATACCGCCGCCGGATGGCGACGCTCGCCTGGCGATCCTGCGGGCCGCCGGGAAATCGGTGCCGCTCGCCGCCGATGTCGACCTGGCCGCACTCGCCGCCGACCTCGACGGCTATTCCGCCGCCGATTGCAGTGCCCTGCTACGCGAGGCCGCATTGGCCGCGATGCGCCGCGATGTGGACGCCGCCGATGTCACCGTGGGGGACGTCGCTGCGGCCAGGACAGCGGTACGTCCCTCGCTCGATGCCGAACAGGTCGAGTCGCTGCGCCGGTACGCCGATACGCGCCGATAGCCGTTGCCGATTCCGCGCAACCACCTGGTAATCACAGTCTTGCTGGTATTTTCGCAGGTCCGACATGTTAGGGCGATATGGGCGCAATCACCGATTCCAGCGCCGGGCGCGGGTAAGTTCGACGAGGTGCGCAAGATCGGTGATGCGATCGATACGATCGCGGCCTTCTTCGGGGCCGTGGTCGCGGGCGTCGCACTGTTCCTGCCGCTCACCTTCAGTTGGACCGCCGTCAGTTCGCCGTATCGGTTGGCCGGCCTGAACAACAGCATCCCGCGTGGTGCGGCGATCGGGGTGATCGTCGCGGTGGCCGTCTCGGTACTGGTGATTACCTTCCGCACGCCGCTGCTGGCCTGGTCGGCGGCATTGTTCGGCGCGGTCGCCATGGACATCAATCACTTTGCCGGACGCCATGTCTCCTCAGCCGACATGCTGACCACCCAGAACTATCTGGATTCGATTCTGGCCGGTGTGCTGCTCGGCGCACTGGGCGCGGCGGTGGTGCGCCGACCGGGTCCGGCGGCGGGCTTCGCGATCGGCGCCGCGGGCTTTTTCGTCTTCGGTGATTTCGCGCAACTGCTGCAGATCGCCGACGACAATCCATACGCGGTGCTCGAGACACCGCCGCGCTGGCTGGTCAGCGTCGCGGTGGGCTTGCTGATCGTCAGTGCGCTGCGCAATCGGTCCGAGCCAAAGCAATCGCGACCGCCGCGGATCGCCGTCGAGCTGCCGGTCACGCCGATCCTGGCCGCGATGGTGCTGGCACTGGTCATCCTGGCCATTACCGAATGGCTGTCGCGACAGTATCAGCATGCGCCGGAGGTCAGTCATGCGGTCGAAATCGGGATGGCGGTCACCGCGACGGTCATCGCCGCCACCGCCGCGGCCATGCTGCTACCCGGGCGCGACGGCACCGGGGTGTATCTGGCGGTGGGTCTGGTCGCTGTTACCGAGGCGATCGGCGGCGAACCGCGGCCCGGGTGGAGCATCGTCGTGCTGCTCGCGGTCACAGCGGTCGGGCTGCTGATCGGGATCCGCCTGCCCTCGACGTTCATCGCCATCCTGCTGATCGTGGGACTCGCGGTATTCGCCCTGGTGAAATCGCCCCACGACCATCGCTATGTGACCGCTGCGGGCAGCGTGACCCTGGCACTGACGGTCGGTTACTGCTGTGGCACCGCGCGACCCCGCTATGCACCGAGCGGGGTGCTGGCTGTTTCCGCGCTGTATCTGCCGTCGATCATCACCGCATTGCCGCACGACACCGCCGAATGGCCGCTGAACGGGGCCGCCGATCATCAGGTGCTGGCGGGCCGGACCGCACTCGCGATCGCGTGCGGTGCGGCCCTCGGATTGGCGGTGCTGCGCCGATTGCGGCCGCGCAGCCGGCGCAAGCCGGGGCAGTCCGTCGACGACGAGTCATTAGCGGACATATAGCGCTGTTACTGCTCGGCTGTCTCGGCTGGGTGCTCGCGAATTTATCCGGCCGATCAAGCTCACCCCGGCCAGCGCGGCATCCGGAGTTCCCAGCCCGACCAGTCCCTCGCCATTTCGGGCGTCGCGGCAAACCAGGTCGCATGGAATGCGGCCGCCATCGCGGCCAGCAACGCGAGCACGACCGTCCCGGCCGGCACCGGATACTCGGCCATCGAAACCGCGAGATAGCGAAACGAGAGCAGCAGGATACCGAGGATCACCGCACCGAACAGCACCAGGCGCACCCGGACCCAGCCCCATCCGCGCTCGGGATCGCGCAGCGCGGACTCGACGGTCAAACACAGCACCGCACCGGCGACCAGATCGACGCCGTAGTGGTATCCGAAACCCAGCGTCGCCGTCAGCGTGGCGACCAACCAGAACGCGCCGAGGCAGCGCAGCCACAGCGGAGCGCGCGAGCCATCGGTATCCCGGCGAGTATGCAGAAAGACCGACAGCGCCCAGGCCGTATGCATGGAGGGCATGCAGTTACGCGGCGTGAAGGAATCGAACGGCAGCGGTACCGGATTGCGATCGATCGGCGGGACGACACCGGGCCAGAAGTTGCCCACCTGCAGGCCGTGGCCGTCCGCGCCGAAGGCGAACATCGGGCCGACCACCGGGAAGACCACATAGACGACCGGACCGATCAGTCCGAGCACCAGGAAGGTGCGCACCAGAAAGTGCGTCGGCCACACTCCGGTCGAAATCACCCGGCGCAGTTGCCATACCGCGACGACGATCGCCGCCACCGGCAACTCGATATAGACCCAGTGCAGCACCGCGGAGACGGCCGGTCCGAGCGCATCCACCACGCGGCCCATCACCCAGGACGGATCGCCGAGCGCGTGATCAGCCAGGGCCACGTAGCGGTCGTAGACCTGTGGCCGACTGACGACCGTAATGTGCAGCCACACATCACCGACCTTGGTGGCCAGCACCAGCAACGCACCCAACGCCGCGGCATGCAGCGCATGGCGGCGCTGCGCCCCGCTCCAGCGGAATCCGGCGACCAGCACAAGTCCGGTGAGTACGATAGTCGGCCCATTGCCGATGGCTGACGACTCTCCGCTCAGCACTCGAACACCCGCCCACACCACGTCGATACCCGCCGCGATGCCGACCGCGATTATCCTGCGGCGCTTGGAGATTCCGACCAGCGCGAGCACGAGCCCGGCCCACGGCACCGACATGGACTTGGGGGTGCCTATGTAGTCGTGCCACAGACTCTCGAGCGGACCGTCGAAATCGTGCCCGATCGAACCCAGCTGTAGCGCGATGAGCAGGACCGGCACCGCCGCGATCGCGACCCCCGTCCGGATCCGCGAACGCGGCACGCGCACCCGCTCCGCGACGCTGCCACCCTTTTGCCCCGGATCTTCGACAAGCACGCTGACAATAGTAAACGGCGGATGAACGCCATCCCCCTGACCAGCTGAACGTCAGCCGACCGTTCGGCCAGGAAGATCTACTGGTCCAACTCCTTGACCAGGGCATCGACCACCGCGACCAGATCGCCCTGAGTGCTCGCGGCCACTTTGCGCTGCCGCTGATAGGACGCGCCGCGCTGCGGGATCTCCGCCACCAGCGCGAGTTCGTCCGCACAGCCGAGCCGCTTGGCGGTCGGCTCCAGCCGCTGCAGCAGATCCATCAGGTCATCGGTGACCAACCGCTCATTGCTGTCGTCGTCCACGATGACGATGGCGTCGAGACCGTAGCGGGCCGCGCGCCATTTGTTCTCCTGCACATGCCACGGCGGGATGGTCGGCAGTGTCTCGCCATCGTCGAGGCGCTGATCGAGATCCACGATCAGGCAGTGGATGAGCGCGGCCATGGCCGCCAGCTCCGCTCGGGTCGAGATCCCATCGCAGACCCGCACCTCGATGGTGCCCCATTTCGGCGCGGGCCGGATATCCCAGTGCATACCACCGAGCTGTTCGAAAACACCGGTCTTCATCTGGTCGTGCACGAAATGCTCGAACTGGGACCAGTTTTCGAATTGGAACGGCAGACCGGCGGTGGGCAGCTGCTGAAACATCAACGTCCGGTTGCTCGCATAACCGGTATCGGCACCCGCCCACATCGGCGAGGACGCGGACAGCGACAGCAGATGCGGATACGACAGCAGCAGCGAGTTGAGGATCGGGAAAACCTTCTCGGCGTGCGAAACTCCGACATGCACATGGACGCCCCAGATCATCATCTGGCGGCCCCACCACTGGGTGCGATCGATCAGCTCGTCGTAATGCGCTGAGCGCGTGAGCTGTTGGGCCGACCACTGGGCGAATGGATGGGTGCCCGCGCAGAACAGATCGACGCCAAGCGGATCGGCGGCCCGGCGCACGGTATGCATGGTGCCACTCAGATCGTCGACGGCCTCGCCGACACTGTCGTGCACACCGGTGACGAGTTCGACCGTATTGCGCAGTAATTCCTTGGTGACCTGCGGGGTTCCGTCGTAGGCGTGCAGGTCACCGAGCGAATCGAACACAGCCGCAGCGGTATTCGACAGATCGCGGGTGACCTTGTCGACGAGCGCGATCTCCCATTCGATCCCGATAGTAGGCCGGGGCGACCCGGGGAAGGGAACCCGCGCGATTGCTGTCCCGGCCATATCGGTGACCTTGCTACTGAATTACACCGCAGGCGATGCGGCCGCCAGCGTCGCCCGTCGCCAGAGTGGTGTCGTCCGGGCCGGCAACGCCGTCGGCGCGGACATAACGGTTAGGGATATTGCCGAAGTTATCGGCGTCGGCGTGGATCATCAGGGCCTTGCCCTTGATGTCGTCCAACGTTACCGCATCGGTGGTGGTGACCAGCTTGGCCGAACCGTCGGCGCGGACCTCGAGCGAGGTCAGATCGCCGCTGGCCGGATGGGCGTTCGCGCTGCCGACCTGCAGGTGGCCACCGGCCGACAGGAAGTCACCCGCGGGTCCACCCGCGGGCGCGACCGAGTTCGGCTCACACTTGCCGAACTGGTGGATGTGCAGGCCGTGGAAGCCGGGTCGCAGGCCGTGCGCCTCGATGCTGACCTGCAGGTGGTTGCCGTCCTTGGTGATGTTCGCGACGGCCACCGAGGCACCGGACGGGTCCTTGAGGTCGACCTTCACCCCGGCGTTGGCATTCGGGGCGCCCGTTTCGGTGCCGGATGCACCGGCCGACGGGGCGGACGCGCCGGTCCACACGGGCGGCGTAGTTCCCTGGACATCGCTGGACTGCTGACTGTTCGAACAGGCGGCCAGCCCGAAGACCGCGACAGCGAGCACCGGGGTCACAGAACGCCAGGACGGGCGACGAGTTGTGTACGGGGCCATCGGGGGAACTCCTTTACGAGTACCGAGTTTACGAGTAAAGCTGGGTGGACACGTTCGTTACCGGACAAGATGATGCCACGCCCGCCGCGTCGCACCCGTGACCGGGCCGTGTCGCGAGGCCCCGCACTGGTCAGCTACCGGTGACAACCACCGTCACACCTGGACCCGACCCACCGGAGCGCGGCTGCGCGGTCGCGCCCAGTTCATCGGCTATGGCCAGTGCGGCTTCTTTCTCGCCGGGGTTGTTGCCGTAGAACACAGTCGTATTCGAGAGATTCGGGCCGGGATAGTTGCCGACCTCGGCAACCGTCCAGCCGTTGGCGGTGAGCGCGCTCGCAGTGCGCGCGGCCAGCCCGGCGACCGTACTGTTATTCAGAACATGTACCGGCACACCGCGATTCGGCGTTGCGCCACCCGTCGTCGTGCTCGACGGCTTCGCGGTAGCCGATGCCGCACTCGTGGTCTGCACCGGCGAGTTGGTCGTCGCGACCGCCGTTGTGGCGGCGGCCCGACTCGTTGCGCTCGAGGACTCACCCGATCCCGAGGTATCGGAATCCGAACTCGATAACGACATCGCGCCGAGCCCGGCGAAAACGATGGCCAGCGCGATCAACACCATCGCCAGCGCGCGCAACGGCGGCCCGCCGGAGGTGGGATTCGGGTAGCTCACGTTGGAAACCCTAGCCGCAAACCGAGCCCTTTGGTCGTTGCGCGGGCTCCGCTATCACGGCGGCGCGTCATACCTGGAAGCCGAACCTCCGCGCGGCTCGCGCCTTCTGCCTACTCGCCCGCAGTCGACGCAACCGCTTCACCAGCATGGGATCGGCGGCCAGTGCCTCCGGCCGATCCACCACCGCGTTGAGCACCTGGTAGTACCTGGTCGGCGACATGCCGAACAGTTCACGAATGGCCTCTTCTTTCGCCCCGGCGTATTTCCACCATTGCCGTTCGAAGGCCAGGATGTCGTGTTCGCGACGGCTGAGACCGTCACCGTCACCATCGACCTGCTCGGCTGCCGTGACATCTCCGCTCGCGGAAGGGCCGTCTTGGATCGCGGAAATATTCCGAGCCGCTGCGCCGTCCATCTTGCTCCCTCGCCGAGTAATCACCAGACGAAAATGACGCTTGTACGTCGCGGATCATTGAACCATGGGCTGCGGGATTGCCCCCGCACCGTCGCGGCGTGTTCGCTACCGGTCGGTGGCGAGTCGCAACCACCCACGATCGGTGGCGCATCGCGGCGGCTGCGACCCGTGCGAGCCCATCGGCAATAATTGCCCTATGGCAATCCTCCCCATCGTGATCGTCGGTGACCCGGTTCTGCACAATCCGACCGAGCAGGTCACCCAGACGCCGGAGGAACTGGCCGAGCTGATCGCGGATATGTACGAGACGCTCGATGCCGCCAACGGCGTCGGACTGGCCGCGAACCAGGTCGGCGTGCCGCTGCGGCTGTTCGTCTACGACTGCCCGGATATCGACGACAAGGGTACGGCCGTGCGACGCAAAGGCGCGGTGATCAATCCGGTGCTGGAAACCTCGGAGATTCCGGAGACCATGCCGGATCCAGATGACGATGACGAGGGTTGTCTTTCGGTACCGGGTGAGCAATTCCCCACCGGCCGCGCCGAATGGGCCCGCGTCACCGGAACCGATGAGCACGGCGCGCCGGTCGATATCGAGGGCAAAGGTTTCTTCGCCCGCATGCTCCAGCACGAGGTCGGACATCTCGACGGATTCCTCTACGTGGATGTGCTGGTCGGGCGCAACGCCCGCGCGGCCAAGAAGGCGATCAAGCGAAGCGGTTGGGGCACACCGGGACTCAGCTGGATTCCGGGTACGGTGCCCGATCCGTTCGGACACGATGACTGATCCTGCGGCGCAACCGGGCGATTGGACATTGCCCGATATCCCATTGGGTCGGCGCGTGGTCCTGCGGTACCGGTTGCCTGCGGGTTATCCACAACCACTCACAGATGTGATCGGCGAACTGGTTTCGCTGGATCCGCCCACCGTGCGCGCCGCGGACGGGCAGGTCGTCGCGGTCGCGCCAGATCGGGTGGTCGCGATGAAAGCGCTGGGGCCGAGGCCGATTCGCACCGGGGAGATCCGGGCGCTGGAGGCCGCGGCGGCATTCGGCTGGCCCGGTATCGAACAGGGTTGGATCGACGGCTGGCTGCTGCGGGCCGGAAACGGCTACACCAGCCGCGCCAATTCCGCTGTGCCGCTTGGTAGCTCGGACGGTCCGGCGGCATTGGGCGCGGATACGCTGCAGCGGATCGGCGCGTGGTACACCGCGCACGGCCTGCCGGTGCAGCTGGCGCTGCCGGATCGGCTGGCGGCGCTGCCGCCGGGGTGGCGGAGTCGGCGCGAAACCCGGTTGCTGGCGATCGATATCGAGAATTTCGTACTGCCGCAGGGGCCGCGGATGGTGCGCATCGTGCCCGCACCCGATGAGGCATGGTTGTCGATGCACCGCTACAGCGGCGAAGATCCCGCGACACAGCCGGTTTCGACGCCACCGGTGGTGGAGGTGCTGACAGCCGTTCACGACGGCGAACTGGGCTTCGCCTCGCTCGGATTGCCGCAGCCCATCGCGATCGGTCGCGGCGCACTCACCACCGCACCGGACGGCCGCCGCTGGATCGGGCTGACCTGCGTCGCGGTGGCGGCCGAACACCGCAGGCACGGACTGGGCTCGCTGATCTGCGCGGAGCTGATCCGCTGGGGTGCGGATCGCGGCGCCACCCATGCATATCTCCAGGTCGAGGCCGAAAACGCCGGGGCCATCGCGATGTATCACGAGTTGGGCTTCCTCGACCACCACACCTACCGGTATGCCACGCCGGACGGCTCCGGCTGAACCGACTGTGCTGCGGACAACAGCCTGAAGTACCACAGACCTACAGCCCTAGTGTGAAGGAAGCCATCCGTGCGTCTCGCGACCTGGAACGTCAACTCGATCCGCTCCCGCCTCGACCGGGTCGCGGACTTCCTCGACCGCCAGGACATCGACGTGCTCGCGATGCAGGAAACCAAATGTCGCGATGATCAGTTCCCGTTCGAGCGCTTCGACGAACTCGGCTATGAGGTCGCCCACATCGGATTGAACCAGTGGAACGGTGTTGCCATTGCCTCCCGCATCGGACTGGAAGAGGTGGAAGCCGCCTTTCCGAATCAGCCCGGCTTCGACAAGGATGCGGCCGAATCGCTGATCAGCACCCCGATCGTGGAATCGCGCGCACTCGGTGCGACCTGCGGCGGAGTCCGGGTGTGGAGCCTGTACGTCCCCAATGGCCGCACGCTGCACGACCCGCACTACGCCTACAAACTGGAATGGCTTGCCGCCCTGCGCGCCAACGGCGCCCAGTGGCTCGCCGCGGATCCGCAGGCGCAGATCGCCCTGGTCGGCGACTGGAATATCGCCCCCACCGACGACGATGTCTGGTCCGTCGAATTTTTCGCCGACAAAACCCACACCTCCCAACCCGAACGCGACGCCTTCAACGCCATCGTCGAAACCGGCTTCGCCGACGTAATGCGCCCCTACGCTCCCGGCCCTGGCGTCTACACCTACTGGGACTACACCCAACTGCGCTTCCCCCGAAAGGAAGGCATGCGCATCGATTTCATCCTCGCCTCCCCCGCCCTCGCGGCACGTACCAAAGACGCGACGGTCGACCGCGAGGAACGAAAAGGCAAGAGCCCCAGCGACCACGCCCCCGTAATCGCCGAGTTCGCCGACTAGGTAGTGGCGTCGTCGGTTCTCCTGGTTTTCATTCAGGGCGCGGCGGCGGTGTACCGCGCAATGCGTCACGCCTGACAATTGTTCAGCAATTCATGCCATCACTAGGCGAAATGCCGAAGTAGACAGCAGTAGACCGGCAAGATGTTCACCCTACCGGCACCTGCGGAACTACGATGGAAAGCAAACCAGCGGTCCAGCCGGAGGTGCGGTCATGGCGTTCTATCGGCAGGTGGGAGCGGTGCCGCCGAAGCGGCACACCCAGCATCGAGACGACCGGGGACAGCTCTATTACGAAGAGCTGATGGGCGAGGAGGGCTTCGCCGGCGATTCCTCGCTGCTGTATCACCGCGGCCTGCCGCCCGCCATCGTCGATTCGACGGTATGGGAGCTGCCGGACCAGACCCTCACTCCGAATCATCCACTGCGCCATCGGCATCTGCGGCTGCACACACTCTTTCCGGGTGACACGCCGGCCGGGGCCGATCCCGTTACCGGCCGTCGGCTGCTGCTCGGCAATGCGGATGTGCGGATCTCCTATGTGGTGGCCAAAGGCGCGTCACCGCTATACCGCAATGCGATCGGCGACGAGCTGGTGTACGTGGAATCCGGTGCGGCCGAGGTCGAAACAGTCTTCGGCACCATCCCGGCCCGGCAGGGCGACCAGGTGCTGATCCCGCGCGCGACCACGCACCGCTGGCTGCCGAGCGGCCCGCAACCGCTGCGCGCCTATGTCATCGAAGCATCCAGCCACATCGCCGCGCCGAAGCGCTATCTCTCGAAATTCGGTCAGCTGCTGGAACATTCGCCGTACTGCGAGCGCGATCTGCACGGGCCGGGAGAGCCGTTGATCGCCACCGGAACCGATATCGAGGTGCTGGTGAAGCATCGACCGGGGGGTCGGGTGCTCGGCACGCGGATGATCTACGCGACGCATCCGTTCGATGTGGTCGGCTGGGACGGCTGTCTGTATCCGCTCACCTTCAACATCGCCGATTTCGAACCGCTCACGGGCCGGGTGCACCAACCGCCGCCCGCTCATCAGGCATTCGAGGGGATCAACTTCGTGGTGTGCAATTTCGTACCGCGCAAGGTCGACTACCACCCGCTATCGATTCCGGTGCCGTACTACCACTCCAATGTCGACAGCGACGAGATCATGTTCTACTGCGGCGGAAATTATGAAGCGCGTCGGGGTTCCGGTATCGGACAGGGTTCGGTGTCGGTACATCCCGGCGGTTATGCGCACGGACCGCAGCCGGGCGCGTATGAGCGCAGTATCGGCATCGATTACTTCGACGAACTCGCGGTCATGGTCGATACCTTCCGACCGCTCGAACTCGGCGAAGGCGCGCTGGCCTGCGAGGATCCGGGATATGCGTGGACCTGGTCCGGCCGCGGACCACAGTCCGACGGGCATCGGCAGCCGGACCGGCGCCCGCACGCGAACCAGCGCCGAGGGCCCGCGTGAAGACCCGAGGTTCCCGACAACACTCTGTTCGGTCCGGACAATCTCCCCTATGGCCGAATTGTCTCGGCGGCCTCGGTTTCCCGATCGGCCCGCGCCGACGCTGATCAGGCAACTGCTCGGCATGAAATTTTTCCGAATCCGCTCCTGAGCGGCGGATTCTTCGTGTACCTTGCTGCTAGAAGCCCCGGACCACCCCTTGGTCCGGGGCTATCGCCATTTCTGCGGGCTAGCTACGACACGACCGGCAAATACACCTGCGCACCGTGGTCGGCGAACTCCGCGGACTTCTCCGCCATCCCGGCTTCGATCGCCTCGGTCTCCGAAAGCCCTTGGCGCGCCGCGTATTCCCGCACGTCGGCGGAGATGCGCATGGAGCAGAACTTCGGACCGCACATGGAGCAGAAGTGAGCGGTTTTGGCGGGCTCGGCGGGCAGGGTTTCGTCGTGGTACTCGCGGGCGGTGTCCGGATCGAGGGAGAGGGCGAACTGATCGCGCCAGCGGAATTCGAACCGCGCCTTGGACAGTTCGTTATCGCGGTCCTGAGCGTGCGGATGCCCCTTGGCGAGGTCGGCGGCGTGCGCGGCGATCTTATAGGTGATCACACCGACCTTGACGTCGTCACGGTTCGGCAGACCCAGATGCTCCTTGGGGGTGACGTAGCAGAGCATGGCGGTGCCCGCCTGGGCGATGATAGCCGCACCGATGGCCGAGGTGATGTGGTCGTAAGCAGGGGCGATATCGGTGGCGAGCGGGCCGAGGGTGTAGAACGGCGCCTGCTCGCACAGCTCCTCTTCCAGCCGCACGTTCTCGACGATCTTGTGCATCGGCACGTGGCCCGGGCCCTCGATCATGACCTGCACGCCATGCGATTTCGCGATCTTGGTCAGCTCACCGAGGGTGCGCAGCTCGGCGAACTGGGCCTCGTCATTGGCGTCGGCGATGGAGCCGGGACGCAGGCCGTCGCCGAGGGAGAAGGTCACATCGTATTTCGCGAGGATCTCGCAGAGTTCGGCGAAGTTGGTGTACAGGAACGACTCCTGATGATGCGCCAGACACCATGCGGCCATGATGGATCCGCCGCGCGAGACGATGCCGGTGACCCGCTTGGCGGTCAGCGGCACGTAGCGCAGCAGCACACCGGCGTGCACCGTCATATAGTCCACGCCCTGCTCGCACTGCTCGATTACGGTGTCACGGTAGATCTCCCAGGTGAGCGCGGTGGGATCGCCGTTCACCTTCTCCAGTGCCTGATAGATCGGCACGGTACCGACCGGGACGGGCGAATTGCGCAGGATCCATTCGCGCGTCTCGTGAATGTTCTTACCGGTGGACAGATCCATGATGGTGTCCGCGCCCCAGCGGGTGGCCCACACCATCTTCTCCACCTCCTCCGCGATCGAGGAGGACACGGCCGAATTGCCGATATTGGCATTGATCTTGACCAGGAACTTCTTGCCGATAATGGTCGGCTCCAGCTCCGGATGCTTGTGGTTGGCCGGGATGACCGCGCGACCCGCGGCGACCTCGTCACGCACCAGCTCCGGCGAAACGCCCTCGCGGGCGGCGATGAAGCGCATCTCGGGAGTGATGATGCCCTGCCGTGCCCAGACCAGCTGGGTCCGCGGACCGTCGACGTCGGGCTTCGCCCAGCCGTCGCGCAACTTCGGTAGACCGGCCTCCAGATCGATGGTCGCGCTGTCATCGGTGTACGGACCAGAGGTGTCGTAGACGTCGAAGTGCTCACCGTTGGTCAGATTGATCCGACGCACCGGAATGCGCAGGTCATCGACGTCTTGGTAATGCTTGACGCTGCCTTCGATCGGACCGGTGGTCACCGAGTCGACAGGTGTGCCCATGAATATCCTCCCTACGCCGGCATTACCCGGTCAGGTTCATACGGTCGACGGCCCTGAGCGCCCGAATCGGGCTAGCCGTCCTCTCAGCCCGCTGGTGCGAGCCCCCGTTGGTGTGTGAATTTTTCCGCCCGACGATACCTTTCCACATCCATGCCCCGCCCGCCGATCGGCGGAACGTACCGCGAAGCGCCCGACGCCCGACCACACGCCGGTACATTCCTCAGGGTGAAATTCACCCTGGAGGTAGATCTGGATGTCCTGCCCGACGGCATGCCGGTGCCGGCCGATCTCGCCGACGAGCTCGGCCGCATCCTGCGCTATTGGGGCGGCAATATGAAGCACTACCAGATCACCGAGGGTGACGGCTCCGCCATCTACAACTCCGGCTACCGCGAGGTCGGCTCCTGGCAGATCAGCTGATCTTGCCTTCGTAGGCGTCCCGCATGCCCTGCAGGTCGATCTTCTGCATGCCGAGCATCGCCTGCGTGGCGCGATTCGCGGCAGCGCGATCGGTACCGGTCAGCAGGGCCTCGGCCTCGACCGGCCAGATCTGCCAGGGAATGCCGTATTTATCGTTGAGCCAACCGCATTCGATCGGCTGACCGCCGTCGGCGAGCAGCGCCGTCCAGAGTCGGTCGACCTCTTCCTGACTGTCGCAATTGACCAGCAGCGACATGGCGTGGGTGTAGTGGTAGTCACCGCCGCCGTTGATGGCGGTGAACTTCTGGCCGTTGAGTTCGAAATCGACGAGCATGGTGAGCCCGGCTTCGCGTGGCCCCGCCTCGGAGTAGGGCACGACATTGGTGATCTTCGAATCCTCGAACAGCGAACAGTAGAACTCCGCGGCCTCCTCGGCCTGGGTGTCGTACCAGAGGTTCGTGACGATCTTCTGCATGGTGGTCCTCCCGATCGGTGTGCCTGTAGTAGTGCCGACGGTGCTGGCGGACGGAATTCATCGCCCATCAGTAGGACTGGAGCTCGATCAGCGTACCTGCCGGATCGCGCAGATGGGCTGAGCGCAGGTTCGGGCCCGATGCATGGGGTGGTCGTCGGTGCCACGTCGTAGGGGACGGTCACACCGAGACCCGTTGACTAAGCTTTCTAGCGTTGCTAGATTCTCTAACAACGCTACTGTCAACGAACGAGGAAGCTCATGACCACCACCCTCATCCAGGTCGTCGCCGTCGTCTCAGTCCTCGCGAACGCCGTCGTCTACGGCACCGATGCCTGCTTCGCGCTGATCACACGGTCGGTGTACGACAAGCTGGACGACCGGACCGTGACCATCTCGGCGGGCTGGGGTCACTACTACGGTGATCGCCGGATGCCGATCGTCGGCATCGGCGGTGTGGTAACCGCCATTGCGGCAACGGCTCTCGCGGCCCTCGGCGGTCACGCGGCCGCGGCGATCGCGGCGGGTATCGCCGCACTGGCGCTGGTGACCTGGCTCGGCATCTATGTTCGGGTCGCGAAGCCGGTGAACACCCAGCAGACCGCCGCCGCGCAGTCCGGCGTCATTCCGGCGAATGCCCGTGCACTGCAGGACAAGTGGAACAGCGTCATCAACGGCCGGGTGGCTTTGCAGTTCATCGCCGTCGCCGCCCTGTGCGCCACCATCGCGCTTGCCTGACGCACCTCATCGAGGACTCTGTGTCGGCGCACTCCACATGTGCGGCCGACACAGGGTCGTTCGTTGCGCCTGGGGGTTCATCGACACGGGTCTACCACAACAGCGGCTACCTCGAAATATCGCGCCTAACGGATGGTTTGGTCGATCAACTTACGCGCAGCCCGATCGGTGCGCTCCACATCACCGGTGATCAGCCGATCCTGAATAATGCCGCGCAGCCCCGAAACCAACAGCGTGGCAACAGCTTCCGGGTCATCAATGGATTCGATTCGACGCAGCGCATCGGTCAGCGTCCCGATGAAGATCGCGATCGCGGTATTCGCGTATTCGCCGTAGGGACTGCCCGGCACGCACGCGGCCCCCAGCACCTGTAGCAGCACCCGCACACTCGTCGTGGCCTCCCCCGCGATATTCACCGCACAGAATTCGCCGAGCCGGGCCCGCAGCGACGCCGCATCGGAGACCCCGGCGAATACCGCGGCAATATCCGGACGCTGCGTGGTCAGCGCCTGTACCAGCAGTTCTTCCTTGGTGTTGAAGTAGTGGATCAGCATGCGCGAACTGGTACCGAGTTCCGCGGCGAGCGGGCGCAGCGACAAATCGCCGAGACCGTGGGCGGCGATGTATTCGACGACACCGGCCAGCAGGTCGGCGCGTTTCGCGTGGTCGAGTGGGCGAGCCATGGATTGACTGTAGCGATTGGTACAGGTATCTATAACACCGTGACTGTAACAATCGCTTCAGAAACACGCCCGGCCGTCGTGGTCACCGCGGTCGCCGCGACCACATCGATCGCCGATGACATCGACGCGACCTGGTCCGGACTGCTTGCCGGGCGCAGTGGTATCGGCCTGCTCGCCGACGATTTTGTGGCCGAATACGACCTGCCGGTCCGCATCGGCGGCAAGTTGAAGTCCCGGCCGGGCGACCAGCTCACCCGCGTCGAACAGCGCCGTCACTCCTATGTCGAGCAAATGGCCCTGGTGCTCGGTCACCAGGTCTGGCGCAATGCGGGCGCACCCGAGGTCGAGGGTGAGCGGCTCGCGGTCGTCATCGGCACCGGACTCGGCGGCGGCGACGCCCTCATCACTGCGGTCGATTCGATGCGCGACGGCGGCTACCGGAAGGTTTCGCCGATGTCGGTGCCGATGGTCATGCCGAACGGTCCGGCCGCGACGGTTGGACTCGAAATCGGCGCCAAGGCAGGGGTTTTCGCGCCGGTCTCGGCCTGTTCCTCTGGTTCGGAGGCGATCGCGCACGCCTGGCGGCTGATCTCCACCGGCGAGGCGGATGTCGTGGTGGCCGGTGGCGTCGAGGGGCATATCGATGCGGTACCGATCGCGAGTTTCGCCATGATGCGGGCGATGAGTACTCGCAATGACGAACCGGAGCGGGCATCGCGGCCGTTCGATCGCGACCGCGACGGGTTCGTCTTCGGCGAGGCGGGAGCACTGCTGGTGCTGGAGTCCGAACGGCACGCGCGGGCGCGCGGCGCTCGGATTCACGGTCGCGTGCTCGGCGCGGGAATCACCTCCGACGCCTATCACATCGTCGCCTCGGAGCCGGAGGGCATCGGTGCCGCACGCGCCATGCGCAAGGCGATATCTACTTCCGGACTGCAGGTTTCGGATATTCAGCACGTCAATGCGCACGCCACTTCGACATCGATCGGAGATGCGTCGGAGGCCAATGCCATCACCGCGGTTACTCCGGAGGCATCGGTCTACGCCCCCAAATCCGCACTGGGCCATTCGATCGGCGCGGTCGGCGCGCTCGAATCCATCCTCACCATGCTGACGCTGCGCGACCAAATCGTCCCGCCCACTTTGAATCTCGACAATCGCGACCTGGAGATCGACCTCGATGTCGTGGCCGGTGCACCCCGCGAGCAGCACATCGATTTCGCTCTCAATAATTCCTTCGGTTTCGGCGGCCACAATGTCGCCCTCGCGTTCGGACGGGTATAGCGCTGGCAGCCGATCGCCGCGAAGTAGCGTCGTAGCAGAATCGTTAACTGGACGAACACCCCAGCGGGTCGGGACAACGCCGTGACCGGCGCCTTCTACATTCCAGATCCGGCGAATCCGAATCGGTTCGTCTCGACCGAACTGACTCGTGGACAGCCGGCCGACCAATGGGTTTGCCTGGACGCTGCCACTTACCCGCAACCGCATGGCATCGGCCTTGCGGTTGCGGGTACGCGCTCTTCGATGAAAAGGGCCCGCTCGGCCGCAGCACCCAAACGCTGTTCCTGGGGCGGCGCTAGTTCGGCTTCGACCTGCCCGGTCGAGAATCGCGGCCCAGCCCGGACACCTCGTGCGCGCCGGATCGGGTTACGCGGCAGACCGGATCAAAGCTGCGAGCGCGGTCCGAACTTCGCGGGTCGAGACCCCCGGGTCGACCTGTTGCTGAGCAATCGCCGCATGTGAAACCATACATGTGATTCGGTCGACCCGAGAACTCCGATGACTGGACACCCCGAAGCACACCGCGCACCGCGGACACCGGGCCCGGCGGTCGATACCACTCGCGCAATGGTTCGCGGTCCGGGTCCTGCTGGATTTTGTGCCCTGCTCGCCCTGTTCATGGTCGCGCCACCGCTGCTCCGGCGCGACCGGGCGTTGCGGCTACCGACGAATGTGCGCGACTGCCCGCACCTGGGCTTGCCCCGCCGCCGCATCCTGCGCATCCAGGACGGCGCGGTATGGATGCCCACCGAGCCGCTTTCGAGCAGCGGCCCGAGCGCGGGAAGGAGTCGACGATGTTGATGTGCTTCCGACTGGACCCGGACCAGCTCGCCGCGGCCTTGTCCATCGCTGGGCTGGAGCCCGGACCGCGGTCCACGCTGCCGTTGATCACCCCGCCGCCCGACCCAGCGGCCGCGCTGCGGGACACCGGACTGCTCGAAGCCGACGACCGACTCACCAGACCGGCGACGGGAGCACTGCGGATCGCCGCCGATCCAGCCCACACCACCGCCATCACCGCCAACCACGCCGGGCAGGACAAGTGGACCGCGGCGCTGGTGCTGCGCGGGGACGAAGACGACACCTTCGTCATGCAGGCCGGGACCGGCGACGACGGTTTCGATTTCACCGTTGTGCCAACCCTGACCCAGGCCGCCATGCTGGTCGACCATCTGCTCGATCTCACCTCCTACGGCCCCGGATTCGCATCGCTCCCGATCGACCTCGATCTCATCGCATTCGCCGCACTGCTCGCCGCCGCGGACGCGGCACAAGAGGCCCGCCTGGCCGGGGTCCTGCATCGAAACCTCGCGCCCGGACCGCTCGAGCTGCGTGCGCTCGAGCTGGAGGAGCAACTCGCCAAGGGGCTGGCCGCCGGCGACACCCGTTGGGCTTTGTCCGCCGCCCAGGGCGCCACCCCGGTATCACTCGCGGCGGCGGCCGGCCGGATGACGGAGGGACTGGCGCGGCTGGCGTCGCTGGGCCTTGTGCGACTGGAGGCGCTCGGTAGCTACCGATTCACCGATGCCGGGACCGCGGTGGCGCGGTCGTTCGGTCAGCTGCTGACGACCGGGAGCATTGCCGTAATGGCCGGTGCGGCAACGAAACAGGACGCACTCGCCTATTTCACGGTGTTCCGTTCGACATTCTCGACCCGGTTCGCATGCTGGCGCGAGCTGGCGGCACGCAACCCACGTACCGAATTATTCGAGACCACAACCGAAGTCGCGCTCCGTCTGGTGCGCGATGTGCTGGATCCGGCTGTGGTCGAGCCGTTCACCGGTGACATACCGGCATTGGACGAAGCGGCCGCACCCACGCAAGTCGTGCCGCGGGTCGAGCGCGGCGGCGCACCGACATTTCAGCCGACCCACCAGGTGCCCGCGAACGGGATGCCCGCCTGGGCCACGCCCGATTCGACCTGGCCGCCCGTCGCCCGCATCGACGCACGCGTCGAACTCCAGATCCTCGAGCGCTGCGGCGACTGGGCGCATATCGTCTGCAACAACGGCTGGACCGCATGGGTCGACGGCCGCGCCATCGAACCCCTCGCCGCCCTCTGGTACCCGACCCATCTGGCTCCCGAGGGCGGATTGGACGCATGGGCCGCGCCCGATCCGAACCTCGGCCCCATCACCAGCATCGATCCCGGCGTAGAACTCCAGATCCTCGGCCGCGCCGGGGACTGGGCGCATATCGCCTGCAACAACGGCTGGACGGCATGGGTCGACGGCCGCGCGATCCAGCCCCTCGCACGGCGCGGCCCACCCTGGATACCCACCGGCAACACGCGCGCCTGATGCCTCGGTCACGAGATCCCGGCGTCAGGGAACGTGTCGAAATCTGCTGGACGGCCCAGCCATTGCTGTCCGGACCCGCTCGGACACGTCGACGCTGAGTATGGTCTGGGTTGTGAAATTCCTGCCGCTTGTGCCCGACGGGCAGACCCCGGTTCGTGTCCTCACTATCGCCGGGACCGACTCCGGCGGCGGTGCCGGAATTCAGGCCGACTCGCGGACCATGGCGCTGTGCGGGGTGCATGCGTGTGTGGCGGTAACCGCGGTGACGGTGCAGAACACGGTCGGGGTGAGCGGGTTCCATGAGATTCCGCCGCAGGTCGTGGCCGATCAGGTGCGCGCGGTGGTCGGGGATATCGGGGTCGGGGCGGCCAAGACCGGGATGTTGGCCTCGACCGCGATCATCGAGTCGGTCGCGGCGGTGTGTCAGGAGGTGGGGATCGGTGGGGATCGGACGCCGCTGGTGGTCGATCCGGTAGCGGCATCCATGCACGGTGATCCGCTACTGCACGAGGAGGCGCTGGATGCGGTGCGGCACACGCTGATTCCGCTGGCCACGGTGGTGACACCGAATCTCGACGAGGTGCGGCTGATCACCGGTATCGAGGTCATCGATGATGCCTCGGCGCGGCAGGCGGCGCAGGCGCTGCACAAGCTGGGGGCGCGGTGGGCGATCGTCAAGGGCGGGCACCTGCGCTCCTGCGAGGTCAGCACCGATCTGCTTTTCGACGGCGATCGCTTCCTCGAGTTCACCGCGCCGCGGATCAGCACCGGCAATGACCACGGCGGGGGTGACACCTTGGCCGCAGCCATCGCGTGCGCGCTCGCCAATGGTTACTCGGTGCCCGATGCGGTCGAGTTCGCCAAGGATTGGACGTATCGCTGTCTGACCGCTTCGTATGACCTCGGCGCAGGTCACGGGCCTGTTTCACCGCTCTGGCGGCTCTCGCATAC
The DNA here is from genome assembly GCF_054065835.1 of Nocardia citri. NCBI lineage: Bacteria > Bacillati > Actinomycetota > Actinomycetes > Mycobacteriales > Nocardiaceae > Nocardia > Nocardia citri. Next base: position 94,264 of record NZ_JBSUQM010000006.1, read on the forward strand.
CTGATCGCCGCAGCGTTGGGAGCGCGCCGGTCGAGGATCCGAAGCCCGAGCGGCGGCAGTTGCGGCTACCGGGCTCGGCAGGCGATTCGGCCCGACTCGGCGAGCGACTCGATCGGCCCGGCGAGCGACTCGGCCCTGCTCAGCGGTCGGGCTCGGCGGGACGGTCCGGGCGCCGAAACTTGTCGGTGGGCGGGTACATACTCGAGGCATCGCAGACACCGTCGGCCTCGACGATGCGGTTGACGAGAACAATGTGGTTCGAAGTGGCTGCGGCCAGCCGACCGCTCATGGCGCGCCCGTGGTCGGCACCACCGGTGGGACAAGGTAAGGCGATCAATCGCCGGAGAACGCGGGGTGCAATGGTAGGTCCGCATCCGTTCAACCGAGCAGTGGCATCGGCCACTGCGGGGATGATCTCGCCCAGGTAGGCGACGGACTTCTCGATCGACATGCGGGTTGTTGCCGAACCGGCAAGAAAGTTGGCGTTGTCGCGGACCCCGCGTACATCATGCGAACAGGTTCGATGGACCGAGACACCCGATTTCGATGGGAGAGCGACGCATGACCGAGGGCACCGCAACCGGCAATACCCAGGAGTTCTGGGAAGAGTTCTATCAGGATCGAGATCAGATCTGGACCGGGAATCCCAATCCACTGCTGGTGCGTGAGGCCGCGCAGCTCGAATCGGGGAGCGCATTGGACCTCGGGTGCGGTGAGGGTGCGGATGCTGTTTGGCTCGCTCAGCGGGGCTGGCGGGTCACCGCGGTCGATGTGTCCGTGACCGCGCTGCGGCGGGCCGCGGCGCATGCCGACGAGGCGGGTGTCGGGGAGCGCATCACATTCGCGGAACACGATCTGGCGCAATCATTTCCGGAAGGGTCCTTCGACTTGGTCTCGGCGCAGTTCTTTCATTCGCCGGTGGCGCAGGAGCACGAGCGGACGAAGGTGCTGCGGCGGGCCGCGGAGGCGGTGCGGGTCGGCGGAGTTCTGTTGATCGCGGGGCATGCGGGGTGGCCATCAGGTGTCGAACATCGCCACGATGTGCACTTTCCGACCATGGATGAGGTACTCGACGACCTGGCACTCGGGGTGGACTGGGACGTCGAGACCAAGGAGTCGGTCGAGCGGGAAGTCACGTGGCCGCAGGGACAGGTGGGGCTGCGTACCGATACCGTTTTGCGGATTCGCCGGGTGCGGTAGGCACGGTCCCCAGGAACCTCACAGGTAGGGCCCAGCCAGAGTCCAGCGCGGTTCGCGAGGGTAGTCACCATGACCGAATCGACGACCGCCGCGCACCGGGCGGAAATGACCGAAAAGGTGATCACGCCCGTGCTGGACGTCGTGATCCCCGTCTACAACGAAGAGGCCGACCTGGGCGTCTGCGTGCGGCGGCTGCACGCGTACCTGCGCGACGGGTTCCCGTTCCCGGCCCGCATCACCGTCGCCGACAATGCGAGCACCGATGACACCATGCAGGTCGCACGGCTGCTCGCGGACGAACTCGACGACGTGCGGGTGGTACACCTCGACGCCAAGGGCCGCGGCCGCGCACTGCGCGCGGTATGGGAGCACTCCGACGCCCAGGTCGTCGCCTACATGGATGTGGATCTGTCCACCGACCTGAACGCACTGCTGCCGTTGGTCGCGCCGCTGATCTCCGGCCACTCCGATCTGGCCATCGGCACCCGACTCGACGCGGCATCGCGGGTGGTGCGTGGACCGAAGCGCGAAATCATCTCGCGCTGCTACAACTTGATCCTGAAAGCCTCACTGCAGGCCCGTTTTTCGGATGCGCAGTGCGGTTTCAAGGCAATGCGCACCGATGTGGCGCGGCGACTGCTGCCACTGGTGCAGGACGGCGAATGGTTCTTCGACACCGAACTCCTGGTGCTCGCCGAGCGGGCCGGGTTGCGCATCCACGAGGTGCCGGTCGACTGGATCGACGATCCGGACAGCCGCGTCGACATCATCGATACCGCGCGCAAGGACCTGCTCGGCGTGTGGCGGCTGCTGCGCGGACTGACGACCGGTGCGCTGCCCTTGGACGAGCTGCGCCGTTCGGTCGGGCGGGAACCACTGGTACCCGGTGTGCCATTGGGGATGGTCGGGCAGGTGGTGCGGTTCGCGATAGTCGGCGCCTTCTCCACACTCGCGTATATGCTGCTGTACCTGCTGCTGCAGCCCGTGACCGGTGCGCAGGTCGCGAATTTCGCCGCGCTGCTGATCACCGCGATCGGTAATACCGCCGCCAACCGTGCCTTCACCTTCGGGGTGCGTGGGTCGAATGGCGTTGTGTCGCACCAATTCCAAGGTCTGCTGATATTCGGCTTCGGCTTAGTGGTCACCAGCGGCTCGTTGTTCGCCTTGCACCGATGGGCCCCCGACGCCGCCGTTCATCTGGAATTGTTCGTACTCGTGGTTGCCAATCTCATTGCCACGCTGATCCGATTCGTCGGCCTGCGCTGGGTCTTCCGCAATCCGACGGCCACCCGCACCGCGGTGGTCACCGAGGGCGGGCGGCAGTGACAGTCACGCTCACGCTACCGCCGACAGCAGTGCGGCCACCGGCGCGCCCCGCGCGCCAGATCGGCTGGGAATACCCGGCATTGGCCGTACTGCTGCTCGGCACCGGGATCGCCTACTTGTGCAACCTCAGCGCCAGCGGGTGGGCGAATTCCTTCTATGCCGCCGCGGTACAGGCCGGTTCGAAATCGTGGAAGGCCTTCTTCTTCGGCTCCTCGGATGCGGCGAATTCGATCACCGTCGACAAACCACCGGCCTCGCTGTGGCTGATGGAACTGTCGGTGCGGGCGTTCGGACTGAATTCCTGGAGCATCCTGGTTCCGGAGGTGCTGCTCGGCGTCGCGTCCGTGGCACTGGTATGGGCGACGGTACGCAGGCCTTTCGGCCCGGCGGCCGGACTCATCGCCGGACTGGCACTGGCGGTGACTCCGGTCGCCGCGCTGATGTTCCGGTACAACAACCCGGATGCGCTGCTGGTATTCCTGATGATCGCGGCGACCTGGGCGATGACCAGGGCGGTCGAGGACGGACGCACCCGATGGCTGGTACTCACCGGTGTCATCATCGGATTCGGCTTCCTCACCAAGCAATTGCAGGTGCTGCTGGTAGTGCCCGCGCTGGCACTGACCTATCTGTTCGCCGGTCCGCCCGAACTCGGCAAGCGGATCCTGCAACTGCTCGCGGCCGGTTTGTCGATGATCGTCGCGGCTGGTTGGTGGCTGCTCACGGTTGAGCTGTGGCCCGCATCGTCGCGGCCGTGGATCGGTGGTTCGCAACATAATTCGATCATCGAACTCACTTTCGGCTACAACGGGCTCGGTCGACTGAACGGCAACGAACGCGGCAGCGTCACCCCCGGCGGTGGCGGCGATATGCCGCGCGGCGGTGGCGCCGGCGGCATGTGGGGCAGCACCGGAATCACCCGGATGTTCGAACCGGCACAGGGCGGTCAGATCGCCTGGCTGATCCCGGCCGCATTGGTGGCCTTGGTGGCCGGAATTGTATTGCGCGGCAAGGCCGCTCGCGCTGACGCGCGGCGCGCCGCGCTGATCCTGTGGGGTGGCTGGCTGCTGGTGACCGGGCTGACCTTCAGCTTCATGGCGGGCATCTTCCACCAGTACTACACGGTGGCCTTGGCTCCGGCAGTCGCCGCTTTGGTCGGTATCGGTGCGATTGCGCTGTGGCAGGATCGGCATCGGCTGTGGGTTCGGCTGTTCGCGGGGCTGGCGCTCGGCCTGACCACCGCGACCGGGTGGATGTTGTTGTCGCGCAGCGCGAGCTTCGTGCCCTGGTTGCGCTGGGCGGTGCTGGTCGTCGGCGGGCTCGCGACCATCGTGGTGCTGCTGCCCGCGCCGCGCAAGGTGGCACTGGTCGCGGCATTCGCGGCCGCCTTCACCGGATTGGCTGGACCCGTCGCGTATTCGGCGCAAACCATTTCGACCGGTCATGAGGGCGGGATCGTGTCGGCCGGACCGAATGTCGGGCGATTCGGAATGTTCGGACCTTTCCCCGGCGGCGAGGGCGGCTTCGGCGGTCCCCGCGGCGGTATGCCCGGTGCGCGAAATGCCGACGGTCGTAATGGCGCCGGCTTCAATGGCGCGCGGGGTAGACAACCCGGCCAAACCACTATGCAAGGCGCCAGCGAGGCCGCGGGCAATCCGATGATGGGCGGCCCCGCCGGTGGTCTGCTCGGCGCGAGCAGGCCGAGCGCGCAGGTCATCGCGATGTTGGAAAGCAATGGCTCCGATTACACCTGGGTCGCCGCGGCCACCGGCTCCAATAGTGCCGCCGGATTCCAGCTGGCCACCGAACTGCCGGTCATGCCGATCGGCGGCTTCAACGGCAGTGATCCGTCGCCGACGCTGGATCAGTTCAAGCAGTATGTCGCCGATGGAAAGATCCACTACTTCATCGGCAGCGGCAACCGTGGCGGCGAGGATGGCGGTGGCGGTTTCGGCCGCTCCGGCACCAGCAGCGAGATCAGCACGTGGGTGCAGGAGCACTTCACGGCTACCGAAGTAGACGGCATCACCCTCTACGATCTGACCGCCGCCCACTGATCACAACGCGATTCGCCCGGTGCACACGCACCGGGCGAATCGCGTCGCGGATCAGGCGCATGTGGCTTCGACCCACTCCGCGCACCTCGGCCCCACCAGGGGCGCACGAGTGTGACATGCCATTTCGGACCGCACCTCGAGCTTCCTTTACCGGCTTGCTCGAAATCCTCTTGATGCGGCATTCATGCGAAACCCTTTCGCGCGCCGCGAACTCCGAGAATGATGGTCCAGCGCGGGACGACTCCGGTCGGGGTCGGCCATCAGGTCAAGTGCCAACCGTCGAACCATCAGGAAAACCGTGAGAAGCATGTCGAGATTCGTCCTAACCATCATCGGCGCGCTCGTCGCTGTCGCGCTCACCGTCGGCTTCGCCTCGACCGCATCGGCCGCACCGGGCGAATCTGCGGAGCCGACCGCCCCGGTCGCGACCGAGCCGATCGCCGCGGCAGCCGAACCGGCCCCGCAGGCTACGCTCATCGGGCAGTGCCTGGCGCCCGGCGACACCATCGAGGTCAGGACGCTGGCCGGCGGTCTGCTCGGCGCGGCCATCGGCGGCATCGCGGGCCTGCCCATTTTCTTCGTCGGCGCGATCCCGGGATTGGTCATCGGTGGACTGCTCGGCGTCCTCGTCGGTTCCACCTCCTACGCGGTCGACGAGGGTCACCTCCAGCAGCAGGGCCTGTGCTAGTCGCGAAAGCCATTGCCCGGCACCGTGGCAGCATGTGTCACCGGCCAAGGATCTAGCGGCCGACTCGCCGGGGTCAGGATCGTGGGGCGTGCAATGCGGTGTGCAGTGTGGCCGCCCATTGCGAGACGATCTGCTTGCGCCGCGCCGAATCGTCGGTCAGGACGTCGGCCAGCCCGAGACCGCGCGCCATATCGAGTGTGGCCTGCACGAGGTGGTGGGCGACCGGGTCGGCGTCGTCCACGCCCAATGCCGCTACGGCCCGGTGATGCGATACGCGCCCGAATTTGGCCTCCAGCGGCACAATTCGCTCCCGCAGCGCCGGATCGGCCGCCGCATGAGTCCACACCTGCAGCGCCGCCTTGAACAGCGGGCTGGTGTAGGAGTCGACCAGACCGGCTACCACCGCCTCGGTGCGCTCGACCCCACCGGCCGGTGCGGCCACCGCCAACGCCTCGTCCTCGGACTGCTGGGTGCGGCTGTCGAACATGTACTCGAGTGCGGCGGTGATCAGGTCTTCCCTGGTCGGGAAGTGATGCTGGGCCGCACCCCGCGATACCCCGGCCCGTTCCGCGACGACCGAGACCGTGGCCGCCGCCCAACCCATTTCGGCCAGGCAGTCGATAGTCGCCTCGAGCAGGCGCTGCCGAGTGGCCCGGCTGCGGTCCTGCTTGGGTCCGTGGGGTGTCACCATCAGCTCGCTCCGAACCGGCTGGCGGCTGTGGTGGTTGTGGCCCTCGGCGTTGTCACGGCGTTATGCTTCCCAGCTCGGTGGACGGCGCTGCAAGAAGGCCAGCATGCCCTCCTGTACCTCCGGAGTGCCGAAAAAGCTCGCGGAGCGTTTCGCGAGCTCCGCTGCCGAGGTGTCGAACTGCGCCAGGATGTCCGCATTGACGAGTCGCTTGGCCTCGGCCAGGCCCTGCGGGGAGCCCTTGCGCACCTCGGCGCACAGCCGGGCCACCTCGGCCGCCGGATCGTCGGCGGTGATCGTGACCAGCCCGATCTGCTCGGCGATATCCGCACCGAACTTCTCGCCGGTGAGGTAGTAGCGGCTGGCCGCGCGGGGACTGAGCCGCGGCAGCAGGGTCAGCGAAATCATGAACGGCGCCAACCCGATTCGCACCTCGGTCAGTGCGAAACTGCTGCCGGGACCCGCCACCACGATGTCACACGCCGCGACGATGCCCATACCGCCCGCGCGCACATTGCCGGCGATCCGGGCGATGATCGGCTTGGGTATTTCGATGAGTCGGCGCAGTACGCCGATCATCACGCGGGTGCGCTCGTCGGCGGCCACCGCCGGGTCGGCATTGCTGGCCTCGGTGAGGTCCGCGCCCGCGCAGAAGGTACCGCCGGTGTGCGCGAGCACGATGCCGCGGACGGCGGGATCCGCCGCGGCCGCGTCGAGCCCCTCGAGCAGTTCGGCGACCAACCGCGACGACAGCGCGTTGCGGTTGTGTGGCGAATCCAAGGTCAGCGTGGCGAACCCGTCGCGCACGTCGTACCGCACATACGCAGCGGTAGACGTTTCGTGCCCGCCCGTGATCCGGCCACCACCGCTCATCGTGTCGCGATGCGACGCTGAATTCATTCCAGCCTCCTCGGGATCAGTACGACTTGGGCAGGCCGAGGGAGTACTGGGCGACAAAGTTGAGCACCATCTCCCGGCTGACCGGCGCGATGCGGCCGATGCGGGCCGCGGCGAGCATGGCGGCCAGGCCGTACTCCTTGGTGAGTCCCGCGCCGCCGTGGGTCTGGATGGCCTGATCGAGTGCCTTGATGCTGGCTTCCGCCGCGGCGTATTTGGCCATATTCGCGGCCTCGGCGGCACCCATCTCATCGCCCGCGTCGTAGAGGGTCGCGGCCTTCTGCATCATCAGCTTGGCGAGCTCCACTTCGACCTTCACCGCGGCGAGCGGATGCGAAATGCCTTGGTGCGCACCGATCGGTGTCTGCCATACCGTGCGTTGCTTGGCGTATTCGACGGCACGGTCGATGGCGTAGCGCCCCATGCCCACGGCCATGGCCGCGCCCATGATGCGCTCCGGGTTCAGGCCCGCGAACAGCTGCATGAGCGCGGCATCTTCCTTACCCACCAGAGCCTGCGACGGCAGGCGCACGTCATCGAGGAAGAGCGTGAACTGGTGGTCCGGCTCGATGATGTCCATTTCCTGCGGTGTCTTGACGAAGCCGGGAGCATCGGTCGGCACGATGAACAGCGCGGGCGCGAGTTTGCCGGTCTTGTGGTCTTCGGTGCGCGCGACGATGAGCACGGCCTCGGCCTGGTCCACGCCGGAGATGAAGATCTTGCGGCCGTTGAGGATCCAGTCGTCACCGTCGCGACGCGCGGTGGTGGTGATCTGGTGCGAGTTCGAACCGGCGTCGGGTTCGGTAATACCGAATACCATCTTGGCGCTGCCGTCGCAGAGTTTGGGTAGCCACTGCTGTTTCTGCTCGTCGGAGCCGTATTTGGTGATGATGGTGCCGCAGATGGCCGGTGAGACCACCATCAGCAGCAGGCCCGCGCCCTGGGCGGACAGTTCCTCCAGCACGAGCGCGAGTTCGTACATGCCCGCGCCACCGCCCCCGTACTCCTGCGGCAGATTCACGCCGAGGAAGCCGAGTTTGCCTGCCGCATCCCATAATTCGGTGAGCGGTTCGTTCTTGCGCGCCTTCGGCAGCACGTAATCGCGGAAGCTGTACTTCGCGGCGAGCGCTGCGACCGCGGCCCGCAGCGCCTTCTGCTCTTCGGTTTCGATAAAGCTCATATCTGTGCCTCGCTGACGCTCGACCGCGGTATCCGCTGTGCGCATTGGCGCCTGATTCGTTCGCCTCGCTGTCTCATGAGCTCTCCTGGGATTCGGTGGGATCGACGACGGCGAGCACGGCGCCGACATCGACCTGCTGGCCGACGGTGACATTGAGGGCACTGAGCGTGCCCGCGGCGGGCGCGGCGATGGTGTGCTCCATCTTCATCGCCTCCAGCCACAGAATCGGCTGGCCCGGTGCGACGGCACTGCCGACCTCGGCGCCGATCCGAATCACGCTGCCCGGCATGGGGGCGAGCAGTGAACCTTGCGCGAGCTGATCGGCGGGATCGCTGAAACGCGCGAGCTTGCGCACCGACACCGGTCCGAGCGGGGAGTCCACGCAGACCAGGTCGCCGTAGCGGGCGATCTCGAATTGCCGACGCACCAGACCGTGTTCACCGGGAACCGCGAGGACCACACGCTCGGGACTCGCTGCCACCAATTCCAGGCCATCGTGACCGTCCACCGCGACACCGGCGCGGTTATGGCGGTAACCAATATCATGTATTCCGCTGGTGCGACTTTCGTACGTCTTGTGCTGCGACTGCGATGGCAGATTCCGCCAGCCCGCGGGCAGCCCGCCGCCGACCCTGGCCGCCTTCCGATTCGCCGCGGCATCCGCGAGCGCGGCGGCGGCGATGGACAGTGCCTCATCGGCTTGCGACACCAACGGTGCGCAGAGCGAATCCAATCCGTGCGTATCGAAGAATGTGGTATTGGTGTCCCCGGCCAGGAATGCCGGATGGCGCAGCACACGCACGAGCAGATCGCGGTTGGTCACCAGACCGTGAATCTTGGCACGCTGCAAGGCCGTTGCCAACAGCCGTGCCGCGTCGGCACGAGTCTGCGCGTAGGAGATGACCTTCGCGAGCATCGGGTCGTAGTGCACGCCGACGATCGAACCGTCCACCACACCGGAATCCAGGCGTACGCCGGGACGGTCGAGAACGTCGAATTCGTTGACCACCGCAGGGATATCGAGCCGATGCACCGCACCGCTCTGCGGCTGCCAGTCGTGCGCGGGATCCTCGGCGTACAGCCGCACCTCGATCGAATGCCCGCGCAGCGGGGGCGGCGCGGCGGCCAACTCGGCGCCGGCAGCGACCTCCAGTTGAGTCCGCACCAGATCCAATCCGGTGGTGCATTCGGTCACCGGATGTTCCACCTGCAGCCGGGTATTCATCTCCAGGAAGAAGAACTCGCCCGTCTCGTCGGCAAGGAATTCCACCGTCCCGGCACCTGTGTAGCCGATCGCACCGGCCGCCAGCGCGGCCGCCTCGAACAGCCGCGCGCGCATGCTCTGCCGATCGGCCGTGCGCGCGGGCCCTGCGTGCGCGGGTAAACCTCGCGCAGTACCGCTTCGACGGCCCCCACCGCCAGCCCGCGGGCCTGACCCGCGCGTGGCGTCGATCCGCTCGACCAGCGGTGACGGCGCCTCTTCGACTACCTTCTGGTGGCGGCGCTGAATGGAGCATTCCCGCTCGCCGACGGCCCAGATGGTGCCGTGGATATCGGCCATGACCTGGACCTCGATATGTCTGCCGGTCTCCAGGTAGCGCTCGCAGAACACCGTCGGATCGCCGAATGCCGATTCGGCTTCCCGGCGCGCGGCGGCGATCTGGGGTTCCAGGTCGGCGAGTTCGCGAACCACGCGCATGCCCCGCCCGCCGCCACCCGCGGAGGCTTTGATCAGCACCGGTAGCTGCGCCGCGGTGACCTCGCCGGGATCGAGTTCGGCGAGCACCGGGACTCCGACCGCATCCATCATCTTCTTGGCCGCGACCTTCGAACCCATCTGTTCGATGGCCTCGACGGGCGGGCCGATCCACACCAGTCCGGCCGCCAGCACCGCCCGTGCGAATTCCGCATTCTCGGAAAGGAATCCGTATCCGGGATGAATCGCGTCGGCGCCGGTGGCCGAGGCCGCCTCGATAATCAGCTCGCCACGCAGATATGTCTCGGCCGGGGTATTCCCGGGAAGACGTACCGCCGCATCGGCTTCCGCGACGTGTGGTGCCGCGGCATCCGCATCGGAATAGACCGCGACCGTGCCGATACCCATGCGACGACAAGTGGCGAATACCCGACGGGCGATCTCACCGCGATTGGCAACCAGAACATTGGTGATGGGCCCACCCGTCACCCGAGCGCCGCCCCGCACGGAATCGCTACGTGATGCTGTCATCTCGGCCCTCACATCCGGAAGACGCCGAAACCATCGGTGCCCTTGACTGGGGCATTGTGAATGGCCGACAACGCCATTCCCAATACCGTGCGAGTATCACGGGGATCGATCACGCCGTCGTCGTACAGCCGCCCCGACATGAACATCGGCAGCGATTCGGCCTCGATCTGCGCCTCCACCATGGCGCGCATTCCGGCATCGGCTTCCTCGTCGAACGGCACGCCCTTGGCCTGCGCGGCCGCCCGGCCCACGATCGAGATCACACCGGCCAGCTGCGCGCCGCCCATGACAGCGGATTTCGCACTCGGCCAGGCGAAGACGAAGCGCGGGTCGTAGGCCCTGCCGCACATGCCGTAGTGACCCGCGCCGTAGGACGCGCCCATCAGCAGCGAGATATGCGGCACCTTCGAATTGGATACCGCGTTGATCATCATCGCGCCGTGCTTGATGATGCCCTGCTGTTCGAACTCCTTACCGACCATGTAGCCGGTGGTGTTGTGCAGGAACAGCAGCGACGTATTCGACTGGTTGGCCAGCTGGATGAACTGGGTCGCCTTCTGCGATTCCGCCGAGAACAGCACGCCACGCGCATTGGCGAGAATGCCGACCGGATAACCGTGCAGTTCCGCCCACCCGGTGACCAGACTGCTGCCGTACAGCGGTTTGAATTCGTCGAAATCGGAACCGTCGACGATGCGGGCGATCACCTCACGCGGATCGAACGGGATCTTCAGATCTGCTGGGACGATGCCGAGCAGGTCTTGCTGGTCGTGCAGCGGTTCGATCACCTCGGCGCGCGGCGCCGGCCCCTGTTTCTTCCAGTTCAGTCGCTTGATGATGGAGCGGCCGATGCGGATCGCGTCCTGCTCGTCGATCGCCAGATAATCGGCCAGACCCGAGACCCGCGCGTGCATATCCGCACCGCCGAGCGATTCGTCATCGGATTCCTCACCGGTGGCCATCTTGACCAGCGGCGGTCCGCCGAGGAATACCTTGGAGCGTTCCTTGATCATCACCGTGTAATCGGACATACCCGGGATGTAAGCGCCACCTGCGGTGGAATTGCCGAAAACCACAGCGATGGTCGGAATTCCGGCCGCCGAGGCCCTCGTCAGATCGCGGAACATCCGTCCGCCGGGTACGAAGACTTCCTTCTGCGTCGGCAGATCCGCGCCACCGGATTCGACGAGTCCGATCACCGGCAGGCGGTTCTGCATGACGATGTCGTTCATGCGCAGGTTCTTGCGCAACGTCCACGGATTCGAGGTGCCGCCGCGCACGGTGGGATCCGGTGCGACGATCATGCATTCGACGCCTTCGACAATGCCGATACCGCACACCACACTCGCACCGACGTGGAATTCGCTGCCCCATGCGGCAAGTGGGCACAGTTCCAGGAATGGCGAATCCTCGTCGATGAGTAGTTCGATGCGCTCGCGCGCGGTCAGTTTGCCGCGCTTGCGATGCCGGGCCAGCTTATCCGGGCCACCGCCCGCGATGGCCTTGACGAATTCCGCCTCCACCTCGGCGAGTTTGCTGGTCATGGCCTCGGCCGCGGCCGTGTACTCCGGCGATGCGGTATCGAGAGCGGTGCGTAGTGTCGGCCCACCCGTCGCCCGACCGCCACCCCCCATCGAATCGCTACGCGATGCTGTCATCACTGGTACCCCAATCGTTTCGCCGCCAGTCCGGTCAGGATTTCCGTTGTGCCACCGCCGATGCCGAGAATGCGGATATCGCGGTATTGCCGCTCGACCTCGGATTCGCGCATATAGCCGAGGCCGCCGAATAGCTGCACGGCTTGATTGACCACCCATTCGCTCGCCGCCACGGCGGTGTTCTTCGCGAAACATACTTCGGCGATCAAATCGGTCTCGCCTTCGGCGCGGTATCCACTCACCCCGCCGACCGCGTCGGCCACCGTCTCCCAGTGCTGCACCGCATTTCGGGTGTAGACGCGGGCCACATCGATGCGGCGGGCCATTTCGGTCACCGTATTCTGCACGGCCTGCCTGCTGATCAGGGGGCGGCCGAAGGTCTCTCGGTTGCGCACCCAGTCCAGCGACAGGTCAAGGCAGCGCTGGGCCTGCGAATAGGCCTGCACCGCAAGCCCGATCCGTTCGCTGACGAACGCACCGGCGATCTGATAGAAACCGGAATTCTCCGGGCCCACCAGATTCTCCACCGGCACCCGCGCATCCACATAGGACAGTTCGGCAGTATCGGAGGCCCACCAGCCCATCTTGTCGAGCTTGCGGCTGACCGTGAAGCCCGGCGTGCCTTTCTCCACGACCAGCAGCGAAATCCCGCCGGAACCGGGGCCGCCCGTGCGCACGGCGGTCACCACGAAATCGGCGCGCACACCCGAGGTGATGTAGGTTTTGGCGCCATCGACGATGTAATGGTCACCATCGCGGCGCGCGGTGGTGGTGAGGTGGCCGACATCGGAGCCACCGTCTGGCTCGGTGATCGCGAGCGAGCCGATCTTCTCTCCGGCCAGTGTCGGGCGTGCGAAGCGCTCGATCAGATCGTCATTGCCCGAGGCGATAATGTGTGGCACCGCGATACCGCAGGTGAACAGCGAAGCGAAGAGACCGCCGGAACAGCCGGCCCGATGCATCTCCTCACAGACGATCATGGCGTCGATACCGTTACCGCCGCAACCCCCTGCGGATTCCGGGAATTGGATGCCGAGCAGGCCGAGCGCCCCGGCCTTCTTGTGCAGTTCGCGCGGGATCTCGCCGTCACGCTCCCAGGCATCGAGGTACGGCAGCACCTCTCGTTCCGCGAAACCTCTTACAGTGGCGCGCAATTCGCGCCGTTCCGGCGTATTCCACGGACTCATAGCAACTCCGATGGGATATCGACATGACGCGAGCGCAGCCATTCGCCGAGCCCCTTGGCCTGCGGATCGAAGCGGGCCTGATAGGCCACCCCCTGTCCGAGCAGACCCTCGATAATGAAGTTCACGGCACGCAGATTCGGCAGGACGTGGCGGGTGACGGTCAGCGGCGCGGCCTCGGGCAGCAATTCTTTGATCCGATCCACCGTCAGCGTGTGCGCCAGCCAGCGCCACTGCTCATCCGTGCGGACCCACACGCCGATATTCGCATTGCCGCCCTTGTCGCCGCTGCGGGCCAGCGCGATCGTGCCCAGCGGCACTCGGCGAGTTTGCTTGGCGGGCAATGGCTCCGGCAGTTGCGGTTCGGCGACCTCCGCCAATTCCAGCGTGTCCGACGCGGGTGCGATATCGACGCGTGTGCCCCGCGCCAGCACCGCCGCGTGCGGCACCTCGGCGGCATCGACGAATCCCGGTGTGTACACACCGTACGGCGAACCGTTGCCGGGCAGACTGGTGAAATTGGTACCCGGATAGCTCGCCAAGGCCAGCTCGACCGCGACATTGGAGAAGGAGCGGCCGACCTTGTTCGGATCCGGATCGCGCACCACGCAGCGCAGCAAAGCGCTTGCCTGCTCCTCGGTTTCGGCATCCGGCCGGTCGAGTCGTACCAAGGTCCAGCTCAACTCCGCGGGAAGAACCGGCAGCCAGGACTCCAGTTGTCGTTGCGCCAGTGCGGCTTTCGCTTCGATATCGAGTCCGGTGAGCACGAACTCCATCTCATTGCGGAAACCGCCGAGCGTATTGAGCGACACCTTGAGCCGCGGCGGCGGTGCTTCGCCGGTCACGCCGCCGATCAGCACCCGATCGGGCCCTTGCTGACTCAGCTCGATGCTGTCCAGCCGCGTGGTGACATCCGGCCCCGCGTAACGCGCCCCCTGGATCTCGTACATCAGCTGTGCCGCAACGGTATCCACCGTGACCGCACCACCGGTGCCCTGATGCTTGGTAATGACACTGCTGCCATCCCTGCGCACTTCGGCGATGGGGAACCCGGGCCGTCCCAGATCGGCCAGCTCGGTGAAGAACGCGAAGTTGCCGCCGGTGGCCTGGGTACCGCACTCGATCACATGCCCGGCCACGACCGCACCGGCCAGCTCATCGTAATCGGTTCGCCCCCAACCGAAATGGGCGGCGGCCGGGCCGACGATCACCGAAGCGTCGGTGACCCGACCGGTGACCACGATATCCGCGCCCGCATGCAAACATTCCACGATGCCCCAGGCACCGAGATAGGCATTGGCGGTCAGCGGCGACCCGAGGCCGAGTTCGGCCGCCCGGCTCAGCAAGTCGTCACCCTCGACGTGGGCGACCTCGGCCTCGAGCCCGAGATCCGTGGCGACCGTGCGCAGCTTCTCCGCGAGCCCGGCCGGGTTGAGTCCGCCCGCATTGGTGACGATCCGAACATTGCGTTCCAGCGCCAGCCCGAGGCAGTCCTCGATCTGCCGGACGAAGGTCTTGGCGTATCCGAGGCCGGGATCCTTCATCCGGTCGCGGCCGAGGATCAGCATGGTCAGCTCGGCGAGATAGTCCCCGGTGAGCACATCGAGCTGCCCGCCCTCGAGCATCTCCCGCATGGCACTGAGGCGATCACCGTAGAACCCCGAACAGTTGCCGATTCGGATCAGCTCCGGATCGACGGCCAGCATACTCATCGCTGGACGGCCTCCTGTGCGGCGAACCGTCCCGGCCCGCCGCCCTGCGCTGCCGGTGGAGTCCGCGTTCCGGAATCCAGCATCACACCGGACCACAAATAAAGCAAGCACGCGTGATTGTTAATTGGGCGGCGGGCGCGAGGCAGAATGACTGGATGTCGTCCGTCATCCTGTTCGCGCTGGCCGGGTTCCTACTGGGCGGGGCCTTCTCCACCTGGAAGACCACCCGCCCACTCGCCATCGTCCTGGCAGTGCTCGCCGTACTCGCCGCCGCGGGTGCCGTCGCCTGGCTGATGTAGGCATCTCACGCCGCGACGCAGGCGCGGCAGATCAGACAGAGCTCTCCGACAGGTGGAAGATCCGCAGATCCTCCGGCACGCCACTCAGCGGTGCGGCGAAGAAACTGCGCCGATACGGCGTGACCGAGAACCCGAGTTCCGCGAGCGTCTGCGGCGCGACGGACCGCAAGGTCGCGTGCGAAAGCATGGTGTTGCCCTTACCACCGGCCTCCATCACCCGCGCGGCGATCGTCACATCCACACCGAGCCAGTCGCCGCCGATCTCGCGCGGCGTGCCGGTGTGCAGACCGATCCGCATCTGCGGGCGATAACCGCGCATATCGACATCGGCCAGATTCTGTTTGGCCTGCACAGCGGCGCGCACCGCGCGATCGGCCGAGGTGAACACGGCCATCACACCGTCACCCATCCGCTTGACCACCTGGCCGCCACGATCGGCGATCGGCGGCTCGATGGCCTTGGCTACCCCGCGCAGCAATTCGAGGGTCGCCTCATCGCCCGCTGAGAGCGACCAACTGGAGAACGCCACCAGATCGGTGAACATCACAGTTACTTCTTCGCTACCTCGTCCGCGGCCGACCCGCTCCAACACGGCCTGCCAGAGCTGCAGTGCGCCGAACCCGATTTCCCGGGCCGCGCTCGGCGTATCGCCGACCAACTTATCCGCCGCGCGCGCCACCGCGCGGGCACCGCCGGGACCCGAAACCGAAAGCGGGTCACCGAAAGACGGGTCACCGGGCAGCTGTTCACGCGCCTTGCGCAGCGCACCGACGATGTCGGGCCGCTGATTCGCGGCATTCATCAGTGCGCACAGCTGCCCGCGCCGAATTCCCGAGCCGCGATGAGTGGATCCGTCCTCGTCGGCGGGCGCCAGCGGTCTGGCCGCCGCGGGCGCAAAGCCGCCGTTGTTCTCCGTCCCCGGCTCAGCATCACGGGAAGATGTTTCGGTCACGCCCCGGGCGTATCTCAGCCGACCAACCGTCGGCGGGTTACTTACTGTCGCCACCTGCGCCCCCTCGATCAGATAGAGCGGGCACTACACCGGGTCCGCCAATGGGTAACTCACTGGTTGCCGACACCGAGCGTAGCGAGCGTCGATCCGGGATGGAAGCGGAGCCGTTCATAGTTTCCGGGATGTTCACATGCCGCCCGGATTGTCCCGAACACATGCACCGACCCGGTGTGGAAGGGGATTCGCACACCGGGCCGATGTCGCATCGTCCGCCGGGCAGTGGCAGACGGTGCGCGGGGCGCTCGGACCTCCCTGCAAGGTCGGCACCCGTTACCCGAGCGGCGAGGGAAGGCAACTCGGGCAGTATCCATCATGCGTCGCGTTGGTTGACCATTACCAGTGCGGCGCCGAAGACAATCGCGACAAAAGCCGCGAAGTAGAGCAGGCTCCCCCACGGGCCCCAGTGCCAGTTCGCCGGCGATTCCGTGGCGCTGTAGAAGTGGCTCGCATTCGCGAAGGGCAGCAACGGCTGCACATTGCGTCCAAAGCTGCCGAACGCGCCGAGCAGCGGCTCGATCAAAAGAGGCCACAGCACGATCAGCGAAATCGCCGCGGCCGACTGCCGGACCAGCACCCCGATGCCGACCGCGAGGATCACGCTGAGCAGGGCATAGATCGGAATGCCATAGATCTCGCGCCAGGCATTGCCGCCGGAGAGCGTCAGGTCTTTGCCCGCATCACCGCCGACCGCCTTGGCGATCGCGACGGCGGCGAAGGCCAGCACAATGGTGAGCACCGCGCCGTACACGCCGACCAGGCCCGCCTTGGTGGCGATCACCTTGGCGCGATGCGGCGTCGCCTGGAATGTGGTCCGGATGATGCCGAAGCGATATTCGCTGGTCACGGTCAAGGTGGCCATGATCATCAGGACCATTACGCCGAATCCGCTGATCCCGCCGACTGCCGTGGCGACGGTCAGGTCCAGCGCGTTCTCCTTGCCCGATGACGAGCGGGCCACCACCGCGAAGAGCGCGGCCAAGCCGAGGGCGAGCACCACCACGATCGCCGAGCACCACCACGGCGACCTGGTCGAGGTGAGTTTGATACGTTCCGCTGCCAGCACGCCCATCAGAGCGCACCTCCCATCGCTGTGTAGGACGCGGCGTTCGCGGGGCCCTGCGTGGTTCCCGCCGGGTCGAAGCCTTCGCCGTGGTACTGCACCGCACCGCCGGTCATCCGCATAAAAGCCTCCTCCAGCGAGGCCCGTTGCGGCGCCAATTCGAACAGGGTGATGTCGTTCACACCGGCCAGCTTGCCGACCGCGTCACTACTCACCCCGGCCACGATCAATGCGGCGCCGTCCTGGCCCGCACCATCCTCGCGGACGGTCATGCCATTGGCGGTGAGCAGGCTGCGCAACTGCTCGAGCTGCGGACTACGTACGCGCACGGACTGTTCCGAGGCGCGCTCGATGAATTCGTGTGTAGTCGAATCGGAAATCAGCTGACCGCGTCCGATGACGACCAAATGTTCCGCGGTCTGCGCCATTTCGGAAAGCAGATGGCTGGAGACCAGCACGGTCCGCCCCTCGGCCGCGAGGCGCTGCATGAAGCGACGGATCCAGAGGATGCCCTCCGGATCCAGGCCGTTCACCGGCTCGTCGAACAGCAGTACCGGCGGATCGCCGAGCAGTGCCCCGGCCAGCCCCAGCCGCTGCGACATACCGAGGGAGAAGCCACCGGCGTTCTTACCCGCCACCTCGGACAGGCCGACCAGCCGCAGCACCTCGTCCACGCGGGACATGGCGATGTCGTTGGAGGCGGCCATCCACTGCAGATGCGCGCGAGCCGAACGGTTCGGGTGCACCCACTTGGCATCCAGCAGCGCACCGACGGCGCGCAGCGGATGGTCCAACTCGTGGTAGGGCTTGCCCTGGATCAGCGCGGTGCCCGCAGTGGGCCTGTCCAGGCCGAGAATCATCCGCATAGTGGTGGATTTACCGGCGCCGTTCGGCCCGAGAAACCCCGTTACCTGTCCCGGTCGAACGGTGAAGGAGAGATCTTGCACCGCGACGGTCTGCCCGTAATGCTTGGTCAGGCCTTTCAGCTCGATCATGTCGACCAGCTTTCCTCATTCCGCGGCCACCCGCGTCATCAAATGGTGCCGAGTTCAATCATCCTCGAGGATGACCGCAGATCCCACCGCCCCCGAGCCGCATCAGGGTATCTCCCCTGACCGATGCCCTCGTTAACGACCCGGGCTCCGAGCGGCCCGTCGTTGGCCGTGCGTGAACCGGGGCTACTCGTCGTCCTCGCGATCGCGGTCACGGGTCGGCCAGCACACCGTGCCGATAAGCACCACCAGCGGCAACCCAACCGCCACAGCCAACTCGAACACAACCGTCCCGCTCACCGCATCCGCCCGGCAGGCGCGACCGCCGCCCAACGATGAAATGACAGCCGCGGCAGCACGAACTCCACATCGGCCACACTCATAATCGCGTTCACCGCAAGCACATTCAGGTGTTCGAGCGACGGCGCGATCACCGCATCCACATCAGCGCAACGCACCTGATCAACCAGCGGAACCGGCGAAAACTCCGGCGCCCAGATCAATGCGTACCCCAACCGCTGCGCGAGCCGACGCACCTGCGCCGCATCCCAATCCGGCGCCGAACTGATATCGAGGTCGACCCATCCCAACGCGGTCGGCTCATCTCGCATCGCATATACCCCCCTCGTTCGACTTGGTGGGCACCCGCCGCCGAGGTGCCGAAGGCCATCGACTCGGCGGCGCGTGCTATCTCGAGCGTCACACCGGGGACCTACGGCATTCAATGGCACTTTGCCGAGGGACATCACGGAAGTGCCACAACGAAATCATGCGCCCAGAAAGTAGCGGTCAGCCGAAAGAGATTGGTGCGCTTAGCATTCCAGGCAGACGAGATCAGCCAGCTCGCGCATTTCATCGGTGAGAGTGCGTCGCCGGGTGATGATCCTGCCGACCAGATCCCGGGCCATCCGCTGCTCGATCAACCACGGCCGGGCTTCGCGAGACAAGCGGAACAGGGTTTCGAACGCCGCGTCGTAGCGGCGCAGCTCGATATGTGCGTGCGCGACGTCCAGCAGATGCCGGTTTCGGTTGTCCGACGTCGGCCGCAGTCCCACCGGTACGTTGCGGGCCAGTCGCAGCGCCAGGTCCGGTCGATCGTCCACAACCGCGTTCTCCACGCGCTTCATCGCGACCGTCGCCACATCGAAAGTCGTCCAATATTGGTGGTAGCCGCGCGGTTGACGGCGGACCGCGACCGCACCTGCTTGGGCGAGACGCATCATGTCGTCGGCCTCATCGGACCGGTTGTCCCTGATGGCTGCGGCGGACGCGCGCAACAGCAACCAACCCCACGTGGAGATCTCCTCGGTGGTGGCCACCGACAGTCGCGGCTCAACCCGATCGGCCCATTGTGTGGCCAGCTCGCGAACCTTGTCGAACTGCCGCTCGACCAGCAGCAGCCAGCACAGGGTCACCACGGCCGACGCCGCGTCGAGTACGTTGCCGGTCGCTTCGGCTTCGGCCAGGGAACGCTCCAGCGCCACCCGCGCCGGCTGGAGCTGACGAGTCTGGACCAGCACAGATCCGGCAAGTTGCAGAATCCGCGAGCGCATGAGGGGAGACCCGGCATAGCCGTCCTCGATCAGCCGAGGCAACACGGCGGCGAGCCGCTCGTATTCGTTGTCGTGGTACAGCTTTACAGCGCCGGTAAGGGCTTCCGCCATGGCACGATCGGCCACCGAGCCACCGTCTTGCGCATGCTTCGGCGACAGAATTGCGGTACGTGTCGGGAGCCACAGATTGCCGCCGCCACTCTTCGGTGGCCCCGGATTCGGGCCGAGCAAAACAGACACCGGACACTCCAGTGCGACCGCCATCCGGCGCAGAGTTTCGATCCGGGCGTCGTCGCGCTCACCCTGCTCGATCTTGCGGACCAGCGACACCGAGACGTTCGAAGCCTGTGCAAGCTCCCGCTGTGTCAGTCCGCGCCGCTTCCGAACCGATTGCAGGCGTTCGCCGAGATCCGCCATGATCCGAGCCTACGGGCATGTGTATGCGGGCGTAGGAATATGCGCGGCTTCCGGCGCTCACTTTTGACGCACCTGACTTGCACATACCGGCGCGAGTGCCGACCACAGGCGACAGGGTAGCCCCCACTCAGCGGGCTGGTGAGGAAGCTTGTGCCCAAAAGCGTTTGGGGATGCGGCCTGCGAGGCGGGCGAGGTGGCCCGCATCGACCGCGGAGCGCATGGCCGCTGCCATCAGGGCGGGGTGCTGAGCTCGGGTGACGGCGGTGGCGAGCAATACGGCCGAGCAGCCGAGTTCCATGGCCAGGGTGGCATCGCTCGCGGTGCCGATACCCGCGTCGAGGATGACCGGGACGCCCGCATCGGCGACGATCATCTCGATATTGTGCGGATTGCCGATGCCGAGGCCGGTGCCGATCGGGGCGCCGAGCGGCATGACGGCGGCGCAGCCCGCGTCCTCGAGGCGGCGGGCCAGGATCGGGTCGTCGGTGGTGTAGGGCAGTACGACGAATCCGGCATCGACCAATTGTTCTGCGGCGGTGAGCAATTCGATGGGGTCGGGCAGTAGGGTGCGCTCGTCGGCGATCACCTCGAGTTTGACCCAGTTGGTGTCGAGCGCCTCCGCGGCCAGTTGTGCGGTGAGCACGGCCTCGGCAGCGGTGCGACAACCGGCGGTATTGGGTAGCGGCATGATCTCGAGGCGTTTGAGCAGGTCGAGCACGCCGGTGCCGCCGACGGCATCGACGCGGCGCATGGCGACCGTGGTCAGCTCGGTGCCCGAGGCGACCAGCGCCTCCTCCAGCACGACCAGATTCTCGGCACCGCCGGTACCCATGATGAGGCGGGAGCCGAACTGCTTGCCCGCGATCTCCAGTACGTCAGCCACCCTGAACCGCCGTCAACACTTCGATCTCCCAGCCGCGACCCACCGGTTCGTCCCAGCGGGACTTCGGGAAAACCGCACCATCCACCGCGAGCGCGACCCCCTGCGACGGCAACCCGAGCCGATCGAGAAGTTCACGCACCGTGAGGGATCGGTCGAATTCGTGGTCCTGCCCGTTCACGGTGACACCGATGGGGACCGAGGTCATCGAACTCCTCCTGATATGGCGAGTGACGGCGAGTGCGCCGTCGAAAAACGTTGAGGGTCGGCGGCTTTCGCGGCAGCGAGGGCAGTGCCGTCGAGCAGGCTCAGCACCGCGTCGACAGTGAGCGGTACCGCGAGGATGCCGTTGCGGCCGTGTCCGGTGGCCGCCACGACCCGGTCGGTGAGCCGCCCGATCACGGGCAGGTTGTCGGGGGTGCCCGGCCTGGATCCGGCGCTGGCCTCGGCCAATTCGTATTCGCCGATTCCGGGCAGCACCGCCTCGGCGTCGGCGATCAGGTCGCGGACTCCGGCGACGGTCACGGTGGTGTCGTAGCCCGCCTCGTATTGCGTTGCGCCGACGACGATTCCGTCCGCGCGCGGCACCAGGTAGACCGCTCTGCCGTGCACCCGCGCGCGAATCACGCGCCGCGGCGGGGGTGTCGCGCCCGGACGACGGCGCAGGCGCAAAATCTCGCCCTTCACCGGACGGACCGGCAGTCCCGGCCACAGCCGTGCCGATGCGGCGCCCGCGGCGAGCACGATCTGGTCGTGCGGCAGCGCGTCCACCGTGTCGACAGTCTCCGCGCGCATCTCGATTCCGACTGTGCCGCAAGCCTTTTGGAGGCAATCGAGCAGTCGTCGGTTGTCGATGGCGGGTTCGGCGGCCGAGCGCAGACCGACGCGCACGGTGCGTGCCAACGCGGGTTCGAGCGCGCGTACTCCGGCTCGATCGAGCACTTCGAGCTCATGACCGCGCGCACCCACCCATTCGGCCACCGTGCGCAGGTCGGCGGCGTCCGCGCCATCCAGCGCGACGGTCAGGGTTTCCTCGGCGACGAAAACCGCCACGCCGGTCGTCGATTCGAGCCGCGCGGCGAATTCGGGCCAGCGGACCAGCGACGCGGCACCGAATTCCAGCACCCGATCCTCGCCGGGCCAGCCCTCGGATAGCGGTGCGAGCATTCCCCCGGCAACCCAGGAGGCACCGGATCCGACGGCAGGATCGAATACGGTGACCGACCACCCCGCCTCGGCAGCCCGCCAGGCAGCGGCGAGTCCGATGACGCCACCGCCCACGACGGCCAGAGTCCGCATCAATCCACCTGCCTCACTATTCGCATCCCCACGGTAGCGCGACTACGGTCGAGCACGTGCAACCCTCCCACCAGTTCCGGTCCCTACCGCCCAGGGAGCGTTTGGCTACCGCCCGGTTGTATCTGTGCACCGACGCGCGCAGGGACAAGCGCGATCTGGCCAGATTCGCCGAGGCGGCATTCGCGGGCGGTGTCGACATCATTCAGCTCAGGGATAAAGGTTCGCCCGGTGAGGCGAAGTTCGGCCCGCTCGAGGCCAAGGCCGAGATCGGCGCACTCGCCGAATTGAAGGCCGCGGCCCGTCGGCACGGCGCACTGGTCGCGGTGAACGACCGCGCCGATATCGCGCTCGCCGCCAGCGCCGACGTCCTGCACCTCGGACAGAACGATCTACCCCCGTGGTACGCCAGACGCATTCTCGGCCCCGATGTGGTTATCGGGCGCTCCACCAGCAACCGGGCGCAGGCCGGGCTCGCGGCGATCGACGAGCACATCGACTATTTCTGCACCGGACCGGTGTGGGCGACGCCGACCAAGCCGGGACGTCAGGCCGCTGGCCTGGACCTGGTGCGCTCCACCGCCGACGCCCACCCGACCCGCCCGTGGTTCGCCATCGGCGGCATCGATGCCGAGCGACTACCCGAGGTGCTGGCGGCCGGAGCGGAGCGCATTGTCGTGGTGCGTGCGATTACCGAGGCGCGTGATCCGGAGGCGGCGGCGCGGCATCTCAAGACAGCGCTGCTCACCAACGCGCACCGCAACTGAGAGCTGCTCAGCGCGATCCCGAAGCGGGAGTTTCATGATGGCGCGGCGGTGACCGACTTCCGCGAAATCTGGCGTATCTGCGACACCCACGCGAAAGTGCACGCTGCGCGCGGTTTTCAGGACAACACCTGAACTCGGGTCAACGACAAGATCGAATCCACCGGCACGGTCGCCGGATTCACATCTGGCGACACCGCGTCCATCGAATCCGTATCCGCGTCGACGATACGGGCGTGGGCGCCGGGTCCATCGGGATCCGCATGCAACCAGACGAAGCCCTGATCGGCGAGGTCGACGGTGCGCGGTAGCGCGGCCACCACAGTATCGGCGTCGTCCACAGCGATGTCGTCGAGGCGCACGCGCGCCGGAGCCGCGCGCAGCGTCGGCCAGGACAGGGCGAAGCCGGGGTGCAGCGGATGACTGTCGACCTCGTTCTCGGGCACCCAGGCCAGCGCACTGCTCTCCGGATTGCGACTGGTCTGCAGGGTCATCACGGCATCGGCCACCACGGTGGTGTACGTCCAGCCGCTCAATGCCGTCGCGGTGACTCGCTCGCCACGCACCCGGACATCGGCGGGATCGATGCCCGCTTCCTCCCACGCCTCGCGGACCGCCGCGTGCACCGGGGTCTCGTGGCTGTCGCGAGCGCCGCCGGGCAGCGCCCAGGTGCCGCCCTGATGACTCCAGGGCGCGCGGTGCTGCAACAACACCGCCGAACCACCGCCCGCGAGCGGGGCGCGCAACAGCAGTCCGGCGGCTCCGAAGCGGCCCCAATGCCGCAATCCATCCGGTCCCCGCGACCAACCGTCACCGTCACCACGCATCTGGTTACCATCCTCATCCAGCCGTAGCGGGGGTGTTTCACACGCCACGGCGCCGGTAAGACCACAATAAGCTCCCAGCAGGAGCACTATGTGCGCACCAACCGGGGAGGTGGAGATGGCAGCGCTCGACTCGACGACGGCTCCGCGGCCGCCGTCGGTCACGGCCGATAGCGGGCCCGAGCGGCCGGGCATGCCGCGCGAGACGGGGCTACGCGTCCATCTGGACCCGGCCGACCTACGATCTTTCGCGCTATCGACGCCGGGCCGGCTGATCGCCATCGGCCTGCTGCTCATCGGCCTGTGCCTGGCCGCGGGCATGATGGCCGCCACGACGGTGAGCGATCGCCAGCAGACGCTCGACATCCTGCTCGACGACACCGAGCCGGACGCGAACTCCTCCCATCACCTCTACACCTCGCTGTCCATCGCCGACGCCGCGGCGAGTACCGCATTCATCGCGGGCGGCCTGGAACCGGAGGCCGTGCGCGATCGCTACAGCCAGGCGCTCGGCGAGGCTGCCGCGGAATTGGTGACGCAATCGGGTCATGCGGGCGGGCGGGCCACCGATGACGATCCGGATACCCGGCTGCGCACGGGCATCGCCACCGGACTGCCGGTCTACTCTGGTCTAGTCGAAACCGCCCGTGCGAACAATCGCAACGGGTACCCGGTCGGCGCAGCGTATTTGAGCGAGGCATCGAATCAGATGCAGACCATCCTGCTGCCGATGGCCGCACAGTTGCAGAGCCATCGCTCAGATGCGGTGAGCGCCGCGCAGCGGCATCATATGCAGCCGCCGTGGCCCGCGATCGGGCTGCTGATCCTGGCGCTGGGAACACTGATCTGGGCGCAGTTCGATCTGTCGAAGCGCTGGCACCGCGTACTCAATCCGGGACTGCTCCTGGCCTCGGCCGCGATACTGATCCTGTTGGCGTGGACGCTGACCGCCGGATTCGTCTCCGCTGCGGAAATGATCGGCGGCCGCGACCACGGCGCGGTGCCGAGTTCGCGCTTGACCGAGAGCCGCATCCTGACCCAGCAGGCCCGTTCGGCGGAGACGCTGAAGCTGGTGCGCCGCGACGCCACCGGCGACTACGACCGGACCTACGAGTCGAGTGTCACCCGGCTCGACGAACTGCTCAGCGGCTATCCGTCCGATGCGCCCGCGGCCGATGAGATCGCGAAGGCCAGGCAGTCGCTGATCCGTTGGCGCGCGGCCCATCAACGCATGAACGACACGCTCGCGCGCGGCGACTTCGTCGGGGCGGCGGTGGTGGCGACCGGGCCCGGTTCGGCGGATGCCACCGCACAAGTGGAATCGCTGGACCACGCTCTGGGGCTGGGGTTGGACGCGACGCGCGATACGTTGCGCGACAACATCTCCGGCGCGGCCCGATCACTGGACTTCCTGTCGCCGGGTGCGACGGTGCTCGGGCTACTCGCCGCGGCCTGTGTCGGCGTCGGTATCTGGCCGCGACTTCGGGAGTACCGATGACCAACGTGCGCGGACTACTCGCCGCGCTCGCCGCGGTTACCCTGCTCGCCGGGTGCGCGGCGAGCTCGGGCGCGACCGATACCAAAACCACCAAGTACACCGAACCGCCGTTGCCCGCCAAAGCCGTTTCGATACCGACGGACGCGCCGATTCCACCGGAACGCGACCAGCAGTGCGGCGACCCGACCGCGAGTTTGCGGCCCACCGGCGCGGGTACGGCCGCCCGTGGGCCGACCATCGACGCGATTCGCGCCCGCGGTCGGCTGGTTGTCGGATTGGATACCGGAAGTAACCTGTTCAGCTTCCGGGATCCGGTCAGCGGCACGATTGTCGGCTTCGACGCCGATATCGCCAGGGAGGTCGCCCGCGATCTGCTCGGCAGTCCGGAGCAGATCGAATACCGCAGTCTCGGCTCCGCGGAGCGCGAGTCCGCCTTGCAAAACCATGTCGTCGATATGGTCGCCAAGACGATGACGATCAATTGTGAACGGCGACAGAAGGTCACCTTCTCCACCGTCTATCTGCACGCGAATCAGCGCGTACTCGCGGTGAAGAGCTCCGGCATCCGAAGTCTGGCCGATCTGGCGGGTAAGCGGGTGTGCATCGTATCCGGCACCACCTCGTTGGACCATATGCGTCGCGAACAGCCCACCGCGACCATCCTCACCGTGCCCACCTGGGCCGACTGTCTGGTAGTACTTCAGCAGCGCCAAGTCGACGCGATCAGCACCGACGACGCCATCCTCGCGGGCCTGGCCACGCAGGACTCGGCGTATACCGAGTTGGTCGGCCCCAGCATCAGCGTCGAGCCCTACGGCATCGGAATCCCCAAGGGCAACGACGATCTCGTCCGCTTCGTCAACGGCACGCTGGAGCGTATCCGCAACGACGGCACCTGGTCCCGGCTCTACCAGCAGTACCTGATCGCGCTAGGGCCGGTGCCCGCACCGCCCGCCCCGACCTATCAGGACTGACGGCAATGACATCCCCGCACGATGCCGCCGATCCGAACGAGGGCGGGCTGACCGAACCCGCCCACTACACCGAGGAAAGCACGAGGGCGGCCGCATTCATCGGACCCGACACAGCCGAACCCGGCTCTGCCGCTATCGAAACGATCAGGTGGTCACCGGGTACCGGTCCGGAGTCCGAAACCTCCCGTCCCGCAGCCACTTCCTGGGCCGCCGACGAGAGCGCCGCCGCGGAAGCGGCTCGACGCCACCGCGCCTCCGCAGAAACGATCCGCCAACCCGTCTCCGGCGTTCGCCGCGGCGATATGGCCGCCGAATTCACCGTCGGCGCATGGAATGCCCCGGAGCCGACCTCCGCCGCCACCATGCGCACGTCGGGTCGCAGCGTCCGCACCGCGCGCTCGCGACCGACGACGCGCAAACTCGGCGCCGGACTGGTCACGATTCCGAATATCCCGCCCGCCGATCCACGCTCCGCGGTGCTCGCCGATCCCGTTGTCTCCGAGGGGCGGCGCTTCTGCTGGCGCTGCGGCAACCCGGTCGGCCGCGCCACCGCCACCCGCCCCGCGACAACTGCGGGCATCTGCCAAACCTGCGGTGCGCCTTACGATTTCCGTCCGTCACTGCGCGCGGGCGATATGGTGTCGAGCCAGTACGAGATCCAGGGCTGTATCGCGCACGGCGGGCTCGGCTGGGTCTACCTGGCGATCGACCACAATGTCAGCGACCGCTGGGTGGTCCTGAAGGGTCTGCTGCACGCGGGCGATACCGAGGCCCAGGCGGTGGCCGTCGCCGAACGCCAATTCCTCGCCGAGGTGGCACATCCCAGCATCGTCAAGATCCACAACTTCGTCGAGCACACCGGTCCGGACGGGGAGTCGATCGGCTACATCGTCATGGAGTACGTCGGCGGCCGGTCACTGCGCGATATCCTCGACACCTACCCGCGGCCGCAGCGCATGCCGGTGCCCGAGGCGATCGCATATCTGCTCGAGATCCTGCCCGCGCTGGAGTATCTGCATTCGATCGGGTTGGCCTACAACGACCTCAAACCCGACAACATCATGGTCACCGAGGATCACGTCGAACTCATCGACCTCGGCGCCGTCACCACCCTCGATGCCTACGGAAACCTCTACGGCACCAGGGGGTTTCAGGCGCCCGAGATCGCCAGGACCGGACCGACGGTGGCCACGGACATCTACACCGTCGGGCGGACGCTGGCCGTGCTGACCCTGAGCATGCCGATGGAACAGGGCCGCTATCTCGACGGCATTCCCGACCCGGCCGACCATCCGGTACTCGAACGCTACGAGTTCTTCCATCGCCTGCTGCTGTGTGCGACCGACCCGGATCCCGAGCGCCGCTTTCCCTCCGCGCGCGTGATGTCGGCCCAGTTGGCTGGGGTACTGCGCGAGATCCTGTCCGTGGAGACCGGCGAGGAACATCCACAGCTGTCCACAGTTTTCAGTCCACAGCGTGGCAGCTTCGGCACCGACGAGTTGATCAGCCAGACCGACGCCTACGCCGACGGCATCGCCAGGAGCACACTGCTGCGCGCGGACGAAGTGGCCACGGCGCTTCCGGTTCCGCTCATCGATCCCGCCGACGCGACGGTGCCGGTGCTCGCGGCCGCCGCGCATCCGCAGCCGCGGGATGCGCTCGTGGCATTGCAGGAGGCCAGGGCGCGTGCCGAGGCCGATCCCGACAATGCCGCGAACACCCTGGATCTGGAGCTGACGTTGGCCGAGGCCCGGCTCCGCCTGGAACTCGGGGAATCGGCCGTGGTGCGGCAGATGCTGTCGCGGGTGGACACCGATCACGACTGGCGCATCGACTGGTATCTGGGCCAGGCTCAGCTGCTGGAATTGGATTTCGAGCAGGCTTACGCCAGTTTCGACGCAGTGCTTCGGGTGCTGCCCGGTGAGATAGCACCCAAGCTCGCATTGGGGGCCACCGCGGAACTGGTCTTGCAGCACTGGGATTCCGAGGATCCGCAGCAGTGGCACGCCTACGCGGAGCGGTTCTATCGCACCGTCTGGCGCACCGACCGCGCGGCGGTGAGCGCCGCGTTCGGACTCGCCCGACAACTCGCGGTGACCGGCCGGGTAGACGACGCCGTGCGCGCACTCGACGAGGTACCCGCCGCCTCCCGGCACTACACAACGGCCCGAATGACCGGCGTATGGATGCTGCTCACCGCCGCCCCGATCGCCGAAATCCCCGAATCCACCCTGCACATTTCGGCCTCGCGCGTCACCGCCCTGCCCAGCGGGGAGAGCCGAGCGACCCAGATGCGCGTGCTCGTCCTCGGTGCCGCCCTGGCCTGGCTGCAATCCGGCAATGCGCCCCGCACCGATGGGGCGACGCTCTTCGGCGCGCCGTTCACCGAGCGCGAGCTGCGCGCGGGCACCGAGGCCGGGCTGCGCGCCCTGGCCCGCAGTGCCCCCGGCCGCAATCACCGCTATGCCCTGGTCGACTTGGCCAATGCCATCCGTGCCCAGACCTGGATCTGAATTCGAAGCCGGACCAACCTGAGGATTTCGTGAGGTTTCCAGGGCCGCTCCTCTGGAGGTCTCAGTCCGTGCCCTGAGCTGCGACGACATGGCGCGCGGCCTGTGCGATCGCCAATTCCTCATTGGTCGGGACGACCAGCACGGCGATTTCGGCACCCGGTGCGGAGATATACCGGGCGGCGCGGTCCTTGGCGGTATTGCGGTCCGGATCTATTTCGATGCCGAAGCGGGACAGCCCCGCGAGCGCGTCGGCGCGGACCTGCGGACTGTTCTCGCCGACGCCGGCGGTGAAGGTAATGGCGTCGACGCCGCCGAGCTCGATCAGGTAGCCGCCGAGATAGCGGCGCAGACGATGGATGTACACGTCATAGGCCAGGCGGGCCGCGGCGTCGCCCGCGTCGATGAGTCGCTGCAGCTCGCGGAAGTCGTTGACGCCGGACAGGCCCTTCAGTCCGGCGTTGCGGTTCAGCATTTCGTCGATCTGGTCGATATCCAGCTGGGCCGAGCGCGCCAGATGCGCGATGATCCCGGGATCGAGATCGCCGCCCCTGGTGCCCATCACCAGACCCTCCAGCGGGGTGAGGCCCATGGTGGTATCGATCGGGTGTCCGCCGCGGATGGCCGATGCCGACGCGCCGTTGCCGAGGTGGAAGATGATCTGATTCATCTCGGCCGGATCCCGCTCGAGCAACACGGCGACCCGGCCGGAAACGTATTCGTGCGACGTGCCGTGGAAGCCGTACCTCCGAATACCATGCGCGGCAGCGAGTTTCGCGTCGATGGCGTAGGTCTTGGCGGCGTCGGGCAGGCCGTGGAAGAACGCGGTATCGAAGACCGCCACCTGCGGTACGCCGGGCAGCAGTGCGCGCGCACTCTCGATGCCCGCGACATTCGCCGGATTGTGCAGTGGCGCAAGCGAAGACAGTTCAGAGATGGCGGCGACGACGGCGTCATCGATAAGTGTGGGCCGGTAGAACACCTCGCCGCCGTGCACGACGCGATGCCCGACCGCGCGCACCCCGGCGGCGGCCAGATCGTGACCGGATTCGGCGAAGACCTCGAAAACCAGCCGCAGCCCCGCTGTGTGATCGGCGATCGGCGCCCGATGTTCGATGGTTCGACCATCGACCACGAGCTCGATTCCGGCCTGCTCCTCGCCGATCCGATCGACCATGCCGGATGCGGCGATCACACCCGACTCCGGGTCAAGCAGTTGGTATTTGATCGACGAAGAGCCGGAATTTATCACCAGCACCAGGTCATTGCGCCCACTCGTCGCCCGACCGGCACCTCCGATGGAATCGCTACGCGATACTTCCCTCATCCTGACACCTCCCGCGTCGCGTGCGCGCCCCGCACACGATCAGCAACCACGGATCCGAACCCATTGTTCCGCCGTGTGTCACACAACACCGGCACCCCGCACATCAGCTCTCCTGGGCCTGGATCGCGGTGATGGCAACCGTATTGACGATGTCGGCGACCAGCGCACCGCGAGACAGATCGTTGACCGGTTTGCGCAGCCCCTGCAGCACCGGGCCGACCGCGATCGCACCGGCGCTGCGCTGGACCGCCTTGTAGGTGTTGTTGCCGGTGTTGAGATCCGGAAACACGAAGACCGTTGCGCGCCCGGCCACTTCGGAATCCGGAAGTTTGGTGGTGGCCACGGTGGGTTCGATCGCGGCGTCGTACTGGATCGGGCCCTCCACCAGTAGTTCCGGCTCGCGCTCGCGGACCAGTTTGGTCGCCACCCGCACCTTGTCCACATCCGCGCCGCTGCCGGATTCACCGGTCGAATAGGACAGCATCGCGACGCGCGGGTCGATGCCGAAGCGGGCCGCGGTGTGCGCGGAGGAGATCGCGATATCGGCCAGTTGTTCCGAGGTCGGATCGGGCACGACGGCGCAGTCACCATAGGCGAGCACCCGATCGGCCAGGCACATGAGGAACACGCTGGAGACGGTGGACACACCCGGCACGGTCTTGATGATCTCCAAGGACGGCCGGATGGTATGCGCCGTGGTGTGCGCGGCACCGGAGACCATGCCGTCGGCGATACCCTTGTGCACCATCATGGTGCCGAAATACGAGATATCGGCCATGGTTTCGCGGGCGCGCTCCAGCGTCATCCCCTTGTGTTTGCGCAGTTCGGTGTACTCCGCGGCGAACTCGTCCAGGTAACCGGAGCCGCGCGGATCCAGGACCCGCGCGGGCGAGATATCGAGGCCGAGTTCGGCGGCGCGGGCGCGCACAGCCGCCTCGTCGCCCAGGATGACCAGATCCGCGATCTTGCGCTGCAGTACCCGGCCGGCGGCGCGCAGAATCCGGTCGTCGTCACCCTCGGGCAGCACAATGGTTTTGCGGTCGGCCCTGGCGCGTTCGATCAGCTGGTATTCGAACATCTGCGGTGTCACCACCGAGGTATCCGGAATTTCGATGCGCTGCAACAACTCCGACGCGTCGACATGCTGTTCCATCAGGGCCAGCGCGGTATCGACCTTGCGCGGGCTACCCGCCGACATCCGGCCGCGAGTGCGGTAGGCGGCGCTGGCGGTGTCGAAGGTGCCCAGGTCGGTGGTGAGGATCGGCAGCTTGGGTTTGAGGCCGTTCATCAGCCTGGCGACGGCCGGATGCGGCAGCATGCCGCCGTTCATGATGATGCCTGATAGCGACGGAAAGCCTTCCGCCTCATGCGCATTCACGACACTGAGCAGTACGTCGGAGCGATCGCCCGGCGCGATGACGACGACACCGTCGACCAGCCGCTCCAGAATATGTTCGGCTGTCATGCCGCCGACCATGACCTTCAAGGCCTCACGCTGCAGCAATTCCACATCACCGCTGTACATTTCGCCGCCGATAGCGCTACACAGCTCGGCCATGGTCGGCGAAATCAGCAGCGGCACTTCGGGCAGCGTCCAAGTCGGGACATCGAAGCACGTCAGCGCGGCGCCGACGTCATCCAATCGCCGCGGATCGCAGCGGTTCGCGATGATGGACACCAGGTGCGCGTGTTCGAGAGACAGCTCATGCGCGCACAGCTCGGTCAGGTGCTTGACCTCGTCCGGGGTACGGCCCGCACCGCGCACCACCAGCAGGACGGGCGCGCCGAGGTTCACCGCGATGCGCGCGTTGAAGCGCAATTCGCTCGGGCTGGCCACATCGGTGTAGTCACTGCCGACGATCACCACCGCATCGCACAGCTTCGCGACCTCATGGAAGCGCATCACGATCTCACTGATCGCGGCATCCGGATCCGCGTGCACCTGCTCGTAGGTGACGCCGACGGCCTGTACGTAATCGATATCGGCGCTGCTGTGCTCGAGCAGCAGTTCCACGATGTAATCCGGTTCGGTGGTCGAGCGGGTGATCGGCCGGAATACGCCGACCCGGGCGGTCGTCGCGCACAGCATCTGGAGCATGCCGAGGGCCACTGTCGATTTTCCGGTGTCCCCCTCCGGAGATGCGATGTACACAGCGGATGGAACGGAATCGGCCATGTTCGAGAGCTTAGTGAACCTACGGCTACCCGGACCTGCTGCGAGACCGCCATCACGAATTCCTATGCGCACCGATCCGGATACAGTCCGGGGATGCTGAGCGGTTCCCCGAAGCGGCAGTGGGGTTCGAACACCAGCTTTCTTGCCCGCCTGGCAACCAAGCTCGCCTCCACCGAGCCCGGGTCGTGGCTGATCCGGGAGGTCACGCCGTTGGACCGGGCTTGCCCACATCATGTGCGAACCAGGCTCAACCCAGGCGCGCAGCCGGGTTCGAAGCGCAGTGGAACAGATCGACGAAGCGGGACCGGCCGCGCGACGTGTCCGGCCGAATATCGGCGGGCGGGCCCACCGATATTCGGCCGGACGACCAAGGCAGGAATTGCTGCGGCTCAGCCCAACGCGCGCAGGCGCGGGGCCAGATCGCGCTGGAAGAGGTCGAGGAAGCGCGACTGGTCGTGGCCGGGGGCGTGGAAGACCAGGTGGTTGAGGCCCGCGTCGAGGTAGGGCTTGATCTGTTCGACGGCCTGGTCGGGATCGTTGGCGACGATCCAGCGCTTGGCGATCTGCTCGATCGGGAGGGCGTCGGCGGCGGCCTCCATTTCGATCGGGTCGGTGATGGAGTGCTTCTGCTCGGCGGTGAGCGACAGCGGGGCCCAGAAGCGCGTATTCTCCAGTGCCAGTTCGGGATCGGTGTCGTAGGAGATCTTGATCTCGATCATCCGGTCGATCTGCTCGACGGTGCGTCCGGCTTTGGCGGCGCCCTCCGCGACGGCGGGCATCAGCTTCTCGGTGTAGAGGTCCATGCCCTTGCCGGAGGTGCAGATGAAACCGTCACCGGCCCGGCCCGCGTAGCGTGCGACCAGCGGTCCGCCGGCGGCGATGTAGATCGGGATGCCGCCCTTGGGCACGTCGTAGATCGAGGCGCCGACGGTCTTGTAGTACTCGCCGTCGAAATCGGTGCGCTCACCGGTCCACAGCGCGCGCATGAGGTCGACGGATTCGCGCAGCCGGGCGAAACGCTCCTTGAATTCCGGCCATTCGCCGGTGTAGCCGGTGGCGATCTCATTGAGCGCCTCACCGGTGCCGACACCCAGCATGATGCGGTCCGGGTACAGACACCCCATGGTCGCGAAGGCCTGCGCGATCACGGCGGGGTTGTAGCGGAAGGTCGGGGTGAGTACCGAGGTGCCGAGCTGGATGCGTTTGGTGCGCTCACCGACCGCGGCCATCCAGGCCAGCGAGAACGGCGCATGTCCGCCCTTGTGCCGCCACGGCTGGAAATGGTCGCTCACGGTCGCGCTGTCGAGGCCGTGTTCCTCGGCCAGCACCGCGATTTCCACCAATTCCCGCGGTCCGAACTGTTCTGCCGACGCCTTGTATCCGAGCTTGAGATCACCCATATGCGCCACTCCTGTCACGTCGCTCAACGGTCCGTGCGGGAGGTTCCGCACACCGTCGGCCGCCTGAATCCCACGACCGCAACCCAGTACAACCGCAAGGGCGACACCGGAGTTCCCGCGCCTCGATCGGCCCTACTCGAGCGCTGCGCGATCGTGCTCACACGGCCTCCCCTCGACCATAGTCAGCGCGCCACGACGACGTGTGCAGGGTCACCGTTCACGGAGTGTGTTGTCGCGCTGCGTGACCTGCTGGATTGCTCAAGCAGAGTTGACCCGCAAACCTGGTTTCAAGTCTGGCGGGCGGTGTGGGGATGGTCGCATCGGGGTTGGTATCCGCGCGCCGGACGGGGGGATAGCCGACAATTGCCTCGTGAGTACGCCTGATGATGCGATTCTGTCCTACCTGACCGATATGGATGGGGTGCTGGTGCACGAGGACCATCTGGTGCCGGGCGCCGATAAGTTCCTTGCCGAACTGCGCGGCAAGCAGATCCCGTTCCTGGTACTCACCAATAACTCCATCCGCACGCCGCGCGATCTGCAGGCTCGCCTACGCCACATCGGACTCGATATTCCGGAGGAGGCGATCTGGACCTCGGCACTGGCCACCGCGACCTTCCTCAACGACCAGCGCCCCAACGGCACCGCCTACGTGGTCGGCGAATCCGGACTCACCACCGCACTGCACGAAATCGGCTATGTGCTGACCGATAGCAACCCGGATTATGTGGTGCTCGGCGAAACCCGCACGTACTCCTTCGAAGCGATCACCACCGCGATCCGCCTGGTCGACCGGGGCGCACGCTTCATCGCCACCAACCCGGACGCGACCGGACCGTCCCGCGAGGGTCTACTTCCCGCGACCGGTTCGGTCGCCGCGCTGATCACCCGCGCGACCGGTAAGGAGCCGTACTACGTCGGCAAGCCGAACCCGCTGATGATGCGCTCGGCACTGCGCCGGATCGGCGCACATTCGCAGTCGACGGTGATGATCGGCGACCGCATGGACACCGATATCGTCTCGGGCCTGGAAGCAGGCATGCGCACCGTCCTGGTCACCACCGGCATCTCCACCCGCGAATCCATCGAGCAATTCCCGTACCGCCCAACTCTCGTCGTCGACTCCGTCGCCGACCTCGTCGACCGAACCGACAACCCCTTCGCCTGACGGATCAAGACCAAGTGGAACCGGTTGCCGGGGTGCTCGCCGTTTGCCGCCTTGGTTTCCACGTGATTGCGGCGCGGGCGGCGCAGAGTGCGGGCGGGGAATGAATCAGTGCCTCCGCTCGATCTTCGCCAGATGCGCGATATTGGCGCGATCCTCCACATCCATACTCGGCTCACCGCCGAACCACGCGTCCAGAATCTCCGTCAGCTCCGCCCTGGATGTCGAACGCAGGCTCAGCGCAAGCACATTCGCGTCATTCCACTTCCGCGCACCAGCCGCCGTCACCGCATCACCACACAGTGCGGCCCGGATCCCCGCCACCTTGTTGGCGGCAATGGAGGCACCCGTCCCGGTCCAACAGCACACCACCCCCTGCTCGGCTCGCCCCTCGGCCACATCCCGCGCCGCCGCCTCGGTGGCCCAAGCCCAGTCGTCCCGCTCACTATCCGATAGCGCCCCATGCACCAATGTCTCGAACCCGCGCCGCCCGAGCTCCACCACCAGCTCCTCGGCCACCCCCACCCGCTCATCCGCCGCAACCGAAATTCGCATAACCCAAGCGTAATAACGTCCCCACCGCGTGGCCCCG
Organism: Nocardia citri; assembly: GCF_054065835.1. Taxonomy (NCBI): domain Bacteria; kingdom Bacillati; phylum Actinomycetota; class Actinomycetes; order Mycobacteriales; family Nocardiaceae; genus Nocardia; species Nocardia citri. The sequence continues at coordinate 129,820 of NZ_JBSUQM010000006.1, forward strand.
AAAACCGTAGCTTGTACAAATACCGGGAATTCACGCAGAGTGAGTCGACACGGTTTCTCCTCGACCGCGAGTAGGCCAGAATCCTGGCAGGCGTGACAAGACACGGAAAGTTGAGGGAGCGGCAGTGTCAGCTTGGGGTGAGGTCGTCGTCGGCCTGGTAATTCTGGTCGGGCTGGTCGGGATCATCGTCCCGATTCTGCCGGGGGTCATCTTGATCTTCGGGGCCATTGCCGTGTGGGCGTTTCTGACCGGGGGTGCGACCGCCTGGATCGTATTCGCCATCAGCACGGCGTTGCTGGTGCTGTCCGGCGTCATCAAATACACCTGGCCGGGTCGGAAGATGAAGGATGCGGGTGTCTCCAATCGCGCGCTGTTCATCGGCGCGATCTTCGGCATCGTGGGCTTTTTCATCGTCCCGGTCGTCGGGTTGTTCGTGGGATTCGTTCTGGGCGTATACCTTTCGGAGTTGCACCGACTCCGTGACAACCAATCCGCTTGGCAGGCAACGGTACACGCACTGAAGGGTGTCGGCCTGTCCATGCTCATCGAACTCTTCGGCGCCCTACTGGCCACCGGGGTGTGGGTCATCGGCGCGATCGTGGCCTAGACGGGTTGTTCCGCCGCTGGCAGCGCGGCGGGGCGTGGCTGGTGATCGTGAAGTTGTTGCAGGTCTTCGCCGAGGCCGCCGGTGCGATCGGGTGGCAGGTGAGCGTGGACTCGACGATCATGCGAGCCCATCAAACACGCTGCCGGTGCCCGCCGCGACAGCGACCGTCAGGCCGAACCGCCCGACGGCTGTGGTGAATCCGAGCCCATCCACATCGCCGTCATCGACCAATGGCTACGACACGGATGCGGGTAGGTCGAACGGTCTGCCCTCATCAGACTTCGGCACAGACCCTAGCTGTTGCTGCGTGGGTGCAGCAGGCGGTAGAAGTTCAGGCTGTAGCCCCAGCCATAGGCGCGTGGCGTGAGGATGCGCCCGTCGGCGGGGTTCCACATTCGGGCGCGGAAACGCTGGCGGGTCGGCTTGCGCCAGTCGTAGGGAATGCTCAGGAATGCGCCCTGCGGTTCGGGTATGTCAGGTTCTCGCGTGCTCATGCTGTCAATGTTTCCTTGACAGAGTGGAGCTTGTCAAGGAAACATTGACAGCGTGAGCGAGTCGTTGATCGCTGCCGGTGCCGAGCTGGCCGAACGCGCGACCGCCCTGGCCGAGGCCACGCGCAGCCTGCTGGCAGCCCCAGGACTGGACCTGGTGCGCCAGGCCAGGGAGGTGGACCGGCTGGCCGAGCGGGTGCTGCAACTCAGCGTGTCGGCGGTGAGGCAGTCCGGCAGCACCTGGCAGGACATCGGCGACATCCTCGGCGTTTCCCGCCAGGCCGCATTCCAGCGCTTCGGCAAACCCATCGATCCCAGAACAGGACAACCCATGGATAAGACCACCCTCCCCGGTGCCGGCGAACGTGCCGTCACGGTCGTGGTCGATGCCATCGCGGGACGGTTCGAATTGTTCCGCGATCAACTCGACACCACGATGCGCGCTGGTCTCACCGATGCTGCGCTGGGCGAGGCCAACGCCAAGATCGCCGGACTGGTCGGCGTCTTCGAGAGCGTTTCGGGCGAGCCGTTCGTCCGGCGTATCGCGGACCACACGGTGGTGGACGTTCCGCTCGAATACGAGGCAGGCACTATGAAGGGCCGCATCGCATTCAACGCGGACGGCACGATCGCCGGGCTGTTCATCCTGAATCCCGAGGTCCCATAACGCCTGGCAGCCGCCTCCCAGTTGCCCGGCGCGCGTGAGGGCATGACGGCATTCCTATCCAAACGATCTCCGCTCTGGCCCGACTAGCCCTGCGTCGAAGTCGCTGGCGGCTGCTGCCCGGCGGCGCCGCAGCGGGACTTCGATACCGGGCCCAGCCGAATCGGCCAGACACTTACCCGATGATCCGGAACGGGATCGTATCGGCCGGTTCGACTTTCGGTAGCTCATCGCGGCGCAGTGGGAGGGTCGGCGGCTCGATGCGATGGATCGGGAGGGTGGGCGTCAGATCGGTCGCAGCCGCTCGGTCGCGGGCGGGCAGCCGATAGAACGCCCGCGCGTTGTCCTCCAGCACCATGAACATATCGGTGCCGACCACATCGCAGATCAGATCGACGTCGGCATCCTCGAACGGTCGCCCGGCGCGGGTGCCGGGCAGATCGGTACCGAACATCAGCGCCTCGGGACTGACCGCGTGGATCCGGCGCAGCGTATCGGCCACCCTCATCTGCACCCGTCCGAAACCGGCCGCCTTCACCCGTGCCCCGCGATCCACCAGGTCCAACAGATAGGGCAGACCTTCCTGCGACATGCCGAGGTGGTCGATGGACAGCGCCGGCAGTTTCGAGATCACCGGCTCCATCGAGGTGAGCATGGTGCCGTCGATGTACACCTCGACATGCCAGCCGACGAGGTCGTACGCCCGCAGCGCCTGCAGCGTCATCGCGGTGATATCCGCGGCGGCACGCTTGACGTTGAACCGCAGCCCCCGCACACCGATCCGGTCGAGTTCGATGATCTCGTCATCGGTGGCATCCGGGTCCAAGGCGGTGACGCCGACCCAGCCCTCGCCGAGCTCGGCCAGCGCCGCCTTCAGGTAGGTCTGATCGGTGCCTTGGAAGGATCCGCTGACCACGGCGCCGCCGCCGATATCGAAGCGCGACATACGCTTTCGATAATCGGCGATGGTGAACGGGTCGGGCAGGTAGCCCTCGTTCTCGGCCAGCGGGAACCGCGGGTCGAAGATGTGGAGATGGGCATCGAACACTTGTACAGAATGCCTCAGTGCCGGAAATTACGCTGCCACCGACCCGACAGATTTTGCGCTGCCGCGGCCGAGTCGGATTGTCGAGTGCCACAGGAAGCGACGAGCACCCCCGTGGCATTCGCACTAGACCTTATGCGGCTCGCTGGCGCGCAGCATGTCCTCACGCTCGACGACCTTGACCCGCTCGCGGCCCTCCGGCTCGCCGAGGGCGCGCTCGTGTGCGTCGAGGCGGTACCAGCCCTGCCAGGTGGTGAACGGGATGCCCTTACCCTCCAGGAAGTCGGTGACCGCGTCCAGTTCCGGCTCGGCGGCCGGGGTGAAGTTCACGCTGTCATCGAGCAGGCAGGCCACGGTCTCGTTGGCATCGCCCTTGGTGTGGCCGATGAGGCCGACCGGACCGCGCTTGATCCAGCCGGTGACGTACGTGGCGGGCAGGTAGCGGTCGCTACCGTCGGCATCCTCGTCGGCGAGAACGCGTCCGGCCTCGTTCGGGATGACACCGGCTTGATCGTCGAACGGCAGGTTGGTGAGGTTCTGCGAGAGGTAACCCACGGCGCGGTAGACGGCCTGGACATCCCAGTCCTTGAACACGCCGGTGCCCTTGACGTTGCCGGTGCCGTCGAGCTGGGTGCGCTCGGTGCGCAGGCCGACGACCTTGCCGTCCTCCCCGAGGATCTCGGCGGGCGATTCGAAGAAGTGCAGGAACAGCTTGTGCGGGCGGTTGCCGACATCGCGGATGGCCCACTGCTCCAGGGTGTTGGCGATCATGTCGACCTGCTTGGAGTGCCGGCGCGCGGCCTCGGAGCCCTCGTCGTAGTCGATGTCCTCGGGATCGACGATGACCTCGATGGTCGGGGAATGGTCGAGTTCGCGCAGCTCGAGCGGGGTGAACTTGGCCTGCGCCGGGCCGCGGCGGCCGAAGACGTGCACCTCGATCGCCTTATTGGCCTGCAGACCGTTGTAGACGTTCGGCGGGATCTCGGTCGGCAGCAGCTCGTCACCGGTCTTGGCCAGCACGCGCGCCACATCGAGGGCGACATTGCCGACACCGAGGACCGCGACCTTCTCGGCCTCCAGCGGCCAGGTGCGCGGCACGTCCGGGTGGCCGTCGTACCAGGAGACGAAGTCCGCGGCGCCGTAGCTGCCGTCCAGGTCGATACCGGGAATCGGCAGTGCCCGGTCGGCATTGGCGCCGGTCGAGAAGATCACCGCGTCATAGAACGTGCGCAGATCGTCGAGGGTGATGTCGGTGCCGTAGTCGATATTGCCGAGCAGGCGGACCTGCGGCTTGTCCAGCACCTTGTGCAGGGCGGTGATGATGCCCTTGATGCGCGGATGGTCCGGCGCGACGCCGTAGCGGATCAGCCCGAACGGCGCGGGCATGCGCTCGTACAGGTCGATGCTCACCTCGGCATCGGACTTCATCAACGCGTCGGCGGCGTAGATGCCTGCCGGTCCCGCGCCCACGATCGCGATACGAAGCGGGCGAGCCCCCGCGGTGTGCGCGTCAGGCCCGGAGGAGGCAGCTTGCGTAACCACGGAGGGCCCGTGCTCACCGCTGGTCGACTCAGCACTGTGTTCGGTCATCTTTTACGCGCACCCTTATGGTCGAAACTATTGACGGCGTCAGTCTGAGCTTAGGCTAACTTGACGCACCCTCTCGGTCGCATCTGCCGATGCGAACAGGCGGCCACCTCGGCTATGACAGCAGGCCGCAGTCCCGCGATTCTATCGGTGGCGTACCGCGCACCCCGCGGCGGTGCGTACACCGGGTGTTTGCTGCCCCGGCCCACCAATCGTTACTACCCACTCTGCGGACATCTATCGAATCCGCGCGGCACGGGTACCGGGTCGACCGGGGGCCGGATGCCGGATACCGCCGCCCAGCAGGGATGATCGACTCATGACAGAGCAGCAGGGCGCCGATGCAGAACCCGTAATCGAGGTCGATCAGACCGACCGTCGGTCCATGGCGCCGTTCATCGCGGCGGCCGTTTTCGCCGCTGTCGTGCTCATCGCGATCGTGCTCGGTGCGATGCTCTCGCCCGCTGAGAAAAATGTCACAGAATCGGACAAGATCACCGCCGCGGTGCAGCGCTACGCCGAGGCCCGCGCCGCCACCGACGACACGCCGCCACCCGGCGTGGCCTGTCCGGGATTCGACGAGAGCCGGACACCACTCGCCGATCAGTTCGGCGGGGCCGCGGCCGGAAAGTCGATCAAGGTCAGCGAGATTGAGAATGCGATGGTCGACGGCGATAGGGCCAAGGCGACGGTGACCATCGAGGTCGACGGCCGGAAAACACCGGCGACCTGGAATCTGACCCGTTCCGGAGACCGCTGGGTCGTCTGCCGTTGATTGCTTACGCGCGGCGCGAACCGAGGTTTGACACGAAGGCCCCTGCCCAGGCAATCTCGTTTTCAGGTCATGAGTACCAGCGCCAAGCCCCGGCTGGCTGGTCGGCAACCCTCCTCCGCGGCGGGGTGCTCCGGGTGACGACCGGGCCGCGCACCGAACCCAGGTGCGGCAAGCGTGGATTCACAGGAGGATCGCATGACATATGCCGGTGACATCACCCCACAGCAGGCGTGGGAGTTGTTGCGGGACAATCCCGAAGCCGTCTTGGTCGACGTGCGCACCGAGGCGGAATGGCGTTTCGTCGGCGTGCCGGATACGAGTTCGATCGAGCGGCCGACGGCGTTGATCGAATGGGTGGACAGCGACGGCGCCCGCAACGCCGAGTTCGTGGAGCAGCTGACCAAGGCGCTGGAGGGTCGCGATCCGGCGGCGCCCGTCGTCTTCCTCTGTCGCTCCGGACAGCGTTCTATCGGCGCGGCGGTGGCCGCCACCGGGGCCGGCATCACCCCGTCGTTCAATGTGCTGGAGGGCTTCGAGGGCCCGATCGACGAGTTCGGACATCGTGGCGGCGCCGGGTGGCGCGCCATCGGCCTGCCGTGGCGGCAGTCATGATCACCGGGGGTGCGTTCGACAAGCCACTGCCCGAAGGCGTCGGCCCCGCGACGCTCGGCGTGCGGGGCGGGCTGCGCCGCTCGGGATTCGAGGAAACCGCCGAGGCGCTGTATCTGTCCTCCGGTTTCGTCTACGAGAGCGCCGAGGCGGCCGAGGCCGCGTTCACCGGCGATATCGAGCATTTCGTCTACTCCCGGTACGGCAATCCGACGGTGGCCATGTTCGAGGAGCGGCTGCGCCTGATCGACGGCGCCGAAGCATGTTTCGCGACCGCGAGCGGTATGTCGGCCGTATTCACCGCGCTCGGTGCGCTTGTGGGCGCCGGCGACCGGCTCGTGGCCGCACGCAGCCTGTTCGGTTCGTGCTTCGTGGTGTGCAACGAGATCCTGCCGCGCTGGGGTGTGGAAACGGTTTTCGTCGACGGTGATGATCTGGATCAGTGGGAGCAGGCACTTTCGGTGCCGACCCAGGCCGTCTTCTTCGAAACTCCGGCCAATCCGATGCAGACGCTGGTCGACGTGCGCCGGGTGAGCGAACTCGCGCATGCCGCGGGTGCGAAAGTGGTGCTGGACAACGTCTTTGCCACACCACTGCTGCAGCGTGGTTTCGATCTCGGTGCGGATGTGCTGGTTTATTCGGGAACCAAGCACATCGATGGTCAGGGCCGGGTGCTCGGTGGTGCGATCCTCGGCGCCCACGACTACATCGACGGTCCGGTGAAAACCCTGATGCGCCATACCGGTCCGGCGCTGAGCCCGTTCAACGCGTGGACCCTGCTCAAGGGTTTGGAGACCATGCCGCTGCGCGTGCGTCATTCGACCGAATCCGCCCTGCGCATCGCGCGCTTCCTCGAGGGCAACAAGTCCGTCTCCTGGGTGCGCTACCCGTACCTGGAGTCACATCCGCAGCACGCGCTGGCGACCAGCCAGATGAGCGGCGGCGGCACCGTGGTCACCTTTGAACTGAACGCGCCCGCGAGCGAGGCCAAGAAGCGTGCCTTCGAGGTGCTCAACCGGCTGCGCATCGTCGACATCTCCAATAACCTCGGCGACTCCAAGACCCTCATCACCCATCCGGCCACCACGACCCACCGCGCGATGGGTCCCGAAGGCCGCGCGACCATCGGCCTGTCCGATGGCGTTGTCCGTATCTCGGTGGGACTCGAGGATGTCGAGGATCTGTTGAGCGATCTGGACCACGCGCTGAGCTAGAGCTCATGTCACCGACGTCGCCGGACCGAGTTCGGCACGGCGGCGTCGATGGCCATGACGAGTTCGCGATGGGTGAGCGACTACGCCGACGGCTCCGGGGTTGTTGTCGTTGGGCCGCAGGCGATGTCGTGGAAGGCTGCGCGGAGCAGGGCGGTGATTCGCTCGGGTGGGGCGTCGCGCAGTCCGTCGAGCTGGAGTAGGTGCCGACCGATGACGGTGCCGATGGTGATCGCGCCGATCAGTCCGGCCCGCAAATCCGCATCGTCGTCGGCCAGGTGCTGGGCGGCTTGCCGCTGCCGGGACTCCATGGCGAGTTGGACTTCGGCGGCCGCGTCGGGGTGGGTGAACATGGAGCGGATCGCGGCGAGTGCGTCGGTGGGTTGCTGGGCGAGTTTGGTTTCCAGTGCCGCGAGCAATTGGTCGGCCGCCTGTTCGGGCGTGCCGGTCACCAGATCGTCCTGTTCGAAACCGGAAGCCTCGGCGAACAGGTTGTCCTTCGACCCGAAATAGCGCATCACCAGGCCCGGATCGGTCTGTGCCTCGGCGGCGATCGCGCGAATGGTGGCCCGGTCGTAGCCGACCTCGGCGAACAAGCGCCGGGCCGCGTCGAGGATCCGGGATTGTGTGCTCTGCCGTTGCTCGGCGCGGCTGCTAGGGCGAGAATTCATCAGCTCAGTCTACGGGCGTTGACCGAAGCGAATCGCCATGCTAGTTTTCGGTCCACAGACGTTGACTGAAAGTAGGTAACCCCTCATGTGGCACACGATTCTTCTGTCGGCACTGGCCGGACTGTTCGGCACGAATGCGGTCCCCCATTTCGTCAAAGGCATGGTCGGCGAACAATTTCCGAATGTGTGGGGTAACGATCCGCTACGCAATGCCGTGGCGGGCACCTTTGGACTCGCACTCGCGGTCCTTATCGGATACTGGGCAGACTTGTCGGCGCATGTCTACGCGAGCATCGGCAGCGCCCTCGTCGGCGCATTGCTGATGGCGGTGTTCCATGGGCTCGGCGGGGCTTATCGACTCAACTCCGCGCTGGGGCTCGCGAACCCGGTTCGCGCTGCCTACTGATGCGGCTCGACGTTATTGTCATACTGTCAATACAACCTCGGGTCGCTCCCGGGTAGCGCTGGACAACGACGAACCGAGGTAGGGCGTGAGCACACCATCCACCACCGACCTGGGCCCGCTCGCGGGCATCAAGGTCATCGAGCTGGCCGGTATCGGCCCCGGTCCGCATGCGGCACTGCTGCTGGCCGACCTCGGCGCCGATGTGGTGCGGATACAGCGGCCCAATGTGCTGCCCGGTTCCATGGAGCGGCCGCACTGGCGTGGGCGCACCATCGTCGAGGCCGATCTGAAGGACCCGGCGGATATCGAGAAGGTGCTCGCACTCACCGAGAAGGCCGATGTGCTGATCGAGGGCTTCCGGCCCGGCGTCACCGAGCGCCTGGGTCTCGGCCCGGATACCGTGCTCGCGCGCAATCCGCGGTTGGTCTACGGCCGGATGACCGGCTGGGGTCAGGAGGGCCCGCTGGCCGATCGCGCCGGCCACGACATCAACTACATCTCGCTGACCGGTGTGCTGCACGCCATCGGCCGCAAGGGTGAACGTCCGGTGCCCCCGCTCAATATGGTCGGCGACTTCGGCGGCGGCTCGATGTTCCTGGTGTTCGGCATTCTCGCGGCACTGATCGAGCGGCAGCGCTCCGGTAAGGGTCAGGTCATCGATGCGGCGATGATCGATGGGGCGCTTGCGCTTTCGCACATGATCTGGGGTATGCGCGGCGTGGGCATGTGGTCGGATGAGCGCGGCACCAACCTGCTCGATACCGGTATGGCGTTCTACGACACGTACGAGACCTCGGACGGCAAGTACATGGCGGTCGGCGCGATCGAGCCGCAGTTCTACGCGCAACTGTTGCACGGCTTGGAGATCGACCCCCGGGGCCTGCCCGCGCAGAGCGATCCGAATGGTCAGGATCAGCTGAAGAAACTGTTCTCGGAGAAGTTCAAGACCAAGACCCGCGACGAATGGGCCGCGATCTTCGAGGGCACCGATGCGTGCACGACACCGGTGCTGACTTTCACCGAGGCAGAACAGAATCCGCACATTGCCGCCCGCACCGGGCTGATCGAGATCGATGGTGTCGTCCAGCATGCGCCGACGCCGCGCTTCTCCCGCACCCCCGCTGGTGCGCCCACCCCGCCGCCGAACACGGCGACGCCGATCGAATCCATCTGGGCGGATTGACAATAAGCCGTCGACGCTAGCGGGAACCGACGGTCCCGAACGAGATCCATACCTCGATCTTGCACCCGGTCAGTAGCAGGTGAGCGGTTGCAGGGGGTCGGCGGCGCGGGGCGTGAGGGCTTCGTAGGCGGCGGCGATGGACTTCACCGCCAGGCGGAGCTCGGGTTCGGGGTGGGTGAAGGGCAGGCGGATGAAGCGTTCGAAGGCACCCTGGACACCGAATCTCGGTCCGGCGGCGAGCAATACGCCGTGGTTGGGGGCGGTGGCGGCCAGGGCCGTCGACACCGGAGCCGACAGTTGCGCCCAGACCGACATGCCGCCGTCGCCGACGATGGTGCGCCAGTCCGGGAGCTCTTCGCCGAGCGTGGCGAGCAGCGCCGCACGCTGGGCGCGGAGTTGATCGCGTCGGCGGGCGAGGATGGTATCGGCATTCTCCAGCAGGTGGATGGTGGCCAGCTGATCCATGACAGGCGTGCCGAGGTCGACGGTGGAGCGGATGCCGAGCAGCTTCGTTATCAATGTTTGGTTGGTGCGTATCCAGCCGACGCGCAGACCGCCCCAAAAGGATTTCGAGGCCGAGCCGATGGTGATGATCTCGCTGCCCTTGGCGAAGGCCGCGACCGGTGGGGGCGCGGTTCGGTCGGTCAGGCTCAGGTCCACCATCGACTCGTCGATCACCACGGTCATCCGGGTCTCGCGGGCGATGGCGGCCAGTTCGGCGCGGCCGTCGGCATCGAGCAGCAGGCCGGTCGGGTTGTTGAAGTCCGGCACCAGGTAGGCCAGGGTGGCTGCGGTTTGCCTTGCGGCACTGCGGATTCCGTCGAGATCCCAGCCGGACTCGGGAGTTTCGGGTCGCAGCGGCACCGGCACCGGGCGGGCGCCGACATCCCGGATCGCCTCGATGGCATTCGGATAGGTCGGGTGGTCGATGAGTACCCGGGCCGCGGGTGCGGTCAGCACATTCAACAGCAGGCGCAGGCCATGCTGGGCGCCGAGAGTGACCAGGATCTGGTCCGGTTCGGTGGGCAGGCCACGCTCGGTGTAGCGGCGCGCCAGTGCCTCACGCAGCGCGAGCACACCGACCGGATCCATACCGTGCGTGCCGAGATAGGCCGGAAGACCTTGCAGCGCAATGGAGTACGCCTCCTGCATTTCTGAGGGCGCGGCCATGGCGGCGTAGGTCATATCGACGGTCGGCAGTTCCGGTTGCGCCATCATCGCGAGGATGCTGCGGGCCGGTTTGGTGCCGTCGTGCTGCACGTCGCTCGGGAGGGCGACGGTGCTGCGCGAACCCTGGCGGCTGATCAGATAGCCGTGTTCGCGCAGCAGGCTGTAGGTGGAGGTGATGGTCGTGCGGCTGACGCCGAGGGTCGCGGCCAGATCGCGTTCACTGGGCAGCGCGACGCCGAGCGGTGCGCGGCCGTCGTGGATGAGTAGACGGATGCCTTCGGCGAGAGCCAGATAGGCCGGGCGCGTCGACCGGCGCTCCCCCGCTTCGCCGTTCTCGTCCGCACTGCGCCAACTACCCAGATCACGGGCAAGACTCGTGGCACCGATAACTCTCGTCGACATAAAGTCCAGTATTAGCTAAGTGGATATTCAATGACAAGGCCAGTGCGCGCACGCTGACTCGTATGACTGCCGTCGCCGCCCTGCTCGTCATCGCCGCCTTCGCCTATCTCATCCGCCGGGTCGCGCCGCGCCGCCCGAGCGAGGTCTTGCGCCTCGAACGATTCCACGCGCCGGGACCATTGACCGAACGGTCCCCGTCGTACTACGAAAACCAGCGTCAATACGCGGATCTCGTCGCTATCTACGGCCACGGCGACGTGCCGGATCCCGATGCCGGCGCTCTTGCCTATCCCGAACGGGCCGCGCAGCGCCGGATCGCGAAGCCTAGTTGCGCGGCCGCCGAGCCGACCGCCGACGCGATCCAGGCCAGTTCCGGAGAACTGGACTGGTCTGGTCATCAATGTCAGAACCGACGTGCACACTGACCGTATGAGTGGTTCCGCTCGCCCGGTCACCGGGTCGGCGCTGTTCGACACCGCGATCGGCTCCTGCGCGATCGCCTGGACCGGCGATTTCGTATTCCGATTCGGACTGCCGGAGGCGAATCCCGCCGCGACGCGGACGCGGATCATGCGCCCCAGCAGCCGAATTCCGGACGCCGAGGAAATTCCGGAGACCCGGCCCCCCGGCCCCATCGCCGATGCGATCGCCCGCATCCAGGCCCACCTGGCCGGCGAGGTCGACGATCTGCGCTGGATTCCGGTGACCACCAACGGAATTCCGGAATTCCACCGCGCCGTCTACGCAGTCACCCGCGTCATCGATCCGGGCCATACCCTCAGCTACGGCCAGGTCGCTGACCGTATCGGCGCCCCCGGCGCGGCCCAAGCCGTCGGACAGGCCCTCGGCCGCAATCCGATCCCCCTGATCATCCCCTGTCATCGCGTCCTGGCCGCCGACCACACCCTCACCGGCTTCTCCGCCCCCGGCGGCATCACCACCAAACAACGTCTCCTGGAAATCGAACGCACCCCGGGCTTCGGCGAGCCCACCCTCTTCTGAATACCCAGTCAGGCCGCGCGACCCGCGGATGATGAGTATGTGCTGGTCAGCTGCATAGTCGCACCCGGATTCGACTTCGCGGATTTCCGGCTCGACTGATTCGGCCAGCGGCGCACCCGCGATCGGGCCTACTCGCGAACCTCGAGCACACCCTCGTCGACAGCCCATTCGATCGTCTTCTCCAGGTGCGCACAGGATTCCGGGCGCCCTGGCCCGTACCCTTGCGCGCTGAGCCTGGCGAAGACCGGACAGCGCGCGGCCGGATTGTCGGTCCACTGCACTGAGGTCTGGTGCGACGAGCTCTTGCGCACCAACACCTCGCTCTGGCAGGACCGACACCGCAGCGGCGTCAGTCCCTCCTCCATATACCGCTGTTTGTCGACGATGGTCTGGGCCCGCACCGCGGCCCGCCGCGCCGGTTGATCGGCGAAGTCGGGTGCTTTCGCCCAGGTCGGCGCCATCAGACTTCCGCTTCCCGCTTGCGCCGCAGATTCTCGGCGACTTCGGCCTCCCACGCCTGGTTCGCCTTGGTGGTATCCACCTCGAATTCGAAGCGCTGGGTCATCTTGTCGGTCACGTCGGCCAGATCCACATAGAACTGGTCGTACCACCGACGCAGCTGGTAGACCGGGCCGTCCTCCTCGCAGAGCAGCGGATTATCGACCTTGGACTTGTGCTTCCAGATCTCGACATCCTGCAGGAATCCGACGCTGATGCCATCGGTCATCTTCGCGGCCAGCTTTCCGGCCGTCTCACCGTCGACGCCCTTCGGTTTCTCCAGCGATACGCCCCACTGCAGTACGAACGAATCCTGCGTCACCGGGTAGTGGCAGTTGATCAGGACGCTTTTGACCTCGTATTCGCTGTAGATATTGACCAGCGGGTTGATCATGTAAGAGGGCCCGAAGTACGACGCCTGCGACTTCAACAGGGTGTCGCCGCCGTACTTCTCGGCCATGCCGATATCGGGACGGCCCTTGGTCTGCAGGAATTGGGTGGCGATATGTCCCTCGAAGACGTTCTTGAAGTACGTCGGGAAGGCGAAGTGGATATAGAAGAAGTGGGCCATATCCACCACGTTGTCGATGATCTCGCGGCAGTTCGCGCCCTCGATCAGCAGCGAGTTCCAGGTCCATTCGGTCCACCCGCTGTCGAGCTGTTCACTCGGGTTGCCAGCCGCGTCGGTGTACGGACCGACGATATGCGGAATAGTCACCTCCGGCGGCGGCTGGCTGCCCTCGACGTCGTGCCAGACGAACAGCTGTCCATTGCGCTCGAGCGTGGTCCACTTGCGGGTCCGAGCCAGCGGCGGCACGCGCCGCGCATAGGGAATCGACGTGCATTTGCCACTGGTGCCGGACCAGCGCCAGTCGTGGAACGGACAGGCGATATCGCCGTCCTTGACCGCACCCATGCTCAGGTCGCCACCCATATGCCTGCAGTAGGCGTCGAGCACCCGGAGTTCGCCAAAACTGTCGACCCAGACGACAAGCTTGGTCCCGAACACCTCGACCGCGTGCGGGTTGCCGTCGCGGAACGACTTCGCCAAACCGAGGCAATGCCATCCGCGCGCGTATCGGGTGGGCGCGGAGCCCACGTCGAGCTCGCGGGGCCTACCCACCCCGTCGGCGCCGCCGACTGCCGTCCCCCTTCCCTTCGCACCGCTCCCCGGTGGGGAAACTGCCATCGCGATCCCTCCTCCTTCTATACTAGAACACGTTACAAAAATGTCGCGTTCCACGCCAGCGATCAAGTCGACCACCTGCGAACCGGTGACGAATGCCCCTCATGGTCACCCGTTCTCGACAGAAATAAGAACCTGTTCTAGTCTCAGAGGCAAATGAGTACCGGTTACCAATCCGACCAGGCAGGAGCGGGTCCCGCGATGACGCAAGAAGTAACCGAACGGGTCGAAGCACTGTTGCCGATGCTGCGCGAGCGGGCACAGGAGGCCGAGGACCTGCGGCGCATCCCCGACGAATCGATGAAGGCACTGCAGGAAGCCGGCTTCTTCCGTCTACTGCAGCCCAAGCAGTGGGGTGGGCACGCGGCCGATCCGGTCGTGTTCTACGACACGGTTCGCAAACTGGCCAGCGCCTGCGGTTCCACCGGCTGGGTGGCAGGCATCGTCGGCGTGCACAACTGGCACCTCGCGCTGTTCGCGCGGCAAGCGCAGCAGGATGTGTGGGGCGAGGACAACGAGGTGCGCATCTGCTCGTCCTACGCTCCGATGGGCGCGGGCACGGTCGTCGACGGCGGCTACATCGTCAAGGGCGCGTGGGCCTGGTCCTCGGGTTCGGATCACGCCACCTGGGCGGTGCTCGGCGGTCCGGTGATCAAGGACGGCAAGCCGGTCGACTTCGGCAGCTTCCTGATCCCCCGCGCCGACTACCACATCGATGACGTGTGGAATGTGGTCGGATTGCGCGGCACCGGTTCCAATACTGTTGTGGTGGAGGATGTTTTCGTGCCGTCGCATCGGTTCCTGAGCTTCCGCGCGATGAGCGAGCTGAAATCCCCCGGCCTGGAACAGAACACCGATCCGGTGTACAAAATGCCTTGGGGCACCATCCATCCCACCACCATCTCGGCGCCGATCGTCGGCATGGCGTACGGCGCGTATGCCGCCCATGTCGAGCACCAGGGCAAGCGCGTGCGCGCGGCCTACACCGGTGAGAAGGCCAAGGACGATCCATTCACCAAGGTGCGCGTCGCCGAGGCCGCCAGCGATATCGATGCGGCCTGGCGTCAGCTGTCGGGCAATATCGCCGACGAATACGCACTGCTGGTGGCGGACAAAGAGATTCCGTTCGATCTGCGGGTGCGCGCACGCCGCGACCAGGTGCGCGCGACCGGCCGGGCGATCGCCTCGATCGACAGGCTCTTCGAAGCCTCCGGCGCCACCGCACTCGCGAACGGCACACCACTGCAGCGCTTCTGGCGCGACGCGCATGCCGGTCGGGTGCACGCGGCCAACGATCCCGAGCGCGCCTATGTTATGTACGGCACGCACGAGTTCGGGCTGCCGGTTACCGACGGCATGGTCTAGCCATGACCGCGACAACCGAACTCACCTACGAATCGACCTCGCGATACGCGCAGGCGCGGCCCGATCTGCGCCTGCACTATCACGAAGCCGGAATCGGCAACAGCCCGACAATCGTGCTGCTGCACGGCGGCGGGCCCGGCGCCTGCTCATGGTCGAACTTCGCCCGCAATATCCCGGTGCTGGCCCGCGGCTTTCATGTGCTCGCCGTGGATCAGCCGGGATTCGGACGCTCGGATAAACCGACCGAGCATCCGCAGTACTTCACACACAGCGCCTCGGCGCTGAAGGATCTGCTCGACGCGCTGGAGATCACCGGACGCGTACACCTGCTGGGCAATTCGCTCGGCGGCGGCACCGCGGTGCGGTTCGCGCTGGACTATCCGGAGCGGGCGGGCAAGCTGGTGCTGATGGGTCCGGGCGGGTTGAGCGTCAACCTGTTCGCACCGGATCCGACCGAGGGTGTAAAGCACCTCGCGACCTTCAATTCCGCGCCGACCAGGGAAAACCTGGAGGCGTTCCTGCGAATCATGGTCTTCGATCAATCGCTGATCACCGATGAGCTGATCGATGAGCGCTTCGCCTCGGCGAGTACGCCCGAGGCGCTGGCCGCGACCCGGGCAATGGGAAAGTCCTTCGCCGGAGCCGATTTCGAGCAAGGCATGATCTGGCGCGATGTCTACAAGCTACGCCAGCCGGTGCTGCTCATCTGGGGCCGGGAAGATCGGGTGAATCCACTCGACGGCGCACTGGTCGCGACGAAGATGATTCCACGGGTGCAACTGCACGTCTTCGGCGGTTGCGGGCACTGGGCCCAGCTGGAGAAGTTCGACGAATTCAACCGGCTGGCAACGGAGTTCCTTGCCGGTGTGAAGGAGAAGTGATGGGTATTCGATCACTGGCGTATCTGCGCATCGAGGCCACCGATATCGCGGCCTGGCGTGCATACGGACTCGAGGTACTCGGCATGGTCGAAGGTAAGGGCACCGATCCCGAGTCGCTGTATCTGCGCATGGACGAGTTTCCGGCCCGGCTGGTCGTCGTGCCCGGCGAAAAGGATCGGCTGCGGGTCTCCGGCTGGGAAACCGCCAATGCCGCCGAGCTACAGGATATTCGGGACCGGCTGGATGCGGCCGGGGTGCCCTTCAAGGACGGCACCGCACCGGACAAGGCCGATCGCCGGGTCCACGAGCTGATCTCGTTCGAAGATCCTTCGGGCAACACCCTGGAGGCGTTTCACGGTGTGGCACTGGAACATCGGCGCGTGGTCAGCCGGCATGGACACCGGTTCGTCACGGGCGAACAGGGACTCGGCCACGTGGTGCTCAGCACCTCCGACGATGCGGCCGCGCTGAGCTTCTACCGCGATGTGCTCGGCTTCCGGCTGCGCGATTCGATGCGGCTGCCACCGCAGCTGGTCGGGCGGCCCGCCGACGGTGAACCGGCCTGGTTGCGCTTCTTCGGCTGCAATGCGCGCCACCACTCACTGGGCTTGCTGCCCATGCCGACGCCGAGCGGCATCGTGCACCTGATGGTCGAGGTGGAGGGCTCCGACGATGTCGGGCTCTGCCTGGATCGCGCACTGCGCAAGAAGGTGAAGATGTCGGCCACACTCGGCCGGCACGTCAACGACAAAATGCTGTCGTTCTATATGAAGACACCGGGTGGCTTCGACGTCGAATTCGGTTGTGAAGGTTTGGCAGTCGACGATGCGGACTGGATCGCGCGGGAATCCACCGCGGTCAGCCTGTGGGGTCACGACTTCACGGTCGGACAGCGGCAGTAGTAGTGCACGACAGGGCGAGCGGGGAGACGATGACGACGCGGGAATATCCGGCGACCGACGGGCGGCAGTTCCGAAATGTCTTGGGGCAGTTCTGCACCGGCATCACGGTGATCACCACCTTCGACGCCGACGGCGCCCCGATCGGTTTCGCCTGCCAATCCTTCGCCGCCCTGTCCCTGGACCCGCCCCTGGTGCTGTTCTGCCCCACCAAGACCTCGCGATCCTGGGCGGCCATCGAACAGTCCGGACGGTTCTGCGTGAATGTCCTCGCCGAGCAACAGCAGCAACTGTGTGCCCGCTTCGGATCCCGTGAGACCGATAAATTCGCCGAAACCAACTGGCACACCTCGGATCTGGAGCTCCCGCTCCTGGACGACGCGCTCGCCACCGTCCAATGCAAGGTGGACAGCGTCGTCGACGGCGGCGATCACTACATCGTGATCGGCCGGGTGCTGGCCCTGTCGGAGTCGACCGTCTCCGGACGGCCGCTGTTGTTCTATCGCGGCCAGTACACCGCCATCGAGCCGGATAAGACCGTACCGGCACCCTGGCGGCGCGACCTGGAACATTTCCTCACCACAACGACGCTGGATACCTGGCTGTAGAAAATATGCCCCGCCCGGAATCGACCGGGCAGGGCGATATTTCAGTCCGCAGAACGCGTGCCGCGGAAGGTGAGAGCGACCACGAACGTCAGCGCGGCGATGACCACGGCACCGGCGAAGGCGGCGGTGATCCCGCTGACCAGGGCGTGCGGTGCCGAACCGCCGGCTTCGCGGGATGCCGTGCCGAATACGGTGACCAGAATGGCGAGACCGAGCGCGGAGCCGGTCTGCTGCAAGGTTTGCAGTGCGCCGCCCGCGGCACCGGCTTCGGTCGGCGCGACGCTCGACATAATAATCACGTTGAGTGGTGAAAAGGCCAGGCCGATACCGCTTCCCATCAGGATCATGGCGATGAACAGCATCGGGAAGTACGCGGTGTCGACGGTCAGTCGGGTCAGCAGCGCCAAACCGGCCGCCATCAGCAATGTGCCGATTACCGTCACCGGTTTCGGGCCGAAGCGCGGCAGCAGCCGCGGGATCAGCCGGATCATGGTGAACATCATCAGCGCGGTCGGCATGAACGCGAAACCCGTTGCCAGCGCGCTCAATCCGAGCACTTCCTGCAGGTATTGGGTGAGGAAGAAGAACATCGACATACCGGCCATCGGCCCGAGGAACATATTGGCGTAGGCCGCGGCGCGATTGCGATCGGCGAACAGCCGCAGTGGCAGCAGGGGTTGGGCCGTGCGCGCCTCGATGGTCAGGAAGGTGGAGATCAGGATGACACCCACAGCCAGCCAGATATCGGTGCCCGCATTGCTCCAGCCGTATGATGCGGCGCTGATGAAGCCGTAGACCAGCGCGGCGATACCGCCGGTGGCGGTCACCGCACCTGGCAGGTCCAGGCGGGCGGGTTGGCGCCCCGCAGCAGCGGCCGGCAGATAGCGCAGCGCGAATACGACGACCGCCAGGCCGAAGGGCACATTGATGAACAGCGCCGAACGCCAGCTCAGCCATTCGGTCAGCAGGCCGCCGATAACGAGACCGATCGCGAAACCCGCACTGGACATGCCGGAGAACAGCGCGAGCACCCGCATCCGGGCCTTGGGCTCAGTGAAGGTGGTGGTCAGCAGCGCGAGGGTGCTGGGGCCTGCCATGGCCCCGCCGATGCCCTGCACAACACGGGCGACGAGCAGCCAGGTGGCCGACGGTGTCAACCCGCCCGCCAGCGAGGCCAGTGTGAACACTGCTGTGCCGACAATGAACAGGTTCCGACGGCCGAACAGATCGCCCGCGCGGCCGCCGAGCAGCAGCAGACCACCGAATACCAGGGTGTAGGCGTTCATCACCCAGGACAGATTGGTCGCGGTGAAATGCAGGTCGGTGTGGATGCGCGGCAACGCCACGTTCATGACGGTGATATCGAGGATGATCATCAATTGGCAGGTCAGCAGGGTGACCAGCACAATGCCGGATCGGAGCCGACCGGCGCTGCTGGTTGCGGGCACACCGGTGTCCGCGGACATGGTTGTGGACAAAGAACGCTCCATCGAATGGGAATCAAGCGGAGGAAGCCTCCGCTTACGCTAGAGCTATCATATGGAGGGTTCCTCCAGTTTTGCAACTCTATCTGGAGGGTCCTTCCGTTTTTCAGTGGAGGGAATATGGGAGCACCGTCGACGGGAAGGCCGATGCGCGCGGACGCCCGGCGCAACTATGAGCGGATCGTGACATCCGCTCAGCAGACATTCGCCGAACAGGGCCCCGACGCCCCACTGGAGGAGATCGCCCGCCGCGCCGGTGTCGGCATCGGCACACTCTACCGGCACTTTCCGAGCCGCGAGGTGCTGATCGAAGCCGTATACCGTTCCAGCATCGAACAATTGAGCGCCCGCGCCCATGCGCTACTCGAAACCCGTTCGGCCGTCGAGGCTTTCGAAACGTGGCTGCGCGAACAAGTGCAGTGGGTGATGGCCAACCGCAGCCTCGCGACCACCATGAAGGCCGGTATGGACAAGGGCTCACCGACCTTCATCGCGTGTCGCTCGATGATCACCGACGCGGCGGCCGCGCTACTGAACGCGGCGCAGGATGCGGGCGATATCCGTCGCGATATCGAACCGCGCGATCTGCTCAGGTTCGGACACGGCATCGGGGTCGCCTGTGAGACAGTTCCCGAAGCCGCCCCGCGCATGATCGATGTCGCGCTTGACGGTATGCGCGCGCCGAACTGAACCGGCGGTGGAAAGCCGAGGTGTCGATCCGCATCCCATTCGCATGAGACCAGCCGTTGTCAAGACGGTGACGGACGCCGGTCTCCGCGACTTTCCGAGATGGAGCCGATCGGATCGCAGCCGATACCGAGTGCGCTAGGGAAGTGACGTGCAGGAGGCGGCGTCCGGCAATTCCTCGGCCAGGAAGACGGTTTGGGCCATCATTTTGAAGCCGGACATCTGCTCGCGGAAGACTTCGATGGACTCTTCGGGGTGGACCGAGTCGATGACGGCATGCTGGCCGATGGCATTGAATTGATGGCTCACACCGCGCGGGATCTGCATATCGACGAAGGAGCAGGGCGGGACGATCAGGTTGTACCTGGTGCGGTGCAGGTCGGGTGGGGTGTCGGGTAGATCGTCCTCGAATTGGTTGGGGGCGAAGGGCGTTACGCCTTCGATATGAGTTACCCGGAACGGCGAGAGGCTGCTCACCCGGATATGGGTGTCGGGACCGGTCATCATGCGGACGAAGCGCATGCCGGTATGCAGATGCATGCGCGAGCAGATGCCGCGTTCCTCGGCATCGTAGAAATCCATGATGTAGCGATCGGCGAAGAAGCCGTCGAAGGGCGATTCGATCATGTAGACCTCGCCCTCCTCGAAGGTCTGGGACCTGGTGATGCCATCGGCGTCGGGTACGGTCGCGGCACGGCTCGCCCTCGCGTTCCGGACTATCTGGGCGAAGGTCTGGACAACCACCGCGGCCACCTCCGGCGGGAATTGTGCGACGGGTGTGACGACGTTACATCCCGCGTCGACGAATCCGGCCAGGTCATGGATCTCGTTCTCATCGTCCGCGTGCTGTTTGATGCGGGGATCGGACATGCGGCTCCTCGGTGCTACTCCAACGTAGGACTGCGCTGACGGCTGCGCCTTTGGTTCACTCGCCGACACTCGCTCACGGCCCGACTTCGAAGGACCGCAACCACAGCTCCAATGACAGCACCAGCCACAACTTGCCGCCCTGCCGCGGCAACAGTGCACCTTCGCCGCGCAACCACGAGCCGATGGTGTCGGTGCGGAACAGGCCGCGGGCTCGCGCGGAGGAGCCGAGCAGCAGATCGTGTCCGAGTTCGCGCAGCGGCACGGACAACCACTGCTGCACCGGAACTCGCATACCGCTCTTGGGGCGGTCCACGATGGTTGCCGGAAGTAGGTCGCGCACAGCCTGTTTGAGGATCCACTTCTCACTGGTACCGGCCAGCTTGTATCGACCCGGTACCCGGAAGGCGTGGTCGATGACGGCCCGATCGAACAATGGCGCGCGGCCCTCCAAACCGCTTGCGGCGGTGAGTCGTTCGACCTTGGTGAGGATGTGATGTGCGCCTTTGGTGCGCAGGTTGGTGTGCAGCAGCTGGTTCAGCAGGCTGGTCATCCGGCCCTGGTGCAGATAGGGCGCGACCAGGTCGGTCAATGGTGGTGCGTCCGCCAGCGCGGTCAGGACGTCGGGACTCAGTAGCACCGGTAGGTCGCCGTAGCACTTGCGGTAACTGTCCAGGTAGGCCAGCGCTCTGGCGTCCGGAGCCGGGTCGTCGCGGGACAATTCGAAGATCAGCATCGGCAGGTTCTTCGGACCGCCGAAGACCGGGTCGCCGCCCTCACCGTTGAGAACCACCCGAATACCGTCTGCGGCAACGGCTTCCGCGAGCATTAGGTTGGGCACGGTGAGTGGATCACCGACCGGGCAGTCCAGCAGCGACACCGTCCGCGCCAGTCGCGACGCGACCGTTTCACCGGACACTGTGAGTACTCGATGGTCGGTATCGCAGTGGGTGGCGACGAGTCCGGAGTACGCGAGCTCATTCGGGGTGGTCCCGCCGAAGCTGATGGAATACGAACGCACGCGCTGATCGTGCATTTTGGCGGCGAGAGCGGTGACCAGGCTGCTGTCGATGCCGCCGGAAAGCAACACCCCGACCGGCTCGCCGACGGGCAGTCGCCGTGCGACCGCGTCCTCCAGCAGTCCGCGGAGTTCGAGTGCATGGTCGGCGGCCGCTCGCGGGTCCTCGACTTCGACGGGCTCCCAATAGGTTTCCTCGGTCATCGAGCCGTCGCCGTGCAGGCGGACACAGCGGCCGGGCAGGACCTCGTGAATGCCGCGCAGCAGCGTCTCGCGTCCCGGCAGGTAGGCGAAGGTGAGGAAGGAGCGAACTGCGGGTAGATGCAGACCGGTTCGCAGTGCGGGCCACCGGTGCACTGCGCGCAGCGAGGTGGAGGCGGCCCAGGCATTGCCCGCGCGTGCGTGGAAGAGCGTGCGGGTGCCGACGTGATCGCGGATCAGTACCAGGTCCTCGCCGTCGGCGATGGCAAGTGCGAACATGCCGTCGGCGGCGGCGATGCCGTCGAGTCCGAAGCGGGCGTAGCAGTGCAGCAACAGCTCACCGTCGGCGCAGTCCGGCGGCACATCCGCGCCGAGCCGGGCGCGCAGCCGGGCCGCGTTGAACAGGGTGACCTCGCCGACCGCCGTCAGCGCACCGACAGTGAACGGACCTGCGGCGATACCCGGACCATCGAGCAATCCAAGCGCGTGCGGGCCGGTCACCGACACCGGATTGCCGCCGACCGCCCGCACCTGACCGCCCGGATCATCCGGCGTCAGGAATGCACACCAACGAGACATGATTCCCCTCAGCCGAAATCGCCGCCGTCGTCCCCGCCGTCATCGTCCCAACCGCCGTAATCGCCGCCGCCGTCGGAACCGGACGATTGCGCGAGCGCCTGTCGGCGTAACTCCTCTTCTTCCTCGACAGTCAGCGAAGTCGGCGGCAGGATCAACGCACCGAGCAGCGCGCCGCCGGCGACCGCGGCCAGAATCCCGCCGAGCCGACCACCGAACGAGGACCGATTCACGGTCAGCACACCGTCACCCCACAGCGTCCGCCCGAACCCCGCCTCCCGGCCGTAAACCACGGATCCGTCGTGGTAGCTGCGTTTCACGAGCTTCGGCCCGAGCCCCTCATCGGTCCCGGAGTTACCCCGATCATCGCGCCACGACACCATCGCCTGCCGACCGCGCGTCCGCCACTCCTGACGCCCATCGGCATACCGCCGATGCACAGATCCATCAGCGAGCAATTCATCGGTATACGTAATCTGCCGATGCTCCGGCACAGCAATTCCCTTTCATGCGTCGGACCAAGTCGAAAGCCCGCATCCCGAGCGCAGCGCAGTTCGGGTCGAGTGTTTCCAGTGCATGCTCGCGGACCAGCCGACGCACGGCGACGCCGGATGGATGGCACGCGGCCACTGCTGTCGATCTTCGCCGCCGAGCGCCCGGCTCCTGTGGTGCGTTGGAATTCGACGCTGGTGCAAGGCACCGCGGGACCTCATGCGGCGGGCCAGGTCATGAAGCCCGCGGTCCGGGCGCGACGCAGTTCGGGCAGGCCGGTTCGGGGTGAGCGAACGTCACGGACGAGGCGGTGCACGGTGCGCAGCAGCGATGCCGGGCGTACCGCCTCGACTTCGACGAACCGGCCGCGCCGTAGCCACGCGCGCTCCCACGAATCCACCTGTGCCGCCCGAACACTCGGCTCCGGACGGTGCAGCTCCTCCTGCGCCCAGGAAGCCATCTGAGCTGCGATAGCACTCGGCAGCTGTCCGCGAAGATGAGGCAGGTGCAGGGTGCCCGCTTGCCGCGGACGCAGGCCCAAGGGCACAATTCGTACGCCCTGCGGAATCTCGGTCAGTTCGGCCAACCGCGCTGGAAAGGTGAGTCCGTTGGTGCTCGCATCGTGTAGCAGGTAGATGGTGCCTTCGACCTGGGCGAGCATACCTGCGATACCGGGGTCGAGGGGGAGTTCAGCCGCACTGAATACCGGGCAGGCCGATTCCATCGGTAATCCGTTGGCGCGCAGCATCTGTGCGATCGCGTCCGATTCGCAGACGAGCAGGCGTGGCAGGCCGTAGTCGAACAGGTCCGGTTCCGGTGTGTGTCGTCCGGCTCGGGTGGTCTTCGGCGGTGTGATCGTCAATAGACCCGGCACTGCGCCGTGACGGTCGAGTGCGGTGCGGAACGACGTATAGGTCAACGGTGCCGGGACCGTGAAAGTGAAGTGGCGTGGGATCCGATGTGCTGCTGTGAGGAGACGGCACAGCTCGTAGTAGAGCTGGCGCTCGGTGAATCGGAGGCCGCTCGGGGCGGCGACGTGTTCGGCCGCGATGCGTAGTAGCCGATCGAACATGTACTGCTTCATCTGGTCGGCCACGTGAGGAAACCTACCTCGCGGGCACGACGGCGATCCGGATCGGCCGCATCCTCGATCCGCTCGACCGCCCGCTCCAGCACCGTGAGCATCTTCGCGGGTGGCAGCGCGGCGATCGGCGACCACCAACCCGCCGCGAGCCATTCGATCTCCGCCTCCGACAACGGTTCCCCACGCAGAAATGCGGTGTCCTGCCGCTGTGGCTCCCGTAGCCGCAGCACCGACGCATTGGCCAATACCGCACGCGGCGAAAGGCCGACCACCACGGCCCGGCTCCCGAGCGCGGCACGGGCCTTTCCCGCCAATGCGACGCCGGAGAGGCTGGCATCGTGCAGCACGATCACCGGCACATCCGCTGGGAGTCGATCGATGCGATCGGCTAGCGCCATGGCCCAGGTCTGCGCCACATTGTTCACGGCGAGACAGGCCAGCACGCTCGCATCCGGGCACAGCACCGCGATTCGTGGCCGATCCACCGCGGGCGGTCGCGCCAGAGTTTCGTCGACCGACCCGGGCGGCGGACCGCCGTAGACCGGTGCCCAGCGGCCGACCACGTCCCGACGGAAGACGTTGTACGGCACCGGCATTCGAACCGTGGCCCGGCGCAAAAACCAGGGCCGCCCGGCCCGCAGACCGACTACGGCTGCTACCAAAATCAGCGCGCCCAGCGCAATGACCACCCCCGCCGGTACCGCACCACTCACCATCAGGAAGAAGGCCACCACCACAATGGCCACCGAAACCCCGATACGCACCCGTTTGAACACGCGCTGCACATCCGGAACCTGCTTGCGCCCGGCCGCGTACCAGAGCTGCACCAGCGTGTACCGCAGCCCGCGCCCGTCACCGAGCCGCTCGGCGAGCTTGCGCACCCGAATATCGTGCAGCCGGAACGGACTTTCCTTCGGCTCGAGCGCGAACTGCCGCTGACACGTCGAACAGCGCCGACCGCCGCGCTCCTTGTACAGCAGGTTCGCAGTGCAATGCGGACAGATCACGATTCATGATCGCCGATTCCCCCACTCTCCGCGACCCCGAATTCCGATATTCATCCGCCACATACCCAGTGGGTGCCGCGCACAATTCACACGGCCTGTGCGACGCACTCACCGGATATGCGACACCGCGACCGCCGACATGCTGATATTCGATCGACGCTACCGGACGAGGCGTCGCGCTGTGTCGTCAGCGCTGAGCGGACCTGGACACTGCGCAACAACGCACAGGCCGCGACCGAACCCGGTCGCGGCCTTTCCGGGGATCAGGCGGAAACCGATGCCTCACGCTGGAGCTCGAGCGCGATATCGATCAGCTGGTCCTCCTGACCGCCGACCAATTTCCGCTTGCCCGCGCGCACCAGCATTTCGGCCGCCGACACCCCATAGCGTTCGGCCTGACGCTCGGCATGCTTGAGGAAGCTGGAGTACACACCCGCGTAGCCCATCATCAGGGACTGACGGTCCAGCAGACATTCCTGCGGCATGACCGGTCGCACCACATCCTCGGCGGCATCGGCGATCGCGAAGAAATCGATACCGGTCTTGATGCCGAGCTTGTCGCAGACACCGACGAAAGCCTCGACAGGTGTATTGCCGGCGCCCGCGCCGAATCGCCGCGCACTGCCGTCGATTTGCTTGGCACCGGCACGAACGGCATAGACCGAGTTGGCAACCGCCAGGTCCAGGTTCTCGTGCCCGTGGAAGCCGACCTGGGCGTCATCACCGAGTTCGGCGACGAGCGCCGCGACCCGGTCCGAAACCTGTTCCAGCACTAGCGCACCCGCGGAGTCGACCACATAGACGCACTGGCACCCGGCATCGGCCATGATGCGCGCCTGCTCGGCCAGCGCCTCCGGCGACTGGGTGTGCGACATCATCAGGAAGCCGACGGTTTCCAGTCCCAGCTCTCGTGCGAGGCCGAAGTGCTGGATCGATACGTCCGCCTCGGTGCAGTGGGTGGCGATGCGGCAGATCGACGCACCGTTGTCCTGGGCGATCTTGATATCTTCGGTGACGCCCACGCCGGGCAGCATGAGCACCGCGATCTTGGCCCGCTCGGCCGTCTGCGCGGCAATCTTAACCAGCTCCTGCTCCGGAGTATGCGAGAAGCCGTAGTTGAACGACGAGCCGCCGAGACCGTCGCCGTGTGTCACCTCGATGACCGGCACACCGGCGCCATCGAGCGCCGTCACGATAGTGCGCACATCGTCGGCGGTGAACTGGTGGCGCTTGTGATGCGAACCGTCACGCAGCGAGGTGTCGGTGACGCGGATGTCGAGTTCTGCGGAATATGGCATGGTTGAGCTCCCTTTACACCCGGGCCGACAGAATCCGCTGTGCCATGACCTCGCCGACCTGGGTGGCGGCCGCGGTCATGATGTCGAGGTTGCCCGCGTACGGCGGCAAAAAGTCGCCCGCACCTTCGACCTCCACGAAGACCGACACCTTCGCCATCCCACCGGAAACCACCGACGGCGGATCGAATTGCGGATCGTTCAACAGCCGGTAGCCGGGCACATACTTCTGGATATCGGCGACCATCCGATGAACGGAGTCGGCGATCGCATCGTTATCGGCGTCCTCGGGAATCGCACAGAAGATGGTGTCGCGCATGATCATCGGCGGTTCGGCCGGATTCAGAATGATGATGGCCTTACCGCGCTGTGCACCGCCGATGCTCTCCACGCCGCGCGAGGTGGTCTTGGTGAACTCGTCGATATTGGCGCGGGTGCCGGGCCCGGCGGATACCGACGACACCGAGGCGACGATTTCGGCATAAACCACCGGCACCACGCGCGAGACCGCCGCGACGATCGGAATGGTGGCCTGACCGCCGCAGGTGATCATATTGACATTCGGCGCATCGAGATTCGCACCGAGATTCACCGGCGGCACCACAGCGGGCCCGACCGCGGCGGGGGTGAGATCGACTGCGCGGATTCCCGCCTCGGCGTACTTCGGCGCGGCCGCCCGATGCACATACGCCGAGGTCGCCTCGAATACCAGATCCGGCAGTTCCGACCGCGCCAGCAACCAGTCCACGCCCTCGTGCGAGGTTTCCAGCCCGAGCCCGCGGGCGCGCCGCAAACCCTCGCTCGCCGGATCGATGCCGATCATCCACTTCGGTTCCACCGTGGTGGAGCGCAGCAGTTTGTACAGCAGATCGGTGCTGATATTGCCGGATCCGACGATCGCGGCGGTGACGGTCCCCGTTTCGGACACGGCAAGCTCCTATGTGAATCGCAAACGGACAGAACCGAGCCCAGCGAACTCGGCGTGGAAACAATCGCCCGCGCGGACATCGACGGCGCGAGTGCAGGAGCCGGGCAGCACAATGTCGCCCGCCGTCAACCGCACGCCGAAACTCGCGACCTTGCGTGCCAGCCAGGCCACCGCGATGACCGGATCGCCGAGCACCGCATCGCTGCGGCCCTGTGCGACCACTTCGCCATTGCGGGTGAGCACGGCATCGATGGCCTTGGTATCCAGGTCTTTCGGCGCGACCCGTGCCGCACCGAGCACGAAACCGGCCGAGGACGCGTTATCGGAAATGGTGTCGGCCAGCCCGATCTGCCAATCCTTGATCCGGGAATCGATCAGCTCGATGGACGGCGCGTAGCCGACCGTCGCGGCGAGCACATCGGCTTCGGTGCAGTCCGCGCCGGGCAGATCCGCCCCGAGAATGAAACCGACCTCGACCTCGACGCGCGGAACAAGATAACGCGAGGTCTCGACCGGAACATCCGCGCAGACCGCCATATCCGCGAGCAGATGACCGTAGTCGGGCTCGTCCACGCCCATCATCTGCTGCATGGCCAGCGATGACAGTCCGACCTTGTGCCCGACCACCTTCGCGCCGCTATCGAGTTTGCGTCGGATATTGATCAGCTGGATCTCGTAGGCATCGACGACATCGATATCGGGATATCTGGCGATGAGGGGGTCGATGCCGACCCGATCGCGTTCGGCGGCCGCGAGTTCATCGGCCAATTCGATTCGTATGGCGTCGGACAGCACGCTAATTTCCTTCCACTATTGTCGCTTCGGGCAGCGCTGCCCGGGAACCCACTTCGGCGCCTGCCGCGAACCGGCCCGCGCGCCGACCGGAGAAAACGCAGTCGGCCAGGGACAATCCACTGACCTCGTGCTGCACCGAGGCACCACCGCCCGCGTAGATGACGTCGCCGGACAGTGCCGACGCCCCGCCACCGGCGAAACGCTCCAGCACCAGCACCTGCGCACCGGCGTCGGTCGCTTCCAGCGCGGCCCCCGCCGCACCATAGCCGACTACGACCACGTCGGCGGTCAGGTCCCACTCGCCGTCGGCGCTTGCTTGCTGGTCGCTGGAAACATCACCGCCCATATCCATCACTCCAGTCAGGAACTGAAACAAGTTTTGTCGACGAATGGAAGGTCGATTGCGTCTTCTGCCGCTCGACATAGACCAAATGCCGTCCCATTCTATAACGTGTTCTACATGACTGACCCGGTTAATGATCCGCACAGCTATGACGTGGTGGTGGTCGGCAGCGGCGCCGCCGGAATGACCGCAGCCCTCGCCGCGGCCCACCACGGGCTGAGCGTGGTCATCATCGAGAAGGCCGCGCATTACGGCGGATCGACCGCACGTTCCGGTGGTGGTGTGTGGATCCCCGGCAATAAGGCACTCGCGGCCGCCGGACGTCCCGATGATCGCGAGGACGCACGGACCTACCTGCACAACATCATCGGCGACGTAGTGCCCGAAGACCGGATCGACACCTACATCGACCGTGGTGCGGAGGCCCTCGACTTCGTGCTCGAGCACACCCCGCTGAAGATGAAGTGGGTGCCCGGCTACTCCGACTACTACCCGGAGGCCCCCGGCGGCCTGGGCCAGGGCCGCTCATGCGAACCCGCGCCGTTCAACGCCAAGATCCTCGGCGAGGAGCGGTTCAACCTGGAGCCGCCGTATGCCCAGGCCCCGCTCAATGTCGTAATCATGCAGGCCGACTTCGTCCGGCTCAACCTCATCCGGCGCCACCCAAAGGGCATCATGCGGGCCCTGCGCGTCGGCGCCCGCACCTACTTCGCCAAGTGGACCGGCAAGCACATCCTCGGCATGGGACAGGCGTTTATCGCCGCCATGCGCAAGGGGCTCATGGACGCGAATGTGCCGCTGCTGCTGAATACGCCGCTCACCAAACTCATCGTGGACAACGGCGTGGTCACCGGTGTCGAGGCCGAGCACAACGGCGAGACCGTGCGGTTCACCGCCGAATACGGCGTGGTGCTGGGCAGCGGCGGTTTCGAGCACAACGCCGAAATGCGCACCGAATACCAGCGCCAGCCCATCACCACCGAGTGGACCACCGGTGCGGCCGCCAATACCGGAGACGGCATCAATGCGGGTATGGAAGTCGGCGGCGCGGTCGACTTCATGGAGGATTCCTGGTGGGGGCCAACCATCTTCAAGGGCGGTGAGCCGTGGTTCGCACTGGCCGAGCGGAATCTGCCCGGCACCATCATGGTGAACGCCGACGGTAAGCGATTCGGAAATGAGTCCGCTCCCTACGTCGAGGCCGTGCACACCATGTACGGCGGCGAATACGGGCAGGGAACGGGTCCGGGCGAGAACATCCCCGCCTGGCTGGTGTTCGACCAGCGCTACCGCAACCGCTATATCTTCGCCGGATTGCAGCCGGGTCAGCCGTTTCCGTCCCGCTGGATGGAAAACGACATGATCGTCAAGGCCGATAGCGTCGCGGAGTTGGCCACGAAGATCGGCGTGTCCGCCGAGAATCTGACCGCGACCGTCGAGCGGTTCAACAGGTTCGCCGAGACCGGTAAGGACGCGGATTTCGGCCGCGGCGACAGCCACTACGACCGGTACTACGGCGATCCGACCGTGCGGCCGAACCCGTGCCTGGCGGGTCTGGTGCAGGGCCCGTTCTACGCGGCCGAGATAGTGCCGGGCGACCTGGGCACCAAGGGCGGTCTGGTCGCCGATACCGCCGGACGGGTGCTGCGCGCGGACGGCAGTGTGATCGAGGGCCTCTACGCCTCCGGCAATAGCGCGACCCCGGTAATGGGTCATACCTACGCGGGTCCCGGCGCGACCATCGGCCCGGCGATAACCTTCGGCTACCTGGCGGTACTGGATATCGCCGAGCGCAAGAAACAGCGGTCGGCCAAGGCCACCGCGCAGGCGTAGGCGAGGCATCGCGCGGAGCGGACGACACCTTGCCCGCCGCGGCGCGAGGGCCGCACGATCGATACGACGAGTACGCACAAGGAGAACCCGGATGCCCATCGACCCGAATATCGCACTCGGCGCGGAACTCCCGATCCGGGAGTTCGCCTGGACGCCGTCGGATGCGCAGCTGTACCAGCTGGGGCTCGGGGCGGGTGCGCGCTGGACGGATGCGGCCGAACTGCGCTACCTCGATGACCGCACGCCGCAGGTGCTGCCCACCTTCGCGACGGTGGCGGCCACCTGCCACGACACCGAACCGCCGCGGGTCGAGTTCCCCGGGATCGATATCGATCTGGCGAAGGTGGTGCACGGCCATCAGGAGGTCGAGGTGTATCGCCCGATTCCGGCCTCGGGCAAGGCGAGCAGCACCGGTCGCATCACCGAACTCTGGGATAAGGGCTCGGCCGCGGTAGTGGTCCAGGAGCAGACGGTCACCGGTTCCGACGGTGAACCGCTCTGGACCGCACGATCGTCCATTTTCGCCAAGGGTGAGGGCGGCTTCGGCGGCGAACGCGGCCCGAGCACCAAGGCCGAACTCCCCGACCGCGCACCGGATTTCGACGTCACCACGCCGACCCTCCGTCAGCAGGCGCTGCTGTACCGCATGTGCGGCGACCGCAACCCCCTGCATTCGGATCCCGAATTCGCCCGCGCCGCCGGCTTCCCCAACCCGATCCTGCACGGCCTGTGCACCTACGGCATCGTCTGCAAAACGGCTACCGACACCGTGCTCGATTCGGATGCGAGCCGGGTCAAGGGATTCCGTGCCCGCTTCGCCGGTGTGCTCTACCCCGGCGAAACCATCCGCACCCGAATCTGGCGCACCGATGGCGAACTGATCATCAGCGCCACCGTCGTGGACCGCGACGACGCACCCGTACTCGCCGACGTCAGCCTGCGCTTCACCTGAGCGCCCACTGGAAACCATGTGGTGGCATATACCGCCACCATGGTCCGCCCGGGATGGAATCGAACACTTCGGGCTGCCTCCTTTTTATCCGTAACCGGCCGTTCTCTTACGTGGGTGCGCAGCTAGCGGCGCACAGCGGATTCGGGCTGACGGAGTTCACTCAGGCGGCTCGCGGTCCGTGCCAGGTCTGGGACGGCAGGGACGTCGGCCATCAGGTCCGATAGTGCGGTGCGGGCCTCGAGGGTGAGTTCGAGATCGGCGTCGTAGAGCACGTCGACGAGATTGGCGAAGCGCATGGCCCAGTCCGGTGGGACCTCACGCAGGGGTGGAACGTCGCGCAAGGTCCAGCGACGAAAGCGGCCGGCGAGTTCGACGTAGTCCGAGGCGCCGGTTGCGGTGCCGCACAGGGCGGCGAAGTCGACGGTGATGGCGCAGCCGTCGACGCTTGCGTGGATCTCACGGGTGCCCGAGACAACAACCTGCGCGGTGCCGATATCTCCCGCTTCGCCGATGCGATAACACCCGGAGGCGAAGCCGGTGCCGCCGTGCGCGGCGCGAGTGCGGTAGTCGAGCGGGCCGTCGACCGAGACGATGTCCATACGCGCGCGTATGCGCGCGATGGTCGGTAGGAAGCGGTCGTGGAACAGCGGGTTCGGCAGCAGTTGCTCCGGCGGGTAATTCGAGGTCACCACCAGGACGGCGCGGCGGGCGAACAGGGCGTCGAGCATGCGGGCGATCAGCATGGCATCGCCGATATCGTGTACGTGGAATTCGTCGAAGCAGACCAGTTCGGCACGGCCGAGCAGATAGTCGATGGCCTTATCTGTAGAGCCCGACTCATGTGCCGCAGTGTGCAATTGGGCGAAGAAGCTGTGGAAGTGGAAGCGCCGCTTGTGGTTCGACGCGAGACCCACGAAAAAATCGTCCATCAGCATCGTTTTGCCGCGACCGGGTCGGCCGTACAGGTAGATGCCGCGATGCCGCTTTATCGGCCTGCCGTGCCGGTCGAGTAGTTCACGCAAGCGCGCCCGAGCCTGTAGTTGGTCGGCGTTCAGTGTGATGTTGTCTGCCATGACACCCTCCTGGTCCTCTACAGTTGTAGAGGACCAGGAGATGCGGCCACCAGCGAAGGTGATGATGTCCACAACCGACCGACGCGCGGCACTCGTCGACGCCGCTATCGATGTGATTGCCACCCGGGGCATTCGAGCGCTCACCCACCGCGCCCTCGATAACGCCCTCGAACTGCCCGGTGGGTCGGCCTCCTATTATTTCCGCACCAAACGCGCGCTCCTCGAGGCAATCGCGGACCGGATCACCACACGCTCCCACGACGACTTCCTTGCCGCCGAACTCGCCCCGACGACACCGATCGACCCCGAAGCCATCGCGCGCGCCATCGCCGGCTGGCTCGACCGGCTACTCGTCGACCGCCGCAATCACCTGATCGTGCGGCATGCGCTGCTCATCGACCTGCTCGGCGACCCCGAATTGCACCGGCGACTGGCACACAGCCTGTTTTCGATCGAGCGGGGACGAGATCTGTTCCACACCTTGGGTTTTCCCGAGCCCGATGCGGCCGCCGCAGACTTCGTCGCGGTACTCGAGGGCACCGTCTTCGATAGATTCGCAGGCGCGCGAGCGCATATTCCGGCAGGAACCCGGGATAGCGTCGACCAGCTCGCTGCCGTGCTCTCCCACTATCTCACCCAACCCCACTCGCTATAAGGCGTGGCTGTCATGAACCCATGGATTCCGGCAGCGGAATAGCGGATCAGCGACTCCTCCGGCAGCGCGTGAAGCGAAAACCATTGCAGCCCATAGCTTTTATCTGGCTCCCGATTCACCGGCTCACCCGCCCACCGCAGCGCATGAAAGAACAGCCCGAGCCGAGCTTCCCGCCCGGATTTGATCACGTGCGCGGTATGAATCAGCCGCAGATCGGCCGGGTCGATAACAACCCCGATCTCCTCCCCCGCCTCACGCCCGGCAGCAGTGGTCGCGGACTCGCCGGACTCCAACTTCCCCGCAGGCAGATGCCACAGCCCATCGAACTCGTCCGCACTGCGCCGCCTACTCAGCAACACCGCCCCGTCTTGGACGAGCAGAACGTGGACGTCGATCAGGTGTCGATCGGCCATTCCGAACCTCTCACCGGACCTGGCACTCTCAGTGGCCTAATCGAGCAATTGCAGGAATTCGGCAACCGACAGACCCGCATCGCGAATGATGCGCCGTAGCGTGCCGGGCTTGATATCAGCACCGCGATGCACCGGCACAACGGTGAACCGCCCTTCCGGACTGCGCATCATATGATGGCTGCCGTTCACTCGGATCAGTCCGAACCCAGCTCGCTCCAGTGCCTTGATGACCCTGTCGCCTGAAACCACCGGAAGCGGTGGCATCAGGCGACATCCTGGACGATCGTCAGAACCGACGGCAGTCCGATCTCCTCTAGAACTAGTGTGACGGCTTCGTGTAGGTCGGCAACCGCCTCATCCGGAGTCTGACCAACCCCGTGCGCGCCGCCGCTCGGAAAGACGGCGTGAGCACCCCAAGTACCGTCTTCCTCCTGCTCCAGTTCATATGGAATCTGGACCATCCGCTTCATATGCTCACTCTAGCGGTCATAGCTGAGACCGATGTCCCCGTCCGACACCTATCGCGTCAACACCAGGCCCGAGGTCGGGACGCCGGTGCCGGCGGTAACCAGGATGTATTCCAAGTTCTCCACCGGGTTGACGGAGGCGCCGCGAATCTGGCGGACCGCCTCGGCGATCCCGTTCATACCGTGGATATAGGCCTCACCGAGCTGGCCACCGTGGGTATTGAGCGGCAGCCGGCCGCCGATTTCGATGGCGCCGTCGGCAACGAAATCCTTGGCCTCACCGCGTCCGCAGAAACCGAGTTCCTCCAATTGCATGAGGACGAACGGGGTGAAGTGGTCGTAGAGGATGGCGGACTGCATATCCTGCGGACGCAAACCACTTTGCGCCCAGAGTTGAGCACCGACCAGCCCCATCTCCGGCAAGCCGGTGAGGGCATCGCGGTAGTAGCTGGTCATGACATATTGATCCGCACCGGAACCCTGTGCGGCGGCGGCGATTACGGCTGGCCGCTGCGGCAGATCCCGGGCCCGCTCGACGCTGGTGACCACGATCGCGACACCGCCGTCGGATTCCTGGCAGCAGTCGAGCAGATGCAGCGGTTCGGCGATCCAGCGCGAATTCTGGTGGTCTTCCAGGGTGATCGGCTTGCCGTAGAAGAAAGCGGCCGGATTCACCGCGGCATGTTTGCGGTCGGCGACCGCGACGCGGCCGAAGTCCGCGCTCGTCGCGCCGTACACGTGCATATACCTGCGGGCGACCATGGCCACCTGCGCGGCCGGTGTCCCCAACCCCTGCGGATAGGACCAGCCCGCATCGATGCCCGATGAGGTCGGTGCGCTGGCCAGCGCGGTGGAGAACTGGCCGAAACGCGATACCGACCGTTCGTTGAAGGCCCGGTAGGCGACAACGATCTCG
The DNA here is from genome assembly GCF_054065835.1 of Nocardia citri. NCBI lineage: Bacteria > Bacillati > Actinomycetota > Actinomycetes > Mycobacteriales > Nocardiaceae > Nocardia > Nocardia citri. Next base: position 164,166 of record NZ_JBSUQM010000006.1, read on the forward strand.
GCCACGCCGGTGGCGACCGCCATGGCCGCCTGCTGGATGGTGGCGCAGGCCGCACCGCCGCCATAGCCGATGTGGCTGAAGAACTTCAGTTGCGGGATACCGACGGCGCGCGCGACGGCGGCCTGGGTGTTGGTATCCATGGTGAAGGTGGTCAGGCCGTCGACATCGGCCGGACGCAGACCCGCATCGGCGAGCGCCGCGGTGACCGCCTCGGCGGCCAAACGCAATTCGCTGCGGCCGGAGTCCTTGGAGAAGTCGGTGGCGCCGATACCGACAATCGCGGCGCGGCCGGAAATCCCGGTGGTGCTTTCCACGGTCATCATTGCCTGCGCAGTGCGATAACGGCTTTCGCCGTGATGTGGTCACCGAGGCTGTCGCGGCCGACGATATCGATGTGGATGTCGTCGCCGTCGATCACGCAGACCGTGCCGGAAAGTGTCAAGGTGTCCCCGGCATACAGCGGCACCCCCAGGCGCAGCGCGACCGATTTGACGATGGCGCGCGGTCCGGCCCAGTCGGTGACGAAGCGCTGCACCAGCCCGGTATCGGTGAGGATATTGACGAAGATGTCCTTGGAACCGCGGGCGAGCGCCTTGTCCCTGTCGTGGTGCACATCCTGAAAGTCCCTGGTGGCCAGGGCCGTACTGATCACGAAGGTCGGATCCGCGGTGATGACCAGCTCGGGCAGTGTGGTGCCGACCTCGATCGTGGCCGGTTCGACGAAGGTCATGCGATCACCCGCCAGACCGGCAGCACGGCCTCGTCGTCGAGCTTCTCGAATTCCACCTGCACCGGCAGGCCGATCCGCACCTCGGCTGGATCGATGTCGCGCAGTTCACCGAGCATCCGAACACCCTCTTCCAATTCGACCAGCGCGACCACGAAAGGCAGTTGCCGCCCCGGCACTTTCGGCGCGTGCTGCACGACGTAGCTGAATACTTCGCCCCGCCCGGAGGCGAGGACATAGTCGGTCTGCTTCGACTTGTCCTGCCACAGCGCCGGAATCGGCGGATGCCGCAGCGTGCCGTCCGGCAGCCGCTGGATACGTAGCTCACCGGCCTTGGTGCCCGCCCAGAAGAATTCGGTATCCGAGGAGACCAGTGGTTTGACCCGTTCGCCCGCAGGCGCTTCCGGTGCGCTATCGGTGCCGGGCGCGAATTTCAGCAGCCGGAAAAGCATTTCGGCGACGATCTCGTTACCGACGTGCCAGCTGGTCTGGAAGGTGACGAACCAGCCCTCGCCGAGCGCGGTCTGCTTCGGGCCGCGGATCTCGGACAGCCTGCTGGTCACCGAAACCTGTTCGCCGACATTCACATACCGGTGATAGGTCTGCTGAGAGTCGGTGGCGACCACGGAGGTGTAGCCCGCGCTGTCGAGCAGCTCGGTGGCCTGCGCCATCGGATCATCGGCCGGACGCGAACCATGGAGCCCGAACATGGTCCACACCTGCGCCATGGCCGGTGGGGCCACGGTGCCGGGATGTCCAGCGGCACGCGCGGCTTCCTCGTCGACGTAAATCGGATTGCGGTCTCCGAGCGCCTCCACCCAGTTGTTGATCATCGGCTGGTTCACCGGATCACGCCCGAGGCGTGGCGCGCAATCACCTGCCGCGATGATCTGCTCAGCGGCGTCGGTAATCGCTTCCGCAGTCAGGGTTTCCGACATGCGCGGCTCCTTGCTTTCGTCCACATCGCGGGTTTTCATCGAGGTACCCGAGGCAGTTTCAGCCCGAAGGAGGCGACCAGTTCGCGCATTACCTCGTTGACGCCGCCGCCGAAGGTCACCACGAGATTCTGTTTGGTTCTGCGGTCCAGCCAGATCAGCAGTTCGGCGGTGTCCGGATCGGCCGGATCGCCGTAGTGCCCGACGATCTCCTCGGCCAGCCGACCGGCTTCCTGCAACGATTCGGTGGAGTACACCTTGGTCGCCGAGGCATCGGCGACCAAGGTGGCCTGGTCACCGTCGAGTTCCGCGGCGTGAGCGACGGAGGCGGTAGCGGAGCGTGACCACGCAGGGCCCCGGGCACGCCGCACCTCGGACGCCGCCGCGACCTGCCAGTTCAGCAGTTCGTTGCGCCGCGCCATGGAATGTATGCGACCGAGTGAGCGCCGTACATCGGCCTCGGTGAGCACACCGCGCGCCTGGGCCCATTCGCGCACCCGGTCGTAGAGCTGTTCGATCTTGCCGGACGGGCCCAGGCTCACCCGCTCGTGATTGAGCTGGGTGGTGATCAGCCGCCACCCCTTGTTCTCCGCGCCCACCAGCATGTTCGCGGGCACCCGGACATTGTCGAAGTACGTGGCATTGGTGTGGTGCGCACCATCGCAGGTGATGATCGGGGTCCAGGAGTAGCCCGGGTCCTTGGTGTCCACGATCAGGATCGTGATGCCCCGGTGCCGCGATTCGACCGAGCCGGTGCGGCAGGCCAGCCAGACATAGTCGGCCTCATGGGCACCGGTGGTGAAGATCTTCTGCCCGTTGACGATCCAGTCGCCGGATTCGTCGCGCACCGCACTCGTGCGCAGCGATGCCAGATCGGTGCCCGCCTCGGGTTCGGAGTAGCCGATCGCGAAATGGACATCGCCGGAAAGGATTCCGGGCAGGAATTTCGCCTTCTGCTCGTCGGTGCCGAAGCTCTGCAGTGTCGGCCCGACCGTCAACAAGGTCACCAACGGCAGCGGAACATCCGCGCGCACCGCCTCATTGAAGAAGATCTGCTGCTCCATCGGCCCGAAACCCTGACCGCCGAACTCCTTCGGCCAGCCGACTCCGAGCCAACCGTCGGCGCCCATGCGACGCACCACCGCGCGGTAGGCGTCACCATGCCGGTTGCTCGCCATCTCGGCTTCCTCTTCGGGAGTCACGAGATCGGCGAAGTACGTCCGCAATTCCTCGCGCAGCTTGCGCTGCTCCGCGGTCAGGTCGATGAACATCTGGCCCCCAATCGATCGAGTCGAAACGATTCGCCGCCGAGCCAGCGGGCGAGGTCCTTGGCCTGTGAGTAGTAGCGGTGCATGGGGTGGGTCACATCGACTCCGAGGCCACCGTGCAGGTGATGGCATTTCTGCATGACGGCGGGCAGCTCCGAGGCCACGGTATAGGCGAGCACATCGAGGTCGTCATCGATGCGCTCCTGATGCGGTGGCGTCGAAGCGGACTGTGCCAGTGCCCAGTTCGCCGAAACAGCGGCGGCGTGCAGCGTCCGCGAGATGATGTACACATCGGCGATCTGCTGTGCGACGGCCTGGAATTCGGCGAGCGGCCGATCGAACTGACGACGCGTCCGCAGATGCTCGGCCGTCAGCACCAGCGCACCGTTGAGCAGTCCGTCCGCGGTCGCGCCGATCGAGGCGACGGCCAACCGATGCAGTTCACCAATGCCGACGGGCAACAGTTGTTCGGCCGGAATCTCGACCTGGTGCAGGCGCAGCGTGCATTCCGGACTCGCACCGGAGGTCGGTGACGGCGTCAGGGTGAGCCCTGCGGAATCCGAATCCACCAGTGCGATACCGGAATTCGTCGGAACCAATATCCAGCGCGCCTGCTCCGCATACGGCACCGCCACCTTGTGACCGGTGATGCGGACGGTGTCGCCATCGGAAACCGCCGAGGTCTGCGGCTCGAGCACGAACGGATTCGCGCGCTCACTGAGTGCGGCGGTGAGCACCGCCCCCTTGGCGACCTCCGGATAGACCCGCTCGGCGACGCTGTCCGGCGATGCGGCCAGCAGCGGCAGCAGCCCGAAGCCGAGGGTCGCCAGAGCGGGCACCGCCACCGCATCGGTGGCCAATTCGGTCAACAGGACCGAGACCTCCGCCAGCCCCATGCCGTCACCGCCGAACCGCTCCGGCAGCGCCAACGACAGTAGGCCGGTCGCGACCAGACTCGGCCACAGCTCGATATCGCGTGCCGGTTCACGCTCCAGCAAACTTACAACGACCTCGGCCACGGCATCCTGGCCCTCGTCCCGGGTGAAGTCCACGCTGCGCTCCCAGTTGTTTCTTCGACTAGCTGTCGGCGTCGCGAGGCAGTCCGAGAATGCGCTCACCGGCCACGGTCAGCAGAATCTGCTCGGTTCCACCGGCAATCGACAAACAGCGCGTGAGCAGGAATTCTTTGACCACTTCCGAGTCCTGCGCGCCAATTGGACCTGCCATCTCGACGGCGAATTCGGCAACGGCCTGGCGATGCCGGACGCCGACGAGCTTGCGCACACTGCTCTGCGCTCCCGGATCACCGCCCGCCAGCATCCGAACCGCGCCGCGCTGCTCTAGCAATAGTCCAGCGATCGCATCGGCGATGAAGCCACCGAGGCGGTCGTTCAATAGCTCCGCACCGGGCCCGGTGGCGGGCAGTTCGGCGATGAGCTGCTCCAGCTCCGGCCCGACGCCATGGCCGCCCATGGCGACGCGTTCGGTCGACAGGGTCGAGCGGGCGATCTTCCAGCCGTTGTTCAGCGCACCGACCAGACAGTCGTCGGGCACGAACACCTCGTCGAGGAAGACCTCGCTGAAGCGCGCCTCCCCGGTGATCTGCACCAGCGGACGCACCTCGAGCCCGGCGCTGCGCATATCGACGAGGAAGTAGCTGATGCCGCGATGTTTCGGCGCGTCCGGATCGGTGCGAGCCAGGCAGATCGCCCAATTCGCGCGATCACCCAGCGATGTCCACACCTTCTGTCCGCGCAGCACCCAGCCGCCGTCGATCTTCTTGGCGGTGGTGCGCAGCGCGGCCAGATCCGAACCGGCCTCCGGTTCACTGAACAGCTGGCACCAGAGCACCTCGCCACGCAGTGTCGGCCACGCGAACCGGTCGATCTGCTCCTGGGTGCCATACCGCAGCAGGGTCGGGATGGTCCAGCCACCGATCGCCAGATCCGGCGACTGCAGGCCCGCGCGTCGCAGCTCCTCCGAGATCATCAGTCCCGTCATGGGATTCACACCACGCCCGTAGGGCGCGGGCCAGTGCGGCACGGCGAGCCCCGCGTCGACCAGCGCATCGCGCTGCTGATCGACCGGCAGCGCGGCGATCGCGGCCACTTCGGCGGCCAGTTCGTTCACATTGCTGTCATCGACCTCGACACCCGCTGTCTTCGATTCGCGGTGCTCCCGAGCCCCGCCGTGGGCCCGCCCGTCGCCCACCGTCACCCGCAACGCACGGCCCCCGACCGACTGCCTCGATCGTTGCGCTGCCGTCGCTCGCGGCGCGGCGGCGAAAACCCGATCCGCACCCGTAGTCCGACGCTGACCGGCCCGGGTCAGCTCGGTGACCCGGGCCCGCCAGCGCGCCGATCCACCGAGCAGCTGCCGTAGTGCGGTGGCCCGGCGCAGATAGAAGTGCGCGTCGTGCTCCCAGGTGAAACCGATGCCACCGAGCACCTGAATACAGTCCTTGGCCGTCTCGACCGCGGCATCCAGCGATATCGCGGCGGCGACGGCGGCCGCGATGGGCAATTCGGCACCGCCCTCGTCGACGGCGGCCGCGGCATCGGCCGCGACGGAGCGGATCAGCTCGGCCCGGCACAGCATCCACGCGCACATGTGTTTGAGCGCTTGGAAAGAGCCGATCTTACGTCCGAATTGCTCACGGACCTTGGCGTATTCGACGGCGGTTTCCAGACACCAACCGGCCACACCGGCGAGTTCGGCCGAAACCAGTACCGCGAGTAGCCCTTCCACCGGATGCGGCGATTCGAACACCCGGTCCGCGGGTACCCGCACCTCGGCGCAGTGCACCCGCGCCAGCGGCGTGCTCGGATCGGCGGGCGCCAGCGCCTCGATGCGCAGACCTTCGGCACCGGGTCCGATCACACACCAGCGCAACCCATCCGCCGTATGCACAGACAACAGCACCGACGTGCCCGGCGCCGCGCCGAGCACCGATTCCCAGACACCCGTGAGCACATATTCGCCGGACGCGGCCGGTACGCTCTGCGCTTCGCCTCGTCGGCGCTCGGCTCGGTCGAGCGCGTAGCGCACGGTGTCGATGGCTGGTTCGCTGCGCTCACTCGCGGCATCCCCGGCAACGAAGTCCACCGCGACACCGCACGGCATATCCGCGGCGAGCGCGCCCGCGGTGACCATGTTCGCCAATGCGGTGGACAGCACCGGCCCGCCGACCAGATCATGTGCCGCCTGTTCGATGAATACCGCCAAGTCGGCGACTGAGCCACCGTAGCCTCCGGCCGCTTCGGCAATGGTGACCCGGAAGATTCCGAACTCCGCCAGACCCGGCCAATATGCGCGCCAGAAGTCCGCCGGATCGTCCCGCATTGTTGCAATCGGACCTACCGTTGCGGCCCATCCGCGCAGCGATTCCTGAACGGCTTTATGCTCGTCAGTGGTGGCGATCGTCACAGTCCATACCGCCTTCCCGGCGTGACTCCCACACCTAGAACATGTTCTAATATCCTAGCTGTGCGGAAGTCAAGAGACGACCGATGCCCGTTGCCGGAATGCGCACGCCGCCGACGCGAAAACCGATAGTGCAGGAAAGGACTCTTATCGATGGCCAGTCCCAACCGATCGCAGCCAGCCGATTCGAATGCGGCCGGGCGAGCATCGGCTACCGCGACGGTCACGACGCTGAGCGAGGACGAACTCAGCTCGGCCGCGCAGCGGGAACGGCGTAAGCGAATTCTGGACGCGACGCTCGCACTGGCCTCCAAGGGCGGTTACGACGCCGTGCAGATGCGCGCGGTCGCCGAACGCGCCGATGTCGCGGTCGGCACGCTCTACCGGTATTTCCCGTCCAAAGTGCATCTGCTCGTTTCGGCTTTATCGCGGGAATTCGAGCAGATCGAGGGCAAACGCAAACCGCTCGCCGGCCAGACGCCGAATGAGCGCATGCATCTGCTGCTGACCCAGATCACCCGGATGATGCAGCGCGACCCGTTGCTCACCGAGGCGATGACGCGCGCGTTCATGTTCGCCGACGCCTCGGCGGCCGCGGAGGTCGACCGGGTCGGCAAAGTGATGGACCGGGTATTCGCCAGGGCCATGAACGACGGTGAGCCCACTGAACGCCAGTTGGCGATCGCGCGGGTGATAAGCGATGTCTGGTTGTCGAATCTGGTGGCCTGGCTGACCAGGCGCGCCTCGGCCACGGATGTGACCGAGCGCCTGGAACTCACCGTGGACCTGCTGCTCGGCGAAAACGGCGCCGGCGGTAGCTAGCACGGGTCGGCTCATCCGCGGCATCGAGCGGGCCGATCGCGCCGCATCGACCGGATCGGCCGACGGGAGCACTGCACACGCTGGCGGTTGTGTAAAAACACCTCAGCTGGGCAGATCCTGAAAAGGGGCCGGTTGGCGCGTGCGCAATCCTACGCATGCCACGCGGCACGCTTCGGTGCGGCAAATTCAACACAGTATTGTCACGCCTGCCCCTGAAAAAACTCCTCCGATCACTAGGTTGGACGCGTGAGCGCACAGGATCTGCCACTGGAACTTCGCCGTGCACTGTCGACGGTCGCGCGCGTGCCACGGCTTTTGGTCGCATCGGACTACGACGGGACAATCGCGCCCATCGTGTCCGACCCGGCGAAAGCTTTTCCACATCGGGAATCGGTAAGCGCGCTACGAGCGCTCGCCGGTCTCACCGGAACGACCGCGGCCGTGATCTCCGGCCGCGCCCTGCGAGATCTCGCGGCATTGTCGCGACTTCCGGTCGAAGTGCAACTGATCGGTAGTCATGGTTCGGAATTCGATGTGGGTTTCGTGCACGCCATCGACAATGACGCCAAACAACTGCTGGTCGAAGTCCAGACGAGTCTGACGAAGATCGCCGCGGAAAATCCCGGCGCCATCGTGGAGATCAAACCGGCCAGCGTCGCGCTGCATGTGCGCAACGCGAGTCCGGAAATCGGGCTGCGCGCGCTGAAGGCGGTGCGGCAGGGTCCGTCCTGCTGGGTCGGCGTCCAGGTGACCGAGGGTAAATCGGTTATCGAGCTCGCGGTGATCCAGACCGATAAGGGCGTCGCACTCGATACCGTCCGCCATCAGGAGGGCGCGTCGGCCGCGGTGTTCTTCGGTGACGATGTCACCGATGAGAAGGCCTTCCGCATGCTGTCCGGCCCCGACGTCGGCATCAAGGTCGGCGAGGGCGAGAGCCTGGCCAAATACCGGGTCGACAGCACCGAAGCGGTGTCCTGGGCGCTGGCCTACCTGCTCGAGGAGCGGCGCACCTGGTTGGCCGGCGCGAGCGCGCCGCGCATCGAGCGGCTGAGCATGCTGGCCAGTCCGCGTTCGGTGGCACTGCTCACACCCGACGCGACCGTCACCTGGTTCTGCCATCCCGAGCCGGATTCGGCCGCGGTCTTCGCCCATCTGCTCGGCGGACCGCAGGCCGGTCACTTCACCATCGCACCGGAACGTCCCGGCCTGCCGCTGTCGCAGCGCTATATCGATGGCACCATGACCGTCGAAACCCGCTGGGCCAGTCTGCAAGTGGTGGACTATCTGCCGCACGATGTGGCACCCACCCGCACCGACCTGACCCGGGTGATCACCGGCGATGCGAAAGCGGTCGTTACCTTCGCGCCCCGACCGGAATTCGGCCAGGTGCCGGTCAGCATCGAAATCGAACCGACCGGACTGCGCGTGGTCGGCACCAATGATCCGATAGTGTTGCGCTCCCCCGGTGTGCGATGGCAGATCCAGTCCGATGGCATGCACAGTTCCGCGCGCGCCGTCATCGATCCGTCCAATGGTCCGATTGTGCTGGAAATGCGCTGCGGCACACAGGATCTCGCGCCCGCCATGAGCAGCGAGCCGGAGCGGCGCCGGGATGCCGAGGACTACTGGTCGAAGTGGGCGGCCAGATTGCAACTGCCGCCGCTGAAGCCGGATCTGATGAAGCGTTCGGCGCTCACGCTGCGCGGATTGGTGCACGCACCGTCGGGTTCCATCCTGGCCGCCGCCACCACCTCACTGCCGGAAGACATCGGCGGCGTACGCAACTGGGACTACCGCTACTGCTGGTTGCGTGATGCCGCACTGACCGCGCAGGCATTGGTTTCGCTCGGCTCGCTGACCGAGGCCGAGGAATTCCTCGGCTGGGTACATCGAGTCCTGGAGACGCTGCCGGGCCCGGAGCGACTGCACCCGCTGTATACGCTCTACGGCGAAACCCTGCCGCCCGAGGCATCGATCGATCAGTTGCCCGGTTATGCCGGTTCGCGTCCGGTCCGCGTCGGCAACGCCGCGAATATGCAAGTGCAGCTGGATGTTTTCGGTCCGATCGTCGATCTCATCGCATCGCTGTCGCACGGACGCGAGGCGAACGGATTGGTCGATCCGGCCGAGGTGCTGCCGGACGCCGACTGGGAACTGGTGCGTGCCATGGTCGCCGCGGTGCAGCGGCGCTGGCAGGAGCCCGACCACGGCATCTGGGAGATCCGCGGCAACCCGCGCCACCACGTGTACTCGAAGGTGATGGGCTGGCTCACCGTGGACCGGGCCATCACGCTCGCGCAGCGGTTCCAGCGTCAGATCGATCCGGCCTGGATCACATTGCGCGACACCATCGCCGACGAGGTGAAGACCAAAGGCTGGAACGACGATGTCCAGTCCTACACCGCCGCCTACGACGGCACGGATCTGGACGCGGCCACGCTGCACATCGGCCTCAGCGGACTGATCGATCCGTCGGATCCGCGTTTCGCTGCGACGGTCGTCGCCACCGAGGCGGAACTGCGCAGCGGTTCGACGGTATACCGGTATCACCACGACGACGGCCTGCCCGGCGGCGAGGGGGGCTTCCACCTGTGCGCGGCCTGGTTGGTCGAGGCGTATCTGCTGATCGGTAAGCGCTCGGATGCGGAGGCATTGTTCGCGCAGCTGGTCGATGTCGCCGGACCGACTGGTCTGCTCAGCGAGGAGTACGACCCGGTCGCCGAACGCTCGCTCGGCAATCATCCACAGGCCTACAGCCATCTCGGCCTGCTGCGCTGTGCGCAGCTGTTGGGTAAGCCGGTGGAAGCGTTCGTCTGAGCCCAACCGCCACAAGTTCCGGGCCCGCGAACCCATCGGTTCGCGGGCCCGGTCCGGATCCCGACGTGTTCCGGCAAGCATCGACTCGTGCCATGACAGACCTCCTGCTACAGTTCAAATGGTAACGATTTCCATTATGATCTAGAGCACGCTCTGATCTGCCGTATTGCCAGGAGTACCCGCGCGTGAGCACACCGATTGCCATCAGATTCGCCGGTATCGCCGTGGGGGTGGCCACCGCTGTGGCTCTCACCGCATGCGGTAGTTCGAAGGATTCGGATAAGCCCAACGTCGTCGCCTCGACCAATGTCTGGGGCAATATCGCCACAACCATCGCGGGTCCGGATGCCTCGGTGACCGCACTGATCACCGATCCCGCCGCCGATCCCCATTCCCACGAGACCTCGGCGGTGGAATCGGCCAGGATCAGCGATGCCGATCTGATCGTCTTCAATGGCGGCGGCTACGACGAGTTCATCGAGAAGGCGATCCAGGGCAAGGACAAGCACACCGTCGACGCCTTCGAAGCCCGCACCGATAAGAGCGATGGGAACGAGCACGTCTTCTACGACATCGGCACGGTAGGCACGGTCGCCGACCGGATAGCGAGCGCACTCGGCGAGATCGACTCCACACACGCCACCGCGTACACCGACCGCGCCGCAGCGTTCAAAAGCCGGCTGAGCGCCATCACCGCGATAACTACCAAGGTCGCTGGTGAGCACCCCGGGACCCCGGTGCTGCAGACCGAACCGCTGGCACACTACCTGCTGGTCGCCGCCGGAACCCAGGATCTGACCCCGCACGAATTCCAGGAGGCGATCGAGCAGGAGACCGATCCGGCTCCGGCCGCCGTCGCCGCCACCCAGGATCTGCTGACCGGTAAGAAGGTCCGCGCACTGGTCTACAACACCCAGACCGAGGACAAGATCACCAAGGATTTGCGGGCGCTCGCGCAGTCGAACGGACTCCCCCTTGTCGAGGTGACCGAAACACTGCCCGTCGGTGTCGATTACATTCAGTGGCAGACCAATAACGCCCAGGCACTGGCCGCGGCGCTGGCCTGATCATCATGACAATATCGCGTAGCGATTCCGTGGGGGATGGTGGTCCGGTGACGGTTGGGCGAGCATTGTGCAGCGATTCCATGAGCGGTGGCGACCCGATGCCGGGCGAGGCCGTGGGAGCCGGGCCGGCCGACGAGGTCGGGCGTCGCTTCGAGACCCGTTCAGTCGCCGTAAAGCTCGATTCCGCCGGCTTGGCATTCGGCGAGCGCACGCTCTGGCAAGGGCTGAATCTCGAGATCGCGCCCGGCGAATTCGTCGCGGTGCTCGGGCCGAACGGATCCGGTAAGACCTCGCTGCTGAAGGTACTGCTCGGTCAGCTCGCGCTCAGCTCCGGCGCCGCCCATATCGCGGGTGGGCCCGCACGAGCCGGCAACCCCGATATCGGCTATGTGCCGCAACAGAAGACGATCGATGCCGGTGTGCAGCTGCGCGGGGTCGATCTGGTCGGACTCGGTGTCGACGGGCACCGCTGGGGCCTCGGCCTGCGGCACCGCGCCGAGCGCAAACGCAAAGTTCGCGCCGCCATCGCCGATGTGGGCGCGCAGAAATTCGCTTACGCACCACTGGAATCCATGTCCGGCGGTGAACAGCAGCGGCTACGGGTCGCGCAGGCGCTCGTCGGCGATCCCAAGGTGCTGCTCTGCGATGAACCACTGTTGAGCCTCGATCTGGCCAATCAGCGGTTGGTTTCGGAGCTGATCGATCGACGCAGGCGAACCCATGACACCGCAGTGCTTTTCGTGACACATGAGATCAATCCCATTCTGCCGCTGGTGGATCGGGTGCTGTATCTGGTCGACGGAAAATTCCGGATCGGCACGCCCGATGAGGTGATGACCTCGGCGGTGCTCTCGGAGCTGTATCAGACCGAGGTCGACGTGCTGCGAGTGCGCGGGCGCCTGGTCGTCGTCGGTACCGGCGACACCATGGACGCACTCGGCGCGGCCGGGGCCCAACACTGCCACGGCGCGACGCTTTCCGAGGAATTGCCCGAATCGAGTGGGGTTCGTTCATGATCGACAAGCTGTCCGGTGTCATCTCGAAGATGTTCGACTTCACCACCACCGCAAATCTGCTCTCCTATTCCTTCGTCCAGCAAGCGGTATTCGCCGCCGCGTTGCTCGGCCTGCTGGCCGGGGTGATCGGGCCCTTGATCATCAGCAGGCAGATGTCGTTCGCGGTGCACGGCACCAGTGAGCTCTCGCTGACCGGTGCGGCCGCCGCGCTGCTGGCCGGAATCGGGGTCGGGCTCGGCGCGATCGTCGGCTCGGTGGTGGCCGCGGTGCTGTTCGGTCTGCTCGGCAGCAAAGCCAGAGAACGCGATTCGGTGATCGCGGTGGTGCTGTCGTTCGGACTCGGACTCTCCGTGCTGTTCCTGTGGCTGGGCCCAGAACGCGCCGGGTCGAAATTCTCGCTGCTGACCGGTCAAGTGGTCAGTGTCGGCTATAACGGGCTGGCACTGCTGGCGACCTGCACCGTCTTGGTGCTCGCCGTACTCGCGGTGGTGTACCGGCCGCTGCTTTTCGCGAGTTCGGATCCCGAAGTCGCGGTCGCACGCGGGGTTCCGGTGCGAGCGCTTTCGGTGGTGTTCGCGGTCATGCTCGGCATTACCGCCGCCTTCGGAGTGCAGATCGTGGGCGCACTGCTGGTGCTCGCGCTGCTCATCACCCCCGCGGCCGCGGCGGCGCAGCTGACCGCGAATCCGGTGCGCGCCACGGTGCTCACGGTGGTCTTCGCGGAAACCGCCGCGGTCGGCGGCATTCTGTTGTCGCTCGCGCCCGGTGTCCCGGTCTCCACCTTCGTCACCACCATCTCCTTCCTGATCTACCTGATATGCCGCGTCATCGGCCCCCGCCGCCGACAGGCCGCCCGCGCCCGCTGACTCACCGACCTGATCCGGTGGCGCGCACCATTTATGTGCGCGCGAGCATGGTGCGTGGTGTGGATGCTCGGCGTTCGGCAGCGGCGCCGTAGCGGTGCCGCGCCAGCGGAATGCGGACGAAGGCGAGGTCGAGGCCGATCAGCAACTGGGCACGGCGGCGCCGGGCATCATGGCGGTTTCTCCGCATCGGGTTGTTCGTCGAGGCCCGGTGGGGTTCCCGTGCTCGAACGATCTCCCACAGCGCCGACAGCGTGCCGATACCTGATCAACCGGCGCTGAAATCAGCTATCAGTGCAGGTCAGCAGGGCTCTGGCTGCTACCGATCCGCGGTTTTTCGATGGCATCCGCCTGGGCCGCGAACACGCCGCGCCGCGCGGGCCGAGAACGCGACTACCATCCTGTGGCATGAGTTCGGAACTGCTCGTCGATGTCTCCGCGGGCATCGCCGTCCTCACCCTCAACAGACCCGCACAGCAGAACGCCGTCACCCCCGCCATGGCCGCCGAATTGAGTGCGGCGCTACAGCGTTGCGATGTCGAGGATGCGATTCGCGCGGTCGTCCTTACCGGCACGGCGCCCGCGTTCTGCGCGGGTGCCGATCTGTCCAACCGGGTCGGCGAGGTCAGCGCGACCATCGAACCGGCGCCGTGGCGGGTCCGCAAACCGGTGATCGCGGCGGTGAACGGGCACGCCGTCGGTATCGGACTCGCACTGGCCTTGCAGTGCGATCTGCGGTACATGGCGCGCGACGCGGTCTATGGACTCAATCAGGTGCGTCGCGGTGTACTCGCCGATGGCTACGCGCACTGGACGCTGCCACGGTTGGTCGGCATGGCCAACGCGGCCGACATCATGCTGACCGGTCGCACCTTCGACGGCGACGAGGCCAAGGCCATGGGTCTGGCCAATGGCTGCCTGCCCGGGGGCGAGGTGCTGCCGACGGCACTCGCCGTCGCCCATGACATCGCGAACGGGCCGGCGCCGCTGCCGGTCGCACTGTCGAAGCGGCTGCTATGGGAGGGCCTCGGCATGAGCCCGAGCGTGGTCGGACAACTCGAGACCGATCTGAACGCGCACGTCAGCAAGAGCATCGACGGCGATGAGGCGATGGCCGCCTTCCGGGATCGCCGCCAGCCCAATTGGACCGGGAGCATCAGCGAGGAATGGCCCGCCTGGGACAGCAAGGGCGAACGGGAACGTCCGAGCCTGGACTGACGCGTCCCGCGATTACGCGCGGCCGCCGATCAGGATAAGCAGGAAAATGATCGCCATGCAGACCATGAGGATCGTGCCGACAACGCCGAGAACGTAGCCGACCAGCACCTGCGTGCGACCGCCGTAACCACCTTGCGATTCCTCGATCTGGTCGAGCGCGCGTCTGCCGAGCGCCCAAGCCACCGGCCCCAGCGCGCCGCAGCACAACAGACCCGCCGCACCGAGCGCCAGCACCGCCGTCGCATGCGGATGCTCGATCGTCTCCTTGGGAGCCTGATTCGGGATGACCACGAGTCGAATTCTACGGGGCTGGAGTCGATTTGCGGTTCAACCGCGTCGGCCGATTCGCCCGGACGACCGCGATCGCCGATTTGTGGTCCGCCCGTTGCGGTTCGAACGCGTCCGCAACGTCGACCAGACGCCGATCAGGTTTTCCGCACTCAGACTCGACGCTGGCGCGCGATCTCGGAGAGCACGACACCCGCCGCGACGGAGGCGTTCAACGATTCCACCGGTCCCGCCATCGGAATACCGAGGATCGAATCACAGGTCTCGCGAACCAGCCGGGATAGGCCTTTACCCTCCGAACCGACCACGATCACGGTGGGGGTGCGGCCGTCGAAATCATCGAGGGTAGTGTCACCACCGGCGTCGAGACCGACGATCTGGAAGCCCTGCGAGGCCCAATCCTTCAGCGTACGAGTGAGATTCGTCGCGCGCGCGACCGGAAGCCGGGCCGCGGCACCGGCACTGGTCCGCCAGGCCACCGCGGTAACGCTGGCACTGCGCCGCTGCGGAATCAGCACACCCTGGCCACCGAAGGCCGCCACCGAGCGGATCACGGCACCCAGATTGCGCGGATCGGAAATATTGTCCAGCGCGACCAGCAGGGCGGGTTCGGCCGAATCCAGGACCCGTGCAACCAGATCATCCGGATGGGCATACCGATACGGCGGCACCTGCAGTGCGACACCCTGATGCAGTCCGTTGGCGCTCAACCGATCCAGATCGGTGCGCGGCACCTCGAGGATCGAAATGCCCGCATCCGCTGCGATCTTGACACTTTCGGTCAGCCGGTCGTCGTTCTCGGTGCCCACTGCGACGTACAGCGCACTCGCGGGCACACCCGCTCGCAGACATTCGACGACCGGATTGCGCCCGAGCACCATCTCCGGACCGTCGTCACTCTTGCGTCCGGCCGGACGAGCAGTGCCGCGCGGGCCCGGCCTACCCTGGGTCGCGGCTTTCGCCTTGGCGGCCGCGCGCTTGGCGGCGGGATGTTTGGTACGCGCCTCGGCGGGCGGGGTCGCACCACGCGGCTCCAGACCGCGCCGACGCTGCCCGCCGGAGCCGACGACCGCACCCTTCTTGCTGCCGCCCTTACGAATCGCGCCGCGACGCTGTGAATTGCCTGCCATCAGTTCGCCTTTCCACGCTGTACCGCGCCCGGCGAATGCTGTGCCGCGCCCAGCGACCATTCCGGGCCCTGCGGGGTATCGGTCACTTCGATTCCAGCGGCCTGCAGCCGGTCGCGCGCCGCATCGGCGCTCGCCCAGTCCTTGGCTACGCGCGCCTGCTGGCGGCGGTCGAGTTCGGCGCGCACCAGAACATCCAATGCGTCCAGCGCGACCGAATTGTCCTGTGGTGTGTACCACTGCGGGTCGAACGGGCAGACGCCGAGGATATTCAGCATGGCCCGGACCTGGCCGGCCAGTTCGACCGCCGCATCGAGCGCACCCGATTCCAGCGCCTTATTGCCCTCGTGCACAACTCGATGTACCTCGGCCAGGGCTCGCGGAATCGCCAGATCGTCGTCGAGCGCCTCGGCGAACGCATCGGTCCACTTGCCGACCGCGATCTCCCCGGCCCGCTCGGCTACCCGGTGCACGAAGGCCTCGATGCGCTGATACGAGGCCGCGGCATCGTAGAGCGCCTTGTCCGAGTACTCGAGCATCGAGCGATAGTGCGCGCTGCCCAGGTAGAATCTGAGCTCAACGGCCCGAACCTTTTTCAGCACATTCGGCACCGAGAGCACATTGCCGAGCGACTTGGACATCTTCTCGCCGCCCATGGTCACCCAGCCGTTGTGCAGCCAGTACTGCGCGAAACCGTTACCGGCGGCCTTGGATTGGGCAATCTCGTTCTCATGGTGCGGGAAGACCAGATCCATTCCGCCGCAATGGATATCGAATTCAGGGCCGAGGTAGAACTCGGCCATGGCCGAGCACTCCAGATGCCAGCCGGGCCGACCGGGACCCCACGGCGACGGCCAAGTGGGCTCACCGGGCTTGGCGGCCTTCCATAGCGTGAAGTCGCGCGGATCGCGCTTGCCCTGGCCGGCGCTCTCGCCCTGGGTCACGTCCTCGATTTTGTGCCCGGACAGGCTGCCGTATTCCGGATAGCTGAGGACATCGAAGTAGACATTGCCCGCCGAGGCGTAGGCGTGCCCGCGCTCGATCAACCGCTGCATCAGATCGATCATCTGGGTGATGTGGCCGGTCGCGCGGGGTTCCACCGAGGGCGGCAGGACGCCGAGGGTGTGGTAGGCCTTGTCGAAGGCGCGCTCATAGGTGGCCGCCCATTCCCACCAGGGCCGCCCCGCCTCGGCGGCCTTGATGAGGATCTTGTCCTCGATATCGGTGACATTGCGGATGAACGACACGTCGTAGTCGTGTGCGAGCAACCAGCGCCGCAGTACGTCGAAGGCGACTCCGCTGCGCAAATGGCCGATATGTGGTTCCCCCTGCACGGTAGCGCCACAGAGGTACACCGAGGCACGGCCGGGGACCAGTGGCGCGAAATCGCGCATGGTCCGCGTGTCGGTGTCAAACAGGCGCAGAGTCACGGAAGTCGATCCTAGCTGGTAGAGAAGGCCGCTCACGGAGCGGATCAGGTCGGCGGGGGCTGGATCAGTGACACTCTTGTAGCAGGGCGGTAGCCACTGCCGCAATGCCCTCGCCGCGGCCGGTCAACCCCAAGCCGTCGGTGGTGGTGCCCGATACCGAGACCGGGGCGCCGAGCAACTCGCCGAGCACCTGTTGGGCCTCGGCGCGACGCGGTCCGATCTTCGGCCGATTGCCGATCACCTGAACCGCCGCATTGACGATTTCGAAATTCGCCTCGTCGAGCAGCCTTCGCACTTCTTTGAGCATGGCCGCGCCGGAAACGCCCGCCCATTCCGGCCGTCCGGTGCCGAAGACCGCGCCGACATCGCCGAGTCCGGCCGCGGAAAGCAGCGCATCGCACAGCGCGTGCGCGGCGACATCGCCATCGGAATGTCCGGCGCAGCCGTCATCGCCGTCGAAGAGCAGACCCGCCATCCAGCACGGCCTGCCGGCTTCGATCGGATGGACATCGCTGCCGATGCCGACGCGCATACTCACGCTGGACCCGCCGTCCGTACGCCGTCGAGGACCGCGTTGGCCAGCTGCAGATCGAGCCGGGTGGTGATCTTGAAAGCCATGGGGTCGCCCGGAATGGTGCGCACCCGGGTACCGAGCAGTTCGACCAGACCGGCGTCGTCGGTGGCCCGCAGACGCGCATCGGCATAGGCCGCACGCAGCACGTCAGCGGCGAAACCCTGCGGAGTCTGAATGGCGCGCAGACCAGCGCGGTCGGGCGTACCGGTGACCTCGCCGCGCGGGTCGACGGATTTGATGGTGTCGACCACCGGCAATGCGGGCACGACGGCCTGGGCACCCGCGCGCAGTTCCGCGACGACCCGGGCGATCAGCTCGGGCGGGGTCAGGGCGCGGGCGGCATCGTGCACGAGGAAATGGCCGGCATCGGGGGCGGCGGCGATACCGCAGCGCACAGAATCGGTGCGCTCGGTGCCGCCGATGACCACACGCACCGACTCCGAGGGCGGCAGCAGGGCAACGGCGCGCTCGACGAGTTCGGTGGGGACCATCACGATGATCCGGTCGACCGCCCCGGAGGCGATCAGGCCATCTACGGCCAACCGGACCATAGGTCTGCCGCCGACCGTGACGAACGCCTTGGGTGTGGATTCACCCAGACGAACGCCCCGGCCGGCGGCAGGTACCAACGCAACGACGGATCCGTCGCTGTCAGAAACGTTCACGGTCAGGAAGCCGCAGCGAGAACCTCATCGAGGAGCGTCTCGGCCTTGCCGTCATCGGTGCCCTCGGCGAGCGCGAGCTCACCGACGAGAATCTGCCGGGCCTTGGCCAACATCCGCTTCTCACCCGCGGATAGACCGCGGTCCTGCTCCCGACGCCACAGGTCGCGAACGACCTCGGCCACCTTGTTCACATCGCCGGAGGCGAGCTTCTCCAGGTTGGCCTTGTAGCGGCGGGACCAGTTAGTCGGTTCTTCGGTGTGCGGCGCACGCAGCACCTGGAAGACTCGGTCGAGACCCTCCTGGCCGACGACGTCGCGCACGCCGACATATTCGGCGTTCTCTGCGGGAACGCGAACAGTCAGGTCACCTTGGGCGACCTTCAGGACCAGATACTCTTTTTGCTCACCCTTGATGGTGCGAGTCTCGATAGCTTCGATCAGCGCCGCTCCGTGGTGGGGGTAAACGACGGTGTCTCCGACCTTAAAAATCATGTGTCCCGTGCCCCTTTCGATGTTCACAGTTTAACATGCGACTCGGTAACGGCGCGATCAACTGTGCAGGTCAGGGCCACAACGAGCCGACCGTCGGGGTTGACAGAACCGGCGCGGTGTGCATTGCGTTGTGGCAGAACGGGTTATCGACCGGCGTGAATAGCGCACCGGACGGTCCGCGACCCCAGCAGCGTGTCCGCAACCGCGCCGCCCATGCGGAAAACCGTTACGCAACGGTTGCCGAGCACGGAGTGTCCGTACCTTCCAACACTGGGAATCGGCACGGAGCGAGTCCTACCAGCGACGAGTTCACGGCCCGTCTCGCGTCCGAGCGAAGGCGCGGCTATCGACTCAGCCGAGTCGTCGTACGCACGCGACGCCGGTGCGAGTCCCGACCCGCGCACATCAGGTGCCGAACGACCCGCCCGCGCCGACCAACACGGAGCGAGTCTTACGAGCGAGGGTTCGCGCCCCCGCAGGCGCGGCAAATTAGACACAACCCCGCCGTCTGCTCCGCAGCGGCTACTACTACGCTGCCTAGTTATTACTCTCCTTATCGGAGTGAGCCCGGTCGACATGGAGGACAACCCGTGACTGCCCTGAAAGCTGTGACCGCCTCGACAGGGGCGCGTCGTCGCATGGTTTCGGTTGCCGCGCTCGCCGCCGGGGCGGCGCTCGTGCTGTCCGGCTGCGGTGCGGGCCAGGTGTCGCAGACCGCGACCCAGGTCGCCGCGGTCAACGGCAATCACGCCGACATCGACCGGATCTCGCTGCGCAATGTGCACATCGTCTTCCCGGCCAGCGGCACCGAGTACACCAATGCCAAGGGCGGCAAGGCGATCATCGCGCTGTCGGTCGTCAACAACGGCGAGACTGTCGCCGACGAGCTGACCAGCATCGCCACCGACCTCGGCACGGTGAAGATCACCCCGCCCGCGGGTGCCCCGGCCTTCCGGATCGCCCCGCAGCAGACCGTCGTCGCGGCGACCTCGCCCGCCGCCGTCACCGCCGCCAAGTCCGACGAGCGCGGTGCGACGCCGAGCGGCACCGCCGCTGCGACCACCAGCGCGGCTCCGTCCGGTGACAAGGCCGCCGTCGATGCCGAGAAGCGGCCGGGCCTGATCGAGATCACCGGTCTGACCAAGGACATCACCCCCGGCCTCACCTATCCGGTGACGTTCAACTTCAAACAGAACGGCACCGTGACCGTGCAGGTCCCGGTCGACGCAGGCGCGGTGACCGAACGGCACGAGGGCCAGACCGCCGCGACCAAGGGCGGCCACTGATCAGATCTCCGGAGGGAGACTGCACAGTAGGATTGCCGACGTAACAACTGATCTCGTAAGTACATGGGTAACTCGTCGGGTACGCCCAACGCTGTTCGAGTGCCCGACTGCCGGTCCGGCTCGTGACTTTCGAGGCGCTTACGACCGGCAAAAGACTCGGAGAGGCGGGGGAGCGCGCCTGTGGCAAAGACCAAGTCGATCTTCCGATGCTCCGAATGCCGGTACGAGGTCGCCAAATGGGTGGGCAAATGCCCGGACTGCGGTGCCTGGGGCACCGTCGACGAGGTAGCCGGAGCCGCGGCGACCGCGGCATCGCCGGTCGGGCGCAAGGCTATGCTGCCGAGCACCGCCGCCGCGCCCATCTCCCAGATCGATTCCAAGGTCACCAAGGCCAGGCCGACCGGTGTCGAGGAACTCGACCGGGTACTCGGCGGTGGCATCGTGCCCGGATCGGTCGTCCTGCTCTCCGGTGAGCCCGGCGTCGGCAAGTCGACGCTGCTTTTGGAGGTCGCCCACCGGTGGGCCACCCAGCGCGACGAGAAGTCGCTCTATGTCACCGCGGAGGAATCGGCCGGACAGGTTCGGCTGCGCGCCGACCGGACCGATGCGGTGCACGAAAGGGTCTATCTCGCAGCGGAATCGGATCTATCGGTCGTGCTCGGCCATGTCGAACAGGTGCGCCCGACGCTGCTGGTGGTCGACTCGGTGCAGACCATGCTCGTCCCGGAGGTGGACGGGACCATCGGCGGTGTCACCCAGGTGCGCGCGGTCGCGGCAGCGCTCACGTCACTGGCCAAGGCGAGCGGGATCGCGGTGCTGCTGGTCGGACATGTCACCAAGGACGGCAATGTCGCGGGCCCGCGCACGCTCGAACATCTCGTGGATGTGGTGCTGCAGTTCGAGGGCGATAAGAACTCCACACTGCGCATGGTGCGCGGCATCAAGAACCGCTTCGGCAGCTCCGATGAGGTCGGCTGCTTCGAATTGCATGACGATGGGATCTCCTGCGTCGCCGATCCGTCCGGGCTGTTCCTGCACCACCGCACCGATTCGGTATCGGGCACCGCGGTCACGGTGGCAATGGACGGTAAGCGGCCGCTGGTCGCCGAGGTGCAGGGGCTGACCGTGCACACCGAGATCCCGAATCCGCGGCGGGCGGTGAGCGGGCTGGACTACAACCGGGTCGCGATGGTGCTCGCCGTACTACAGAGCCGCGGGCGGGTGTTCCTCGGCAAACACGACGTGTACGCCGCGACCGTCGGTGGCATGCGCTTACTGGAGCCCGCCGCGGATCTCGCTGTGGCACTTGCCATTGCGAGTGCCGAGCGCGATCAGGCGCTGCCCGTCGGCTGGGTCATCCTCGGTGAGGTCGGGCTGGCCGGTGAGGTACGCCGGGTTACCGGCCTGGAGCGCAGACTCGCCGAGGCCGAACGTCTCGGCTTCAGCACCGCCCTGGTGCCACCCGGTTCGGCACGCACCAGGGGCGGCATGAAGATTCACGAGGTGACCGACGTCAAATCGGCCATCCGCCTCGCCGGTCTACGTAAACAACGCAACCCATCCACCGAAATCGCCCCCGACTTCTGACCCGGTTGTCGCACAACGTCAGTGCTCACGTACCGCATGCGACCATCGCACACGCGATTAGCGCCGGATATGCGGCAGGGTCAGGCGATGTTGAAGGGTTCGGCGGCGCTGCGTAGGGAGCCGAGTTGGGCGACTACGGCGTAGGCGCCGGGTGGGACCTGGACGCGGTCGCCCGCACAGCCGGGCTGGGAGGTCGAGCCGGACCAAGTGACCATGAAGGCGGCTTGTTCGCCGCGATTGAGGGTGCGGACATCGGGGGCACCGTCGGGGTAGCAGTCGGTGCTCGACCAGAGACGGCGCTGGCCGTCGAGGGTGGTTACCGAGACCTGCTGGAGTCCGGAGCCGACATCGCGGGAACACGCCGTGGACGAGATATTGGTGATCACGACGCCGAATACCGGATTCTCACCGGTCTTGTAGGTCGGCTGCTCGACGGTCACCTTCACCGCGAGGGACTGGTCCGGGCAGGTGCCCGCGGCGACCTGACTAGCGCTGGCGGCCGCAGTGGTGGTGCCGGAGGGCTTCGCATTGGATTCGGCGGTGCTCGGTGGCGTGGAGGTCGCGCCCGCGGGCTTATTCGTCGCGGACGTGGAACTCGTCGCGGCCGCCTTTGTCGTACCGGGCGAATCGCCACTGCGCGTGACCGTCAATACCAACCAGATCACCAGTGCGAGCGCCACGACCAGGATGCCGATGGCGAGCACGCGGCGTCGCCAATAGATCTCCGGAGGCAGCGGTCCATTCGGTTCCAGCACGAGTCAACGGTAAGGGCACGATCCGGTGCAGCGACTCAGGACCCCGGCGTGTCGGATCGGAAAACCCGCGCGCGGCAGGTAAATTCCGCTCCCACCGTCGACTGACTCGGATCAGCCGTTTCAGGCCAGCTCACCGATATTGCCGACGACGCGCTGCAACTTCACCTCGCCCTCGGCCAGTTTGTATGTGACACAGGCGATCGCGCACTCACCTGTCGCGACGCGCTGCGAAATGATCATCGAGCGCTGCATGAGCAAACGGCTGGTCTCCACCACATGCCTGGCCTCCATTTCGTCGACGGTGGACAGCCCTTCCCGGCGTCCGATCAGAATCGACGGTGTGACCCGCTCGACCACACTGCGGATGAATCCGCCCGGCACCTCACCGCCGTCCAGGGCGTCGATGGTGGCCTTCACCGCACCGCAGCTGTCGTGCCCGAGCACCACGATCAGCGGCACGTTCAATACCTGCACGCCGTACTCGATCGAGCCGAGCACCGAACTGTCCACCACGTGGCCCGCCGTGCGCACGACGAACATATCGCCGAGGCCCTGGTCGAAGATCAGCTCGGCGGCCACGCGGGAGTCACCGCAGCCGAACAGGATCGCGTGCGGGTGCTGGCCGCTGACGAGCTTGGCCCGGTCGGCCGCACCCTGACTAGGATGCAGCAGCGTGCCACTCACGAAACGCTCATTGCCCTCGCGAAGGGATTTCCAGGCGCTGATCGGGTTGGAATCCGGCATACCGACCATTGTGCACATCGAAGTGGTTACCAGCGAGTCTGGTTCGTTACAGCTCGGCAAATATCGACCGGCCGCAGGACAATAGGAACGGTGAGGGCAGTGTCGGAGGGCGGCGCAGCGCAACAGCGTGCAGGCGGAAAACCCAAGATCACGACGGGCACCAACCGGGTGGATGCCGAATCGTTGCTGGATTGGTACCGGGAGACCGCGCGAGATCTGCCGTGGCGCCGCAAGGATGTCACCGCCTGGCAGATTCTGATGAGCGAAATCATGCTGCAGCAGACGCCGGTAGTGCGGGTCGAACCGATTTGGCGGGAGTGGGTCACGCGCTGGCCGGTCCCCTCCGCCATGGCGGCCTCATCACAGGCCGAGGTGCTGCGCGCCTGGGGCAAGCTCGGCTATCCGCGGCGGGCGCTGCGGCTGCACGAATGCGCCAAGGTGCTCACCGAGGAACACGGCGACGAGGTGCCGACCGATGTCGATGTGCTGCTCGGTCTGCCGGGTATCGGCGCATACACCGCGCGGGCGGTGGCCTGTTTCGCCTACGGACAGCGAGTTCCGGTGGTGGACACCAATGTTCGCCGGGTAGTGGCGCGCGCGGTGCATGGCCGAGCGGCGGCCGGTAATCCGTCCGCCCGCGACCTGCCCGAGACCGAAGCGCTGCTGCCGCACCGAATCGACCATGCCGCAATGTTTTCCGCCGCGCTGATGGAACTCGGCGCGACGGTGTGCACGGCCCGCACACCGGACTGCGCGCGTTGCCCGCTGCCGGAATGCGCGTGGGTTGCCGCGGGCCGGCCGGTCTCCGATGCGGTCCGCAAGACGCAGAAGTACGAGGGCACCGATCGTCAGGCGCGTGGTCGGCTGCTCGATGTGTTGCGCGATGCGACCGGTCCGGTCGAGCGAATCCGCTTGGACCTGGCCTGGACTCGGGATCCCGGTCAGCGCGACCGCGCCTTGGATTCCCTGCTCGTCGACGGGCTCATCGAACAAACCCCCGACGGGCTGTTCGCCTTGGCAGGCGAGGGCTAGAACAGCCTCACAGGGGGTGGTCGAGGACTTTGCGGAGGAAGGCGGCGACCTCGGTGCGGTAGCGCTCGGGCTGGTCATCGTGCACCAGATGGCCCGAGTTCGGGATGCGGACGTAGACCGCGTCGGGGTGGATGGCGGCCATCTGCCGCATCTGCCCCTCGGGGGTGATGGTGAATTCGCCTTCGATCAAGAGCGCGGGGGCTTGGACCGCACGCCATTGCGCCCAGAAGTCGCGGGTGCCCCACTCCGCGGAGATATCGCGGAAGGTCGCGACCGAACCGTGCAGGCGATAGCCGTCCGGACCGCGGTCGAAGGAGTCGAGAAAATACCGCCCGGCGACCGGGCCGAAAAAATCCAGCACCGCGTCCGCATCCGGGAACGGCGGCCAGGCCTCGATCATGGCCGCCCAGTTCGCGGCGGTGCGACCGCGGAAGTCGGGGGCGATATCCTCGACCACCAGCGCGCGCACCCGCTGCGGGTACTGCGCCGCGAAGACCCAGCCGTGCAGGCCACCCATCGAATGTCCGATGACCACCATGGGTTCGGAAATTTCGGCCGTGGCTGCGGCGAGGTCAGCGATGAAGGCCTCGGTGGTCAGTTCCGCGGGCGCGGGGCGCCCGTGCCCAGCGGCGTCGAAGGTGTAGACATGGCCGAACTCCCGCAGCCAACCGAGCTGTTCGCGCCAGGTGCGGGCGCTGCCCATCAGTCCGTGCAGCAGCAGGATCGGCACTCCCGCCCCGCCTTCGTCGTACAACACCGTGTCGATTTTGCCGTGTTGGCTTTGCCGCGCCCTCGGCGCTGCCTGTTCGCGGCCCGGGTATCAGCATCGCGAAGCGATCCGATGAGGGGTGACGCTCGGAGGACGGGCGAGCGTCGCGGTCGAGTGCCTACCTCGCATGCGCTGCGCAGTGCCCGAGGTGCCCAGACGTATCGTCGGAGCTATGGCTGTTGTGAAGATCAATGCGATCGAGGTTCCGGAGGGCGCGGGCCCCGAGTTGGAGAAGCGATTCGCCCATCGTGCGCATGCGGTCGAGGGCTCGCCGGGCTTCCTCGGCTTCCAGTTGCTGCGGCCGGTGGCCGGGGAGAACCGGTACTTCGTTGTCACCCAGTGGGATTCGGAGGAGTCGTTCGCCGCATGGCGGGACGGGCCCGCGCGGGAGGCGCATGCCGGCGAGCGGCAGAAGCCGGTTTCGACGGGTGCCTCGCTGCTGGAGTTCGAGGTCGTACTGGACGTCGCGGCCAAGTCCGATTCCTGATACCACTGGACAGACGCGGCGGGCGACTCGCCCATCCTGGCCTGGGCGAGTCGCCCGCCGTATTGACGGCGGGGACGACCGGATGTCACAGTTCACATGACATACGCGAGGGTGATGCGGTAATTCGGTGAAATTCCGAAGCGGTCGCGCCACTGTGTTCTTGCACCGAGTCCTCGGTGCCGGAAAGCCAGACACCGGCACCTTCGTACCGAACCACTCACGGGACGCGCATCCCTAGGAGGACTCGAATGGCTATCGCGCATTCACCAAGTCGGGCAACCGATTCACTCGGCACACTGCTCATCGCAGTGGGCGTCGTTCTTCTCGCACTGCTCACGCTGTACCTGGTCGGTTTCGACCAGGGCGTCATCTCGCGTAGCGGGATGTACCTGCACGAGCTCATGCATGACGGACGTCACCTGCTCGGTGTGCCGTGCCATTGATCGGATCGCTCAAAACCCTACTGCTGCGTGGCCTGCTGGCCGGTCTCATCGCCGGTCTGCTGGCCGCGACAGTGGGCTACTTCGTCGGCGAACCCAAAATAGACGCCGCCATCTCGATCGAAGAAGCCAATACCGCCAAGGAACAGGCCGCCCAGCACGCCCACGAATCAGCCGGGCATACGCACGGTGACGAGGAAGAACCGCTGGTCAGTCGGTCCGGACAGAAGTTCGGGCAGTTCCTTGCGCTCGGGCTCGCCGGACTCGCGCTCGGCGCGATCTTCGCTTCGGTCGCGTATTTCGCCCGTCGGTACACCACCTTGTCGGGGCCGAAGCTCGCGCTCGGATTGGCATTGGCCGGTTGGACCGCGATCGTGGCGGTGCCGTTCTTCAAGTACCCGGCCAATCCGCCCGCCGTCGGTGAACCGGACACCATCAACCAGCGCACCCTGCTGTGGTTGGCGGCGGTATTACTGGGACTTGCCGCCGTCGGTATCGGGCTATATGTCTACAAACTGCTTGCCGCACAACTCGATACGGTCCGCCTGATCGGCGGGGTCGGGGCTTTCGTGCTCGTTGTCGTGCTCGGCTACATCCTGTTGCCCGGCGTCAACGAGGTGACCGACGACTTCCCGGCCGTGCTGCTATGGCAGTTCCGTGCGACATCGCTCGGCGAGACGGCTACCCTGTGGGCCTGCCTCGGCCTCGGTTTCGCGGCGCTCACCGAATTCGCCACGCGCGATAGCACTCCGGTAGGAGCATCGGCCACTTCCGCAGGCTGATCCGGAGTTCATGCGGCATGCGAAGTAGCCACCGGATACGCGACGGACTCACTGCCAGCGGCGGACCAGGCCGGACTCGTAAGCCATCACCACGGGTTGGGTGCGGTCCCTGGCATCCAGTTTCATTGGTGTCCTACGTCGCACTCTTTGCTGCGGCCACTGTATGGCTGGCGCAGCGGCACGATATGGTCTGACCATTCAGGAACCGAAAGCCGTTGGCGGACAACAGTTCATCAGCGGTTTTCGGCGCATTCAGCGCCGATTCTCGGACCGCACGAAATCGGCCGGCTCCGCCGCGATCTGCGCACAGGTGAGACGCCCTGGCCGCTGTGCTCGGACAGCTCGATCGGCCGCGCCCACTTGACCGTTGCCCGCCGCCGCACCGCTTCGGCGGCCGCCCTTCGCACGCGGCCCGGCGGCCGCGGGGGTAGGTTCGACTGCGAATTGTGATTCGCACATCTTCGAAAGGACCGTGATGCCCACACGTACCGCGCGCACCGCTTGGACCGGTGGCCTCCAGGACGGCTCCGGCCAGGTCGAGCTGGCCAGTTCCGGTGTCGGCAAGTACGACGTCTCCTTCCCCAAGCGCGCCGCCGACGATGCCGACGGCACCACCAGCCCCGAGGAACTGATCGCGGCGGCGCACTCCTCCTGCTTCGCCATGGCCCTGTCGGCCCAGATCGGCAATGCCGGTGGCACGCCCGAGAGCCTGGACGTCACCGCCGATGTGACCCTCGGCCCGGATCCGGACGGCGGCTTCCGCATCAGCGCCATCAAACTCACCGTCCGCGGCCGGGTCTCCGGCCTGGACGCCGACGGCTTCGCCGC
This sequence comes from Nocardia citri, assembly GCF_054065835.1. Lineage (NCBI taxonomy): Bacteria > Bacillati > Actinomycetota > Actinomycetes > Mycobacteriales > Nocardiaceae > Nocardia > Nocardia citri. Next base: position 191,607 of record NZ_JBSUQM010000006.1, read on the forward strand.
CGCGGCGGCCGCCGCCAAGGCAGGCTGCCCAGTGAGCAAGGCCCTCGCCGGGGTGGACAACATCACCCTCGACGCCGCCCTCGCCTGACTTCCCGGCTCCTCGCACAGCGGTGTGCGAGGAGCCCAGTGGTTATGCGAGACGCGTACGCGCACAGGCGCAGGGCCAGTATCGTCGGCAGGCCGATGTCCGGATGGGGGTCCCTACGGAACTACTTCCCGTCCGGATCAGCCGCTTGCCGCTCGGCATCGGTGAACCCAGCCACCGCCTGCCCAGGCGCGGCCATACTGCGCCGCGCCGAATACGCCGCGGCCGATGCGAATGCCCCGGCCGCTCCCGCCGGAGTCGCACCGTAGGTGAGCGAACGCCGCGGATCGAAGCCCAACTCGGACCCCACCGCCACCGCATCCATATTCGCGCCGAGGAATACGAAATCCCAGGAGTACACCTCCTGCTGCTGCGTGATCAGCGACCGCACCGCGGCATGCGTCCATTCCCGGCTGGAATTCTCGTGCCCATCGGTGAGGACAACGACGATCACCGTGCCCGGCCGCTCGTGCTCGGGTCGAGCCGCGAGTTCCCGGCCGACATCGGTGACCAGCCGCCCCACCGCGTCGTACAGCGCGGTGCCGCCGCGCGGCGCCAGGCTCAGCGGCGGCACCTCGGCGATCGGCCGATTCGCGTAGACCAGCTCGTATTCGGTGTCGAACTGAGCCAGCGTCACCAGCGTCGCCTTCGACACCTTGCGCTGTTCCTCGATGTAGGCATCGAAGCCGCCCTCGGTATCGGTCTTGATCGCCTGCATGGAACCCGACCGATCCAGCAGCACCGCGATCAACGTCAGATCTGGATTTGTCACCTAGCACCCCCGTGATAGTTGTCCGAATGACCGCTCCCCACGGTACGCCGCCGCCCGAGCGTGCGAATTCCACAAAAATGCCGCCCACCGGATTTCCGGTGGGCGGCATCTTCCAGCCGTTGCGACTTACTCGCCGGCGGCCTCGGCCGTGGTACCTTCGCCCGCACCCGTGAGCACGACCTCCGGCTTCTCCTCGGTCGCTGCCGCCTTGGTCAGCTTCGCCTTACCGGTGAAGGTGAACTTGGCGTTCTCGCCGGAGCCCTCGCCGTCCCAGCCCTCGACATCGACCACGATGGTCTGTCCCGGACCGATCTCGCCGAAGAGGATCTTCTCCGACAGCTGGTCCTCGATCTCGCGTTGGATGGTCCGGCGCAGCGGCCGGGCGCCGAGCACCGGATCGAAACCGCGCTTGGCAAGCAGTGCCTTGCCCTGCGGGGACAGCTCGATCTCCATGTCCTTGTTCTTCAACTGCGTGGCGACGCGGCCGATCATCAGGTCCACCATCTCCACGATCTGCTCCGTGGTGAGCTGGTGGAAGACGATCACGTCGTCGATGCGGTTGAGGAACTCGGGCCGGAAGTGCTTCTTCAGCTCGTCGTTGACCTTGAGCTTCATCCGCTCGTAGTTCGAACCCTCGGCGCTGGACTGGGTGAAGCCCAGGCCGACCGCCTTGGAAATATCCGAGGTACCCAGGTTCGAGGTGAAGATCAGCACGGTGTTCTTGAAGTCGACCGTCCGACCTTGACCGTCGGTGAGACGGCCGTCCTCCAGGACCTGCAACAGCGTGTTGTAGATCTCCTGGTGTGCCTTTTCGATCTCGTCGAACAAAACGACGGAGAACGGCTTGCGGCGCACCTTCTCGGTGAGCTGGCCGCCCTCTTCGTAGCCCACGTACCCGGGCGGGGCACCGAAGAGCCGCGATGCGGTGAAGCGGTCGTGGAACTCGCCCATATCGATCTGGATGAGCGCGTCGTCGTCGCCGAACAGGAAGTTCGCCAGCGCCTTGGACAGCTCGGTCTTACCGACACCGGACGGACCGGCGAAGATGAACGAGCCCGAGGGACGCTTCGGATCCTTCAGACCGGCGCGGGTGCGGCGGATCGCCTTCGACACGGCCTTGACCGCATCCTCCTGGCCGATGATCCGCTTGTGCAGCTCGTCCTCCATGCGGAGCAGCCGGGTGGTCTCCTCCTCGGTGAGCTTGAACACAGGGATACCGGTCCAGTTGGCGAGCACCTCGGCGATCTGCTCGTCGTCGACCTCGGCCACGACATCAAGATCACCGGAACGCCACTGCTTTTCGCGCTCGGCGCGCTTGGCCACCAGCTGCTTTTCCTTATCGCGCAGCCGCGCCGCCTTCTCGAAGTCCTGCGCGTCGATGGCGCTTTCCTTCTCCCGGCGCGCATCGGCGATCTTGTCGTCGAATTCGCGCAGGTCCGGCGGGGCGGTCATGCGACGGATGCGCATGCGCGCACCGGCCTCGTCGATCAGGTCGATCGCCTTGTCCGGCAGGAACCGGTCGTTGATGTAGCGGTCGGCCAGCGTCGCGGCGGCAACCAGGGCGCCATCGGTGATGGAGACCCGGTGGTGCGCCTCGTAGCGGTCGCGCAGACCCTTGAGAATGTTGATGGTGTGCTCGACCGTCGGCTCCCCGACCTGCACCGGCTGGAATCGGCGCTCCAGGGCGGCATCCTTCTCGATGTACTTGCGGTACTCGTCGAGGGTGGTCGCACCGATGGTCTGCAGTTCACCGCGAGCCAGCTTCGGCTTCAGGATGGACGCCGCGTCGATCGCGCCCTCGGCGGCACCCGCGCCGACGAGCGTGTGCAACTCGTCGATGAACAGGATGATGTCGCCGCGGGTGTTGATCTCCTTGAGCACCTTCTTCAGGCGCTCTTCGAAGTCACCGCGGTAGCGGCTGCCCGCGACCAGGGAACCCAGGTCGAGGGTGTAGAGCTGCTTATCCTTGAGCGTCTCCGGGACCTCACCGTTGACGATGGCCTGCGCGAGGCCCTCGACCACGGCGGTCTTACCGACACCGGGTTCGCCGATGAGGACCGGGTTGTTCTTGGTGCGGCGGCTCAGCACCTGCATGACGCGCTCGATTTCCTTCGAGCGGCCGATGACCGGGTCGAGCTTGCCCTCGAGGGCGGCCTGGGTCAGGTTGCGACCGAACTGGTCGAGCACCAGCGAGGTGGACGGGGTCCCGGCCTCGCCGCGCGAACCGGATTCCACCGGCTCCTTGCCCTGATAACCGGACAACAACTGGATCACCTGCTGACGTACCCGGTTGAGATCCGCACCCAGCTTCACCAGCACCTGCGCCGCGACACCCTCACCTTCACGGATCAGGCCGAGCAGGATGTGCTCGGTGCCGATGTAGTTGTGGCCGAGCTGCAACGCCTCGCGCAGGCTCAGCTCCAGCACCTTCTTGGCCCGCGGGGTGAACGGGATGTGACCGGACGGGGCCTGCTGGCCCTGGCCGATGATCTCCTCCACCTGGCTGCGCACACCCTCCAGCGAAATACCCAGGGATTCCAGCGACTTGGCCGCTACGCCCTCGCCCTCGTGGATCAACCCAAGCAGGATGTGCTCGGTGCCGATGTAGTTGTGGTTGAGCATCCGGGCCTCTTCTTGGGCCAGGACAACGACGCGCCTCGCGCGGTCGGTGAACCTCTCGAACATCGCTCCCTCACTCTCCTGCTCCGACATTCTGGCGTCCGACGCTTCGGTGGCGTCAGCCTGCCATGAAGCCCGGGGTTACATCCCCGGCCTCCACTCTAGTTGGCCGGGGATTGAGCCGCCTCCAGTCCACCCTATTCGGGACCGGCGACAACTCGGTCATTCACTCATAACGTGCTCGTTGCGGGATACGTTTCCGCTCAGGTTTTGCCCTGAGCGAAATCGCCGCTCGCCGCCTCCCAGCCGTGGTCACCCGGTGAACGGCGGGACGAACTCGCACGGCACCCCGCGCGCATGCGCCGGATCCAGGACATTCAGGACGACTCGGGCGGTCTCCGCCCGGCTGTTCGGAAAAGTCCGAAGCGCAGCCGTCCTGCACCACGATATTCGTCGCATTCGGACCGGGCACGAAGCCGGCGCCGTCGGGAACGACGATCTCGTCGAGACCGGCCCTGATTTCGGTGCAGGTGATGCCGGGAACGCAGACGCCTTTCGGGTCCCGCAGGCAGGCCGAGTCGCGCGGCAGCTCGGCAGCTCGGCAGCTCGGTACAGGCCGTACACAGCGAACCGACCGCTGCCTGGAAGGCGGGTCCGTCGCCGCTTGACTGAAAGTGGGACCCGACGCCGAGCCGGTCGGCGAAGGCCGCCACATCCGCCCCACCGCCCGTATTGGTACCGCGCCAGGCCGGTGCGCCCCGGCCATCCCCCACCCTTGGGACCGAACGGCCAACCTGGAACACCACGCCGCTCATCCGCGAGATCGCGGTCCGCCTTGTCGGAATCGGTGTTCACATCCCAGCGCGCCGACGGCGGCGTGTTTCGGTTGGTTTCTACGCCAGGGAATGCGCGCCCGTCGGCTGTGGACCGCAGTGCCCGAATCCGTACTGCTGGGCCATGTTCGGCGTCCGGTACGGCTGACCGACGGTCTGCGAGTCGGCGCCCAGCACCGGCAAAGCGTATGAAACCTGCTGTGCACCAACAGAACCCGCGCGGCGCGCGTGCGGCCGTGCTGGATACCGCCACGAACACCGCGCCGGTCAGCACCAGAAGGGCCAGTGTGTGCAGGATCGTGCGGAGGACATTCCAACGGACCCAACCGGATTCGAAATCGGCGCGCACCCTTGCCAGGTCACCGATCCGGGACGGATCGCCCGCGGCGGCAAGTTGATCGTTCAGTGGCACATTCAATCCGGAGGTGACCGCGAAGGCGATCACATTGAGCGCCAGGGCGATACCGAGCCAGATCAAGGTGGTGTGGTGCTCGTTGCCGAGGTGCGGCGCACCCGCGAGGAAGGTGAAGCCGACGGTGCCGAGGAACCCGATCATGAACCACGGGTTGATGATGACCACATTGATCTTCTGCATCAGATCGATCATCGGGCGATCATCGGTGCGGTTCAGCGCGGGCATCACCGATATCGCGTAAGCGTATAAAAGCCCGCGATCAAGCCGGTTGCGAGCATGGCCGCCACCAACGCGGCGAGTCGTAGCGCGAACATGAATTTCTCCTGTCTCGAAACCCGGACCTGGTCCGATTTACTCGGTCCGGCCATGATTCAAGTACATCGGTAACCGCCGCAACCATCCATGGTTCAAGCGATCGGCACCCGAGCTGGCGTCCGCGCCCGCCGCGGTCACAAGTCTCGGTCGGAGATCAACCCACTCTGCATGGCCAAACCGGCCAGTCGGACCCTTTTCTGATTCTGTGGCAGATTTTCCACACCGAACTTGGCGAACAGTGCCCGCAGATGTGTCTTGATTGCATCGACACTCAGGAACAATTCCTCGGCGATCTGTTGATTCGAAGCCGGAGTCGCGAAACCCGCACCGTTCTTATATGGACGGCACAGCGCGACCAGTACCGCGCGCTGAGTGTCGGTCAGCGAACGCAGCGTGGGAATGGTGCCGGTCGAGGTCCGGGTCGCATCATCGACAACACCACCGAAATCGTGAAACGACACCAGCGACGTGCCGACTCGGATCCGATCGCCTGCCATCAGCCGCCGACGCCCGACCAGCCGCTCCCCGTTGATGAAGGTGCCGTTGCGGGACAGGCCGTCATCGACGATCGTCCAGTGCGCCCCGAGATATTCGACGGCCGCATGCAGCCGCGAGACCTCCGCGTCCCAGCGCAGCGCCAGATCGGCCTGCGGGGAACGTCCGATGGTGACGCGCTGCTGGTCCGGGGTGAGCATGAACTCCTGCTGCCGACCCGAGTCATCAGTGAATCGCAACAGCGATCCGACGAAACCAGTCACTGCGCCGATACCTCGTCTCTCCACACCGCCAGTGACGCTCTTCGCACAGTTCCATCGTGCCGCGTCCTGGTACCGCGAGCAAGATCGAGTCGACTCCCAGCCGTAGTCATATCGAAGACGTGCCACAAACGAAACCGCCGCCCGGGCGTCGCACGATTCGCCCGGGCGGCAGCTCGATTTAAATAAGAACTCAGCCCTTCGCAGCCTTGTTGTAAGCCTCGGTGATGTCGGCCGAGATACGACCCCGGGCGGACACCTTGTGTCCATTCCGACGCGCCCAATCGCGAATTGCCGCACTTTGTTCACGATCGATCGATACCCGACTCTTCGGACCACCGGGAGCCGCGGCTGCGGCCTTGACCCGCCGCCGACCACTCACCCGCCGAGCACTCGAAACCCACTCTTCCAAACCGTCGCGCAGCTTCGCCGCATTTGCCGACGACAGGTCGATCTCGTACGAAACACCGTCGATCGCAAACTCAATGGTCTCGTCCGCGATGGACTCACCATCGACATCGTCGATCAGGCTAACGGTGACCTTCTTTGCCATGAGATGAACGTCCTCTCGAAATCGTGCGACCCGCATACTAGGCCGATTACCCGAGGCAAGAATACCTCGAATTCGAAAAATTCCAAGACGAGGGTCGAACTATGCAATCCGATCGTCAGCGCGTGACCGGACGCACAATTGGGAACAGTATCGTTTCCCTGATTCCCAATCCCGTGAGTGCCATCAACAAGCGATCGATTCCCATACCCGTACCCGTTGTCGGAGGCATGCCGTGCTCCATCGCGGCGAGGAAGTCCTCGTCGAGTGCCATCGCTTCGTCATCACCTTGTGCGGCAAGCCGCGCTTGATCCGCGAACCGCTCGCGCTGGATCACCGGATCGACCAACTCCGAATAGCCAGTTGCCAACTCGAAGCCGCGCACATAGAGGTCCCACTTCTCGGTAACTCCAGGCTTGCTGCGATGCTGTCTGGTCAGCGGTGATGTCTCCACCGGGAAGTCGCGTACGAAAGTCGGGGCGTAGAGCTTGTCACCGTACTGGTGCTCCCACAGTTCTTCGACCAGTTTGCCGTGGCCATAGCCCTTGTCCTCGGGAATTTCTAGTCCGACCCGATCGGCGAGTGCGCGCAATTCCTCGATCGAAGTTTCCGGAGTCACCGATACACCCAGTGCATCCGACAGCGACGGATACATCTCGACCGTCGCCCACTCGCCGCGGAGATCGTATTCGGTGCCATCCGCAAGGGTTACTACCTGCGTGCCGAAGACCTCTCCAGCAACTTCCTGCACCAATTCCCGAATCATCCGCGCGGAGTCGTCGTAGGTGCCGTATGCCTCATAGGTTTCCAACATTGCGAACTCCGGCGAATGCGTGGAGTCCGACCCCTCGTTACGGAAGTTCCGGTTGATCTCGAAGACCTGCTCCAGGCCGCCGACCACACACCGCTTGAGGAACAGTTCAGGCGCAATTCGCAGGTAGAGATCGATATCGAGGGCATTTGAATGAGTGACGAACGGCCGCGCCGCCGCACCACCGTGCAGCGTCTGCAGCATCGGCGTCTCCACCTCGAGGAAGCCCCGGCGCTCGAGCGCGTTGCGCAGCGCGCGCACCACCGCGACCCTGGTTCTGGCCATTTCCCTGGCCTCGGGGCGCACGATCAGATCGACATACCGCTGCCGTACCCGCGACTCCTCGTTCATCTCCTTGTGCGCCACCGGCAGCGGCCGCAGGGCCTTGGCCGACATGGCCCAGGAATCGGCCATGACGCTCAATTCACCGGTCCGGGAGGAGATCACTTCGCCGTGCACGAATACGAAGTCTCCGAGGTCTACATCGGCCTTCCAGGCCGCCAGGGCGTCGGCTCCGACACCGTTGAGGCTGATCATCGCCTGCAGTTTGGTGCCGTCGCCCTCCTGCAGCGTCGCGAAACACAGCTTGCCGGTATTACGCATGAATATGACGCGCCCCACTACACCGACCTGTAGACCGGTCTGGGTGTCGGGCTCGAGTTCCGGATAGGCGTCCCGAATTTCGCCGAGAGTATGGGTACGCGGGACCACCACCGGATAGGCCTCACCGCCATCGGTGATCAACCGCTCGCGCTTCTCGCGCCGAATCCGCATCTGCTCCGGAACGTCGTCCGCGGCGGGCGCGGGACGGTTGGCTTGCCCCGCAGGAACCGAACCCGCGGAGCGACCGGATGAAGGCGTGTTCGGGTTGCTCACGTTCAACAACACTAGCGGGCACCGGAAATCGATTTGCGGGCCCCCGGCCAGGACCGAGCGGTAAGGAATCGGCGGCGGCCGGAACAGTCCGTGATGCCCAGTTTCGCGGCCTTGCCCGGCACCACGAAAAACGGGCGCGCTTCAGCAATCGTGCGAAAGCCGGTGCGCGCCCGTATGTTTCGAGATGGAACTGGTTCGGCCCGAATTTACAGTATTGCCAGCGCCTCGACCTCACGGGCGAAGTGCGGCGCCCGGACCCCGACACTGAGCAGACCGGCCGCCTTCAATGCCTGATAGCCACCGATCACATCGGTGGCCCGATGCAGACCGAGTTCCTGTAGCGCGGCCGCGGCGAGACTGGAGGTATAACCCTCCGAGCACACGACGATCCATTCCACATCGTGATCGGAGGCCAGCGCCAGCCGGGCCGAACTCGACGGGTCGAGACGCCATTCCAGGACATTGCGTTCGATCACCAGCGCGCCCGGTAGTGCGCCCTCACGTGCACGCTGCGCCTGCGGCCGGATATCGACCAGAATCGCGCCCCGATCGAGCGCCAGCGGCGTTTCGAAGGCATAGATCCGATTCAGGCGGGCCCGCGCGTTCTCGAGCATCTGATCGATGGTCAAACGGGTCATCACATATCACCTTCGGGCTGGTCGGTGAGTACAGTTCGGGAGCGCCGCAAGGTGCCGTGACCGGTCACCTCGTAATAGGACATAGCGGTGAGCGGCGGTGAATAAGCGTGCACGCTGAGCGTCGGTTCGAGCGGACCGACGGATTCCACGGCAGTGCCGTTTCGAGCGACCTGCAGGCAGTCGGCAGCGGCCGGTGCGCGCATCACATCGTGCACCCAGCCGATCGGGAACGAGGCCTGATCACCCGCGGTCAGGATGCGCTGGCGCAGTTCCGTTCCGTTCCAGCGGAATTCCGACAGCGCACCGCTCAGCACGGTCAATGCGCCGAGCGAACCGGCGTGGTCGTGCAATTCGGTGGATTTACCGGGAGTCCAGCTGATCAGCCAGACATCGACCTCGTCGTCGGAAAGCAGCCGGGTGGCCCAACGCTCATCGGTCGGCCAAATTCCATTGGCGGGCAACAGATGGTCGTAACGTCCCGCGAGTACGTCTTCGGCACCCTCGTCGGTCAACCGGAGCAGATCCGCGGGACGCAGTCGAGTGGGTAATGCGGAGGCGACGGCACGATCCAGCGGCGGGGTAGCCGACAGGGCATTACGTGCGGAATCGAGGGAAAGAACAGAAGAACGCATCAGCGAATCTCCAAGAGTATGTCAACGGTCGAGGGACTTGGTCAGCCTCGATCGGTCGAGGCAGGTCAGCCTCGACAACACTCCTGGGTGCTCACGCGGGAATACACGGCTGCGAGTGTAGCAGCGCGAAAAGCACCGGCAAAGCGGCCGGTCGTACGCGAGCTCGCCGGGTGGGCGTATCAAACACCCTTACGCCGCTGATTGCGCTCGTAGACCAGGCGCAATCCGGTCATTGTGAGATGCGGCTCGTGATGGTCGATCGTCTCCGATTCCGGCACGATCAACGGTGCGGTGTGACCGGTCGCGACCACCGCGACATCGTCACCGGCGAATGCGTCGAATTCATCGCGAATCCGATCGATCAGGCCGTCCACCAAACCGGCGAAGCCGAATATCGCACCGGATTGGATGGCCTCGACGGTGTTCTTGCCGACCACCGAACGCGGCCGTGCCAACTCGACCCGGCGCAATGCGGCCCGCTCGATGAGCGCCTCACTGGAGATCTCCACACCGGGTGCGAGCACACCGCCGAGAAATTCGCCCCTGGCCGACACCAGATCAACGGTGGTGGCCGTACCGAAATCCACGACTATCGCGGCCGTTCCGAAACGATGATGCGCGGCAAGGGTGTTCACGATGCGATCCGCACCGATTTCCTTCGGATTGTCGACCAGCAGCGGAATACCGGTTCGCACACCGGGTTCCACCACCACATGCGGCACGTTATCCCAATAGCGAGTGAGCATCGATCTGATCTCGCGCAGTACCGGTGGCACGGTGGACAACGCCGAAACTCCGACGATCTCCGCTACCTGCGCACCGACCAATCCGCGCACCTGCATCGCGAATTCGTCCGCGGTCAGCAACGGATTGGTGTGTATCCGCCAGTGCCGCACCAACTTCGCATGACTACCACTGCCCGAGAACAATCCGAGCTCGATGCTCGTATTCCGGACATCGATGGTCAGCAGCATCAGACGGTGGTCAGTGTGCGCGGGGTGACCAGACCGGAACCCTCCGGGGCATGCGCCGGATCGGAACCGAGATCGGTCGCACGATTGTGCTCATCGACGAAGACGACCTTCGGGGCATATTCCTTCAGCTCGGCCTCGTCCATCATGCCGTAGGCGATCAGGATGACCAGATCGCCGGGATGTACGAGATGGGCGGCGGCGCCATTGATGCCGATGACACCCGAACCGCGCTCACCGGCGATCACATAGGTTTCCAGGCGGGCGCCGTTATCGATGTCGACAATGCAGACCTGCTCGCCCTCGAGCAGATCGGCGGCGTCGAGCAGATCCTGGTCGACGGTCACCGAGCCGACATAGTGCAGATCGGCGTGGGTCACCGTGGCACGGTGGATCTTCGACTTCATCATGGTGCGTAACATCGTTGTCGCCCTTCCTAAATATCGGCCTGGGCAGGCTGGGAATCGGTCGCGGCGGTGCGCGAATCGGGAAGTGTGGGGTGGCCACCGTCGACGGGTGCGCCGAGCGCGACGGCCGTGTTATCGATCAGGCGCGTCGCGCCGACCCTTGCGGCGACGAGTAATCGCGCATTGCCGTTCGCGGGGGCGGGGCCGAGCGTGGACGACCGCAATTCGAGGTAGTCGACATCGATCCCGGGGGTCGCGTCGAGCACCGCGCGGGCGGCCGCCAGCACCGCATCCGCACCGAGCGCGCCCGCATGCCGACCGGCGGCCAGCGCCGCCGACAGGGCCAGCGCCGATTCCCGCTGCGCCGCATCGAGATACCGATTGCGCGAAGACAGCGCGAGACCGTCGGGTTCGCGAACCGTCGGCAGCGGCACGATCGCGACGTCCATATTCAGATCGCGCGCCATCTGACGGATCAGCGTGAGTTGCTGATAGTCCTTCTCGCCGAAGAACGCCTCGGTCGGACGCGCGATATTCAACAGTTTGGCGACCACCGTCAACATGCCCGCGAAATGCGTCGGGCGACTGGCCCCTTCGAGCTCGGCGCCGATCGGGCCGGGATGCACGGTGGTGCGCGGACCGCCCGGGTACATATCCGATGCACTCGGCGCGAATACCAGCTCCACGCCTTCGCTGCGCAGCAATTCGACATCGGCATCGAGGGTGCGCGGATATTTTTCCAGATCCTCGTTCGCGCCGAATTGCAGCGGATTCACGAAGATCGAGACGATGACCACCTGATTGGTCCGCTTGGCCCGGCGCACGATTTCGAGGTGCCCCTCGTGCAGTGCGCCCATGGTCGGCACCAGCCCGACAGTGCGGCCGACGCCGCGCAGTGCCTTGGAGACCGCGGCGATCACCTCGGGATCGTGGTGCACGGTCAGCTCGCCGCGCCGATACGCGCCGGGTCCGATACGCCGCTCGCGGGGCCCTCCATGGTTACCCAAGCTGCCTCCTCCAGGCAATGTCGGATCCATCATCGGCCTCCCCCCAGCAGCTCGATCAGAGCCGGATCGGCCTTGGCGCGCTCGGCCGTACGCAGTGACATGGCGCGATAGCCGGCGGCAAGACGAGTATCGACCGCCCCCAGAGCCGTCAGATGGGCGGCGACGGCATCCGCGTCACCACGCGCCACCGGACCGGTCAGCGCGGACTGGCCACGGCGCAGTGCATTGTCGAGGGCGGCGGAGGCCAAGGGGGCGAGCAGGCGCTCGGCCAGACCGTTGGGTTGATCGTCGACGATCTGCTGGCCGAGCAAGCCGGGTCCCGCCAGTGCGGCGCGCAATGCGTCGACCGCGTCCAGAACCACCGTGACCAGGTGATTACTGCCGTGTGCGAGGGCAGCGTGATAGAGCTGGCGATTTTCTTCCTCGACCCGGACCGGCTCGCCGCCCATTTCGATCACCAGCGATTGCGCGATGGCGAATCCGACTTCGTCTGCGGCGGTAATGCCGAAACAGGCATTGCCGAGGCGGGCGACATCTTCGTCATGTCCGGTGAAGGTCATTGCCGGATGGATGGCCAGCGGCAGTGCGCCGCACTCGGCCAGCGGGGCCAGCACACCGACGCCATTGGCACCGGAGGTGTGCGCGACGATGGTTCCGGCCCGGACCACACCCGCTGACGCGAGCCCGCGCACCAGCCCGGGCAGTTCGGCATCGGGTACAGCCAGCAGCAGCAGTTCGCTGCGTGCGGCCACATCCTCGACCGGCAGGATCTCGGATTCGGGTAGTCGAGTCCGGGCCCGATGCACCGAGGCATCGGATATGGCGGCGACGCCGAATACCACGTGTCCGGCGCGCTCGAGTGCCGAGCCGAGTGCGGAGCCGACGCGTCCCGCCGAGACGATTCCCACCGTCAGGCGTGCCGGGGCGGGGTCACCCGAAGCAGCATTGTCAGGGTTGACACTTCTCGAGGTCAACGTTGTCCTCTCGATATCGTTCCAGTCCCGGACCACCGGGTACCAGACGTTGCGCACCGAGAATATCGGCCCACGGTTCGCCGATGCCACGGGGCATCCGCGTGATTTACGCCGCAGTGTCTGATAGCCGCGCCTTCGGCGCGGCGGGTTCGCTCGTAAGACTCGCTCTCCGGGGTCCGGAGTGCGCAGCGCTCGATGCTGGGCGGGGATCAGCGGCCGCTGCGTCCCTTTTCTTCAGACTGCAGGTTGGCCATGATCTCGGCCACCGAAAGTCGGCGCGACGAATTGCCGGAGTCGACGTCCGTATCGACGCGACGACGGCGGCGCGAACCGGCGGTACCCAGGGACGCGACCGTGGTCCTCAGGTGTGGGGCGGGCTCCGAATTCGGAGGCGGGGTGTGCGGGTCCGGTGTCGAGAAGTCGTGCGCTTCGGCCTCGTACGGAGGCGGCTCCGGTGTCGGCAGACTCGGCGGCACGGTGTGCTCCAGCCGCTGCGGCCGGGACGGGACGCCGGTCTTCTCCGGATCCTCGGTGAACGCGTCGGCCCAGCCGGTAGTGGCGGCCAACGGGTCGGTGTCGCGCACATCCTCTGACTTGGCGTCGGCGAGCTCGGCGTCGTCGTCATCGTCGATGGAGACGACCGCGGTCTCCGCGGTCACCGGATCGTCGAAGGGGCTGGCGAACTGCGGGGCCTGCGGATGATTCGATTCGAAGACCGGAGTGAAGGTGCTACGAGATTGCTGGAACGCCGTGTCCAGCCAGCCATCGGCATTCGCCGAGCTATTGTTGGACGAATTTCCGAATGCGCTCGGCAGCTCGTGAATCCGGGTCGCATCGGCGCGCAACGCGGGCCGGTCCATCGGCAGATCACCGTCGAAGAGCCGCTGCAGACTCTCTCGGAGCACGGTGAGTTCGGCGCGCAGGGCGGCCATTTCGGTCGCCTCGGCACCCACCTCCGCGCGCACCCGCGCCTCGACGCCGAGCTCGTATTCGCGTCGGGCGGTCACCTCGCGTTCCAACTGGAGCTCGTAGACGGTCTGCAGGTCACGAACCTTGGCCTTATCGATCGTGGCTTCCTTTCGGTACCGCGTCGCAGCCAAAGCGCCGATGGCGGCCGCCCACAGCGCCGCCACCAAGCCGATCCGAACAAACTGCAGCCGGTCACTGAAAACCAGGAAAACGCTGGCAACCAGACCGAGCAGAATCAACGCACCGACGAATAATTTTCCCGCGTCGTCCCGCCGTCGACGAGAGGTGCTACTACGGGAGGGGGAAACCATGCACGCCAGGGTAGCTTGATCAGCCAGCCGCGCGCAGATTCCCGCCAGAAGATTCCGACAGCGTTACTTGCTAAGTAGTTGCCGGATCATCTGAAGGATCCTCGGGGGCCCGACAGCAATACTCGAGCCATAGTGCCGCAGCTACCAAAGCCACCCCTGCCAGCATCCCGACAATGGCGCCGGGACTATCCGCACCCGCCGCATTCAAGATGTCGCGCTGCGGAAAGACCCAGAAAAGGAAACCCAGCCAGACACCGGCGGCCAGCGAGCCGACCTGCGCGGACGCCTTCGCCAATGCGACCGCGCGGGCCGCGGTGATCGGATGCAGTTGATGGCTGCCGTCGCCGATCTGATGTTCATTGACCCGTGCGCGGATTACGAAGCCGAGCGCAACTTCGATCGCGGCCACCGGATAAAGCGATGCGCCCGCGTAAATCGAGATCGGCGGGAAACTGCCATAGGCCATCCGCGTGAGCAGCCACGCGATCAGTGCCGCGACAACGACATTCGCGATGAGATCGAATACCCGGGTCGGCTTCAGTTTCACGACACCGATCCCTCCGCGGCCGCGGACAGCACGAATTCGGTCGGCCGGACGCCCGCGCGTTCGGCCGCGTCGAGTTCGGCGAGCCACTCGCGCACCGGCCGCACAGTTCCCTCGACCTCTAGTTCCGCGTCCGGTTGCACATCCAGCCACGGGATAAGTACAAAAGCCCGGTTGTGCGCCTGCGGATGTGGCAGGGTCAATTCCGGATCATCGCTGCGACATATCACGCCGTTCTCGGCGCACCACACCACATCGACGTCGAGCGTGCGTGCACCCCAACGCACTTCGCGTACCCGCCCGGCGGCCTGTTCCAACCGCTGGCCGAAGCGCAGCCAATCGTGCGCGTCGAACTCCGGATCATCGACCAGGACAATGGCATTGAGATAGTCGTCCTGTTCGACGCCGCCCCACGGCGCGGTCGAATACACCGGCGACACCGCGACCACCCGTGGTCCGAGCCCGGCGACAGCGCTGCGCAGATGCGCGAGCCGATCGCCCAGATTCGAGCCGATCGACAAGACGGCGCGCGTCATGCCAGCACTCCCCGCTGCCGCGAGGTGACCACGCGGACATCGGCGAAAGTATGCGGAATCGGCGCGGACGGTTTGTGCACGACGACCTCGACCGCCTGGATGCGGGGATCGGCCATCACATCGTCGGCGATCTCGGCGACCACCCTTTCGATGAGATTGCGCGGCGGACCCTGGATTATCTGCACGGCGCGCTCGGCGAGGGCGCCGTAATCGATGGTGTTCGCGAGGTCGTCGGTGGCCGCGGCCGCGGCGAAATCGGTCCACACAGTCAAATCGACCAGGAATTCCTGGCCGTCGCGGCGCTCATAGTCGAAACAGCCGTGATAGCCGTAGGCGCGCAGGCCGCGTAACTCGATCCGATCCCGCTCCCGGCTACCGACCGTCATCGAATCGCTGTGCGCGGCTGCCGTCATGGCGTGGCTCCTCGGGTGCTTCGGGCGGCGCGCCGCCAAGCATCGGTCACTGCGATGGCATCCAGTGAGGTGCGCACATCGTGGACGCGGACGCCCCAGGCCCCGTGCAGGGCGGCCAGGGCCGATACCGTCGCGGTGGCGGTCTCTCTACCGTCGGGGGGGCGCGGGCCCGCGGCATCCGCGAGCAGAGCGCCGAGGAAACGTTTGCGGGAGGCGCCGATGAGTATCGGCAGCCCGTGGCCGACCAATTCGGGCAGCGCACCTAGCAGTGCCCAATTGTGTTCGGCGTTCTTGGCGAATCCGAGGCCGGGATCCAGCACCAGCCGGGACCGGTCCACACCGGCCGCCACGGCCGACTCCACCTGTGCGGTCAATTCGGCGAGCACCTCGGCGACCACATCGTCGTAGTGGTCGGCCGGACCGGTGTGCCGATAGTCCGCACTCGCCCGCCAATGCATGAGGATCCACGGAACCTCTGCTGCCGCAACGACTTTCATCATATTCGGATCGGCGCGGCCGCCGGAAACATCGTTGACGACCGAAACTCCGGCCGCGATCGCCGCTTCGGCGACACCGGCCCGCATAGTGTCCACACTGGTCGGCACACCGGCGGCGACCAAGCCGCGGATGACCGGAACCACCCGCGCGGCCTCGGTTTCCGGGTCGATCCGCGCCGCACCGGGCCGGGTCGACTCGCCACCGACATCGATGATGTCGGCGCCCGCCTCGTACAGCTCGATGCCGTGTGCGATGGCCAGGCCCGGATCCAGATAGTGGCCGCCATCGGAGAACGAATCGCTGGTGACGTTCACCACGCCCATGACCACGCAGGAGCGTCCGCCGCGAGCGATCGACCGCAGATCGCTCGAAATAGCATCGCGCGGCGCGGCACTGCTCCGGAGAGGATCGGGGGCGTGGGTCGACACCGCGCGGTGCCTCACTTCCGCAGGATCAGATCGAGGGCCTCGGCCCGCGACGCCGCGTTGGACTGCAGCAGACCGCGCACCGCGGAGGTGGTGGTGCTGGCACCGGGCTTGCGGATACCCCGCATGGCCATGCACAGGTGCTCGGCCTCGACCACGACGATGGCGCCGCGCGGATCCAGTTTGCGCATGACGGCATCGACGATCTGACTGGTGAGCCGCTCCTGCACCTGCGGACGCTTGGCATACAGATCGACCAGCCTGGCCAGTTTGGACAGACCGGTCACCCGGCCGTGCGAGCCGGGAATGTAGCCGACGTGCGCGACGCCGTGGAAGGACACCAGATGGTGTTCACAGGTCGAGTACAGCGGGATATCGCGAACCAGCACCAACTCCTGGTGCCCCTCGTCGAAGGTGGTGTTCAGGACCGAATCCGGCTCCAGGTAGAGCCCGGCGAACATCTCCCGATAGGCGCGGGCGACACGGGCCGGCGTATCGATCAGGCCGGGTCGGTCCGGATCCTCGCCGACCGCGATCAGCAATTCGCGGATCGCCGCTTCAGCGCGGGGCTGATCGAATGGGCGGCCGGTCTCCAGTGCGATCAAATCCGGCTCAGCCGGGCCCGCTCCGTTGTACCTGGCATTATCCGCTTCGTCGAATTCGTCGAAAGCGCTGGCATTCACAACGGCACCACCGTTCACAGAGCCGGGGCCACCGACGTGATTGTTGACCGACAATCGAGGACACCTCCAAAATCTCGGGTGCGAGCGATTACCCCGCGCCCAGATGGTCGAGCCTAATCGGCACGTATCAGTGCCGACCGCTCGGACCATCCCAATCGTGGTTCTCGCCCTCGTTATTCCCAGCGCCGTTGTTATTCCCGGTGCTGTTGGCGGGCTCGTCGTAGGCGTCGTGGCCGCGGCCGGGCTGACCCCAAGGCTGCTGCGGCTGCGAATAACCGTGGCGGGGCTGCGGCTCACCCTGCCAGCCGCCGTAGCCAGGCTGACCCGACTGCTGCTGTGGCTCATCGGGCGGCGGCCAACCCGGCGCCGACCAACCGGCCGGGGCACCGTAATCCGGTCGCGACCCGTGCGTCGCGCCCTGACGCGGGTAGGCCGGCGACGGCGCCTTCGGCAACGGGTAACCGGTCGCGGGCGGCTGGGCGTAGCCGCCATAGCGCGGTTCCTGGTAACCGCCGTCCGGATAGCCGTTGGTCCCGGCGGATTCGCGCTGCGGCAGCTTCGGCCGCGGCGGCTCCTGCGGTGGCCACGGCTCGCCGCGTTCGGCGGCCAATTCGCCCGGAGTCTTCACCGGCGGCTTATCCGAGGGCACGCGCTCGCCGAAATCGTTGAACGCGGTGATGCGCGGTCGCTTATCCACCGCGGCGAGGATCTCCTCGAGATCCTTGCGGTGCAGGGTCTCCCGCTCCAGCAGCGCCGTGGCGAGCACATCGAGCACATCGCGGTACTCGTTGAGAATGGCCCACGCCTCGGTGTGCGCGGCCTCGATCAGGTTGCGCACCTCCTCGTCGATGGCACCAGCGACCTCGTGCGAGTAGTCCGACCCCATGCCCATCGAACGACCGAGGAATGGATCACCCTGCTCCTGGCCGTAGCGCACCGCACCCAGGCGCGCGCTCATGCCGTATTCGGTAACCATCGCGCGTGCGATCTTGGTGGCCTGGTCGATATCCGAGGACGCACCCGTGGTCGGCTCGTGGAACACCAGTTCCTCGGCCGCGCGGCCGCCCATCGCCATGAC
Source organism: Nocardia citri (assembly GCF_054065835.1). Lineage (NCBI taxonomy): Bacteria > Bacillati > Actinomycetota > Actinomycetes > Mycobacteriales > Nocardiaceae > Nocardia > Nocardia citri. Next base: position 209,724 of record NZ_JBSUQM010000006.1, read on the forward strand.
CAGGCGGGCGATCATCTCCGAGCGGGTCATCAGACCCTTGTCGTCCTCGGGCACCGTCATGGCGTGGCCACCGGTGCGGCCGCGGGCCAGGATGGTCACCTTGTATACCGGCTCGATATCCGGCATCGCCCAGGCTGCCAGGGTGTGGCCGCCCTCGTGGTAGGCGGTGATCTTCTTCTCGTGCTCGCTGATGATGCGGCTCTTGCGGCGCGGCCCGCCGATGACGCGGTCCACCGATTCCTCGAGCTGCTCGCCGGTGATCACCGCGCCGTTCTCGCGGGCGGTGAGCAGGGCGGCCTCGTTGACGACATTGGCCAGATCCGCACCCGACATGCCGACGGTGCGCTTTGCCAGACCGTCGAGATCGGCCTCGGGCGAGATCGGCTTGCCCTGCGAATGCACCCGCAGAATGGCGCGGCGACCGGCCAGATCCGGATTGCTGACCGGGATCTGCCGGTCGAAGCGACCCGGCCGCAGCAGCGCCGGATCGAGGATGTCGGGGCGGTTGGTCGCGGCGATCAGGATGATGCCGGTGCGATCGCCGAAGCCATCCATCTCGACCAGCAGTTGGTTCAGGGTCTGCTCGCGCTCGTCGTGACCACCGCCGAGCCCCGCGCCGCGCTGGCGGCCGACCGCGTCGATCTCGTCGACGAAGATGATGCAGGGGCTGTTCTGCTTGGCCTGTTCGAACAGGTCGCGCACGCGGGAGGCACCGACACCGACGAACATTTCGACGAAGTCCGAACCGGAGATGGTGAAGAACGGTACCCCGGCCTCGCCCGCAACGGCACGCGCGAGCAGGGTCTTACCGGTACCGGGCGGACCGTAGAGCAACACGCCCTTCGGGATCTTCGCGCCGAGCGCCTGGTAGCGGACCGGATTCTGCAGGAAGTCCTTGATTTCGTAGAGCTCTTCGACGGCCTCGTCGGCGCCGGCCACATCCGCGAAGGTGGTCTTGGGCATATCCTTGGTCAGCTGTTTGGCCTTCGATTTACCGAAGCCCATCATGCCGCCGCGACCACCGCCCTGCATGCGCGACATCACGAAGATGAACAGGCCGAGCAAGATCACCATCGGCAGCACGAACAGCAGGATCTGGGTGAACCAGCTGTCCTGCTTGACCACGGTGTTGAACGGGGCGCCGGACTTCTGCACGGCATCGAAGACCTGGTTGGAAGTCTCACTGCCGCCCGGATACTTGGCGATGATCTTCTTCGAACCGGAGGTGGCGTCGTTCCCGTTGTTCAGCTCGATACGCAGCTGCTGCTCGCGATCGTCGATCTGGACGTTCTTGACGTTGCTCTTGTCGTTCAGCTGACTCAACGCCACCGAGGTATCGACGCTCTTCCAGCCGCGCGTGTCATTGCCGAAATAGCTGAACGCATAGATCACGAGCAAAATGCCCGAGACTATGGCCAGGGTGCGAAACACAGTCTTGCGGTTCATAGAGCGTAGGCCGGGCGGCCAGTCCTTTCCGGTGTCTCCGGTGCATGCCTAGCGTGGCGTTGGGCGCGTCCCGTCCGGTAGTTCGGATGCGGACATGCCACGTTACCGCGTACGGTCTAGTCGATACATCGCGCAGTTCGGCAGCTGGTGTAGTTCGACAGGTAAACGGTCAGGGAACGTCCGTGGTTCCCGAAGTCTCCGGTCGGGTTACGCCAAGTGGTCACAATCATGTCATGTTCGGCCTATCGTGAGCGACGACACATAGCCGCGGTGCGATCGACGGGCCCGAAAGCGGTAGCTTGCGTAACCACGTAGGGCCCCGGGAGCACCGCGAATCAAACAGAGCGCAGGGGGTATGGACATAGTTGAGCTACGGACACCCACAGCGATACTGCGGCACGGCCGTGGACGACTGATCGTTCTACGCCCGGGCAGCGACGGTGAGCGCGTTCTGGATGTGCCGGTCACCGACCTGCTCAAAGTTCGGCTGAACCGCCGCGCCGACGATGCGGTCGTCATCGAGATCTATCTGCGCTATCCCACGCCCGTACTGACCGGCGTGCCCGCCGACCGCACCCCGTTACCGGTACTGATAGCCGAACACGATTTCCCCGCGGCCGCCGAAATAGTCGAGCGCATCAACGATCAGATCCTGGCCGGCCAGCGCCTCGATGTGGCCGCACCCGATCTACGGCCGCCTGCCCCGCAGTGGGGTCAGAACGGACCGACGCGAGCCGACGTCGATCGAGCCGTGCGGCGAATGGCACCCAAGCGCGAGGCCAAGGCGGCGATCGCCGCGCTGCATCGCTACGTCACCATCGACGAATATGTACTGGAGACCGCCATCGCCGTGGCGCGTCCACCGGCGGGCACCGGCTCCGGCCTGCTGGCCGCGACCACCGGACGGTTGCTGTTCATCTCCATCGGCCCCGGCGAACGGTACGCGCACGAACTACCCATTCCGGTCATCATGTGGGCGCGCACCACCGAGGGCGCCGTGACGGCACCCGGTGAGATCGGCTCGGTGCGGGGCGCGACCGGTATCGATGTGCACGACGGGAACATCACGTTGCATTTCACCGGCACCGACCGGGCTGATACCGAGCGCGTCACCTGCGCGGTGAATTTCGCCGTCCGGCGCGATTCGGCCGACGGCGCCGCGGGGCCGGCCGATCCAGGTGTCTCCCAGCTCTATTCCGAATGGGAATTGCTGGTGGAGCGGCATTCCCTGGGCATGGTCGATGACGGACAATTCCAGCGCTACGGCCGTGGAATTCTGCGCTCACTCCCCGACGGGAACTGATTGCAGCGTGATCCGCCGCCACGGGCTGGTCGGACGCAACCACAGGCGCAGCAGTTCCATGCGCCGATCAACGCCGCCGTCCTTGAGTTCGGCCAGATCCTCGCAGGCCTGCCAATAGGTCCAGCCGGTCAGGTAGGCATCGCCGAATTGGCGCCAATTCTGGTATTTGCGCTGGGCCAGCGGCAGGGCCCGCATCAGATAGTCCCAGGCCACCTCGGCGTCGAGATAGCCGGCGGTGAAGGCCATTCGGGCCACCGCGACCACCCGGGCCAGATCCCAGGCGTGGATATCGCTCGGCAGCGGACGGGCCAGATGATCGGTGAAACCGATTTTGATCGCCTGCGACCAGATGTCGTAATCGCGGACCAGCGCCTCCGGATTGTCCATCCCCCGGAACGAGCCGACCTGACGCAGAAACGCCCGATGCCGATCGGCCCGCTCACCGAACCGGTCGCGCTCGCTGGCGTTGATCGATGCCATGACGAGCGGATGCACCATCGCGTATAGCGGCGCGTGCATTCCTTCGAGGAGTTGCTCCATGGAGGCCCGCGCCTCGGCGCCGTCGGTGATGCCCCACGCGCCGGTGAGCGTATCGATGGCGAGTTCGCGCCGGTCACCGAGCGGATGGTCGCGCTCGGGGCCGAGCAGGAGCGCGTCGTGGAAGGCATCCCAGCGCGCCGCGTAGAAGCCGCCGAGCGCGAGCGCGCGCAGCTCGTCATCCGATACCGCCGCGCCGGACCAATGGTCCTCTTCCCGCTTGTCGAGCTCTTCGTAGGGGAATGTTGTCAAGGTGGGTACACCGCGGACAGGCATATCCCGATTGTTCCCCATCGATCTTGGATGAACCTGTGTATTCGCCGGGCTTTGTCGGATTGGTTTCTTGTCCTGCCGCAGGGCGGTACCGAGGGCTAATGTGCTCCCATGAGTAGCAACATCACCCTCCTTCGCGGCCTGGATCCTGCGCCTACCGAGCAGGAAATCTATGCTGCCGCACTGCAGTATGTGCGTACGGTCGGTGGCGTGTCCGGCCTGAGCACGACAACCAAGGCAGCCGTGGACAAGGCGGTGAACGCCATCGCGGCAGCGACCACGCAATTGCTCGCCGATTTACCGGATGTGCGGGTCGCACCGGTCACCGAGCCGCCGCTACGCCACGATCGCGAGATCGCGCAGACGTAGTAGTTCGTAGTGCTTCAAGGTAAGGCGTCCGCGCCGTAGGTGGCGACGCAGGCCAGTGCGATCTCCAGCGGCAGACTGCGCACTCCGATCGGATGGCCGAGCGTTCCTCCGATCAGACCGCGCATGGCCGCGTCGTCGGTGCCCGCCGGACAGGCGAGCTCCAACATCAAACACAATTGTGACCAACATCACTATATGCGCCGATGGGGGCACCGCCCCCGTTGCGAGCCGGTTTCTCGATGGTGACCGGCCACACTTCAGCACCTTTCCAACCTCTCCGCGAACCCGCGACGCATCGCATCACTGCTGGTCATACGCCCAATTAACATGCCGGGCGGCAGCGGCGGTCGCGAGTGCCGGAGATTCGCCGAGTCGATGATGCAAACGACCATGACAAGCCATATGCTGTGTCCAACAAACCTGTCGACTGTTTTGGCTGCCATATCCAGACTTTCCGGCCTCAATACGCTGGAAATTCAGGACCGATTCTGATAGCAAGGGGCTATGGACCCGCATTTGCGCGACCTGCGGTATTTCGTCGCCGTCGCTGAGGAACTGCACTTCACCAACGCCGCTCAGCGGCTGCACATCGCTCAACCCACCCTGTCGCGTCAGATTCGTCAGCTGGAACGTCAGCTCGACGTGGTCCTGTTCGACCGCAACCAGCGCAGTGTCGCGCTGACCGTCGCGGGGAAAGAGCTACTCGAAGGCGCCCGCAAGATCCTGGAGCTGTGGGAAGTCACCAACGTCTCCCTGCAGGAGGCGGGCGAAGTGCTGCGCGTCGGCATCCAGTCCGCGCTCGGCCGCGGTCTGCTCCACGATCTGGAGAGCGCGAGCGGGCACCGCCTTGCGCTGCACGCCGCCTCTTGGACCGACCCGTCCAGCGGTCTGGCCGGTCGGCAGGCCGACCTCGCCCTGGTCTGGCTGCCGCTACCCGATCCGAACCGGTACCGCTGGCAGGTGCTGCGCACCGAGCCGCGCTGGGTACTGCTGCCGGAGAACCATCCGCTGGCCGGGAACGAGACCATCGACTTCGCCGATCTGCTGGACGAACCGTTCATCGCACTGCCCACCGAGGCCGGCGCCGTGCGCGATTTCTGGCTCGGCAACGATGCCCGCAACGGCCGTCAGCCCAAGATCGGCGCCGAGGCGGCGACACCGGAGGACAAGCTGGAGGCCGTGAGTCTGGGCCTCGGCGTCTGCCTGCTGGCCGAGAACAATGTGCCGATGTACCGCTGGCCGGGTCTGACCGCCCGCCCGCTCGCCGGCCTCGCTCCGTGCGAACTGGCGGTGGCCTGGCGCGCCGACGACAACCGACCTACCATCCTCGAATTCGCCGCACGCGCGGTGGAGGGTGGTTTCGCGGTACAACATCAGGCTCTGTCCGCATAGCCGCGGCTGCGGCGCAGGCGCTGCGACGACTCGGGCTGAGTCGATGGCCGCGCCTTCGCACCCGAGACTGGCCGCGAACGTGGCTCGCAGTACTCGCTCCGTGGGGGTCTGAAGACTCGCCGCGTCGGGTCAGGCCCCAACGGTTCGCTGCCAAGGGTGGATGGATTCCAGTTGCGCCGCGAGGCGCAGCAGGGTCGATTCACTGCCGGGCGGGCCGGCGAGTTGGGCGGCGACCGGTGTCCCGGATTCCGGGTGCATGCCCATCGGGATCGATGCGGCAGGCCAGCCGACCATATTCCACAGCGGCGTGAACGGTGAATATCGCACGCTGACAACAACATTCGCGAGCCAACCCAGGCGGTGCCAGGCCCTGGCGCGCGGCGGTGGCGCGGCGAGCGTCGGGGTGATCACGACGTCGTAGCGCTCGAAGAATTCCAGCAGCCGGGCCTCGACCCGGTCTACCTGGGCCGGGCGCACCAGCCGCAATCGCTGGACGAGCCGACCGAGTGCGATATGGCGGCGGGTACGCCGCTGCAGCCGTTCGGGGCGGGTGAGATTCGCGGCCTCGCGTGCGCCGAATGCCAACCAGCGCAGGCCGACCGAGACGAGTGATTCGCCGTAGGGCAGGGCTACCGATTCCACGAGATGGCCGGCCGCGGCGGCGGCCGAAGCAGCGGTGCGGGCCGCCGCGGTCCAGTGCCGATCGACCCGGAACAACCGGGACGGTGGCGCCACGGCCAGCCCGATGCGTAGTCGGCCCGGCAGTTCCAACTCGGCTAGGTCCGGGCGTGCGGCCAGTACCGACAGCGCGAGCGCGGCATCGCCGACCGTCGTCGCGAGCACACCGTTTTCAACCATCCCGGACCAGGAATCGAGGCCTACCTCGGCGGGTACGGTGTGCCGACCGGGCTTGATCCCGAACACCCCGCAGCAGGCCGCGGGAATGCGCACCGAACCGAGCCCGTCGTTGCCGTGCGCCACCGGCACCAGCCCGGCCGCGACGGCCGCGGCCGAACCGCCGGACGAACCGCCGCAGCCGCGTGCGGAATTCCACGGGTTCCGGCTGATGCGGCCCACACTCTCGGTCGTACCCCATAGTCCCAATTCGGGGACCGCGGTCAGCCCGACCACCACCGCGCCCGCGGCCCGCAGCCTGCGCACCACGGGATGGTCGGCGGCTGCCGGGCGGGTATCGGTCGCGGCGGAGCCGGCGAGGGTCGATTCACCCTCGACCGCGATGTTGTGTTTTATCGCGATGGGCACGCCCGCCAACGGCAACAGATCCAAATCGGAACGCTGTTCCAGCGCGAGTGCCTCGGCCCGCGCCTTGGCGCAGCGAACGACCGTAAAGGCATTCGTCTTGCGGTTCTCGGCGGCGATCAGATTCAGTGCGGTATCGACCGCTTCGGTGGGCGTCAGCGAGCCGTCACGCACACTCGCCGCGATTGCCACCGCCGGACCGCGTGACAGGCCGGATTCGCGTGGCATGCTGGACTCCATCGAAGCACGCACAGCGTCGGTCTCGCCCACCGCGACCCCACGGGCGCTCTGCCCCTCCGGGGCTTGCACCTCCGGAGCGGTCGCGTCTGTGGCCGCGACGCCCACCGCCGCGGCCGTCGCGGTATTCCATTCACGGCGCTGCTCCCGAATCTTTCCGTGGTCGCGTTCCGCGCCCTCGGCGCCCGCCGCATTATCTGATTTGCGACGCTCCCGGGGCGCCACATCGTCGAGCTCTGCCGCCATCTCAGTGCCCGCCGCATTATCTGATTTACGACGCTCCCAGGGCGCCACATCGTCGAGCTGTGCTATCGCCTCAGCGCCGGTCGTCCGCGCCGCTGTGTTGTTCATGTGCTGGTTCTCCCCGTCGCGTCGTTGTCGAAATCGGGTGATCCACTGTTGTGGCGCAAGTTATCATTTCGATTACTGCTCGGGGGACGATGTCGTCGGGTGTGGCGGAAATTCACGGGCACATCCACCGAACGGCCACTGCGGATTGTCGAGATCCGCTCGGCAGGTAGGTCCGAAAAATGAGTGCTGATCCCGAAAATTCGTACCGATCAGGTCTCCGAGCCGATCCGACCAGAGACTGGGGCGGACCGTTGTCGCGCACCGAGAATGATGTGGTCCAGGCCTTCTCGACCGCATGGGAATCGGCGCGTCGACCACCGGAGATCGCCGACTTTCTGCCCGATGCAGAATCCCTGCGCCGGGCGGCCCTGATCGATTTGATCCGCGTTGACCTGCGACATCGCTGGATCCAGCGGTCCCCCGCGGCGGCGCCGCGCAAACGGCTTTTCGACTACTGCGCCGAGTTTCCGGAACTCGAATCCGGCGGCATTCCGGCCGGTTTGGTGTACGAAGAGTTCGTCATCCGCAGGCACAGCGGTGAACGTGTGGATCCGAAGGATTGTCTGCGGGAATATCCGGAACAAGCGGCGCAATTGCGCGCCCTGCTCAATGCCGACGATGACGACCAGAGCACCCGCCGGGCTTCGCTCGAGGATTCGGTGCTGACCGAGTTCGCCAATACCCGGGCAGCGGCCGAACTGACCCGGACCGTGCAGGCCGCTCAAACCATTGGACTGAACCGAACCCCAGGGTCCGCTCGTAATACTGACGTGACGCGAGCCACCGTCGATCAACCCGAGACGGCGACCGCCATTCCGACCACGATCGGAACCGGTCCGGGGCAATTCAATGCGCTCGACCGGATCGAGATCGGTCAGACCATCGATGATTTCGATCTGCTCACCGGCCTCGGCAGCGGTGCTTTCGCCCGAGTATTTCTGGCCCGGCAGCGATCATTGCAGCGATTGGTCGCGGTGAAGATCTCCGCCGACCATGGCACCGAACCACAGACGCTGGCCCAACTCGACCACGACTACATCGTGCGCGTGTTCGATCAGCGGCTGCTCGGCTCCGATGATGCCCGTGATCCGGCTATGCGACGGCTGCGACTGCTGTACATGCAGTTCCTGCCCGGCGGCACGCTGCTCGGGGTGCTGCGCAAGGTGCGCGCGACGCCACCCGCCGAACGCAGCGGGCAACTGCTGCTCGACGCGGTCGACGCGGCCATGGAGGAGAAGGGCGAGATCCGCCCGACCGATTCCAGCGTGCGCGCCGAGATCGCCGGACTGAGCTGGCCGGAGACCGTGGCCTGGCTGGGCCGCAGATTGGCCGAGGCACTGGAATACGCTTCCGCGCACGGCGTGCTGCACCGCGATGTGAAACCGGCCAATATCCTGCTCACCGCCGAGGCGGTGCCGAAACTGGCCGATTTCAATATCAGCTTCAGCCGCAATGTGGCGGGCACCAGCCCGGTCGCCTATTTCGGCGGGTCGCTGGCATATATGTCGCCCGAACAGTTGGAGGCCTGCCATCCCGGCCGGGAGCGCACGGCCGAGGATCTGGACACCCGATCCGATATCTACTCCCTCGGCGTGGTGCTGTGGGAACTGCTCACCGGCGCGAAGCCGTTCGACGATTCCACTGCGACCGCGACCGACCACGGTGACGATACGGCGTTGGAGGGCATGCTGGAGCGCCGCACTGCCGGGGTGGATAACGTTGCGCTGCAACGAGTTCCGGCGAACTGTCCGGCGGCGCTGCGGCGGGTGTTGCTGACCTGTCTGGAATCGGATCGGACGCGGCGCTGGGCCGACGGTGCGACGCTGGCCAAGCAGTTCGATCTGTGCATGGATGCCAGAGCCCGGGATCTGGTCGACCCGCCGCCCGGCAGTTGGCGGCTGCGGCTGCGCTGGTGGCGGCTGGTGATCGTCACGCTGGCCGTCGGCATCCCGAATATCCTTGCCTCGGCGTACAACATCCAGCACAACCAGCATCTGATCGTGGACCGGCTGCCCGAGGACGCCGGGCGCAACTTCATGATCATCACCACCGTGGTGAACGGCATCTTTTTCCCGCTCGGCGCCGCACTGATCCTCTACATGTCCAGGAGAATGCTCACGGTGCCGCACGGGCTGCACCGCCACCGACGCTACGATGCGGACACATTGCGGCTGGCCAGGATGGATTCCCTGCTGTTCGGAGATAGGGCGGTGCTGGTGGTCTTCTCACTGTGGGTGATCGCCGGATTCACCTTCCCGATCGCATTGCAACTGGCCGCCGGGGATGTGCCGGCCCGCGCGGTGGTGCATTTCCTGACCTCGATCGTGGTGTGCGGTGCGATCGCGGTGGCGTATCCGTTCTTCCTGGTGTGTTTCTACATGGTCCGCTGCATCTATCCGATCTTCCTGCGACACGGGGAGATCAGCACCGAGGACGCGGTGTGGCTGCGCGGCCTGGACCGCCGCGCCAATGGCTATCTGGCGATCGCGGCGTCGGTGCCCCTGCTCGCGGTGGCCGGGGTGACCTTCCTGCCGCCCGACGATATTCCGAAGGTGATCGGCGCGGTGCGCGTGCTCTGTGTGGGCGGCATCATCGCATTCATCGGCTCCTATCTGCTCTTCCGTGCGCTCGAGGCCGATCTGCGCGCACTGGAGCGGGTAGTCGCGCCAGTGGATTCCCTCGAGCGCGAACAGGTTTCGGGGGAGCGGGAACACCGCGGGCGCGCTGTGCCGGAGCCGCGATCGTGACAACTGCCGATTTCGCGGATCGAGGCGAGACCGACGCCATAACGAGATTTACCGAAGATTGGCAGGTTTGCCTGCGTGGCGACCGGAACGAACCGCCCCCGATCGCGGAGTACATCCCCGACGGCACCCAGGTGCGTTTGGCGGTGCTCACCGATCTGGTTCGCATCGATCTGCGCCACCGCTGGGATCGGGCGGGACTCGGCAAGCGCATCGCCGAGTATCGCAAGGAATTTCCCGAGGTCGAGCGCAGCGCGGAATTGGTCGATCTGCTCTGCGAGGAGTTCCTGGCCCGACGCCGATACGGCCCGCTGGAACTGGCGGATTTCCTCGCCGAATATCCGGAGTTGGCGCACGATGTTCGCGCGCGGCTGGCCGCTTACGTCGACGATGAGGACGGCGATGCCGCGGCCGCTGCCGAACGTGCCGAGGCGCTGGTAGCGGGTGTGGCGGCGGGTCATCGGATCGATGATTTCGATCTGCTCACCGATCTGGGCACCGGCACCCTGGGCCGGGTCTTCCTCGCCAGGCAGCGTTCCATGCAACGCCTTGTCGCCGTGCGACTTTCGGCGGGTCGAGTGGCCGGCGGGCAGAGTATGGCCCAATTGGATCATCCGCATCTGGTGCGCGTTTTCGATCAGCGTCTGATCACCGCCGCATCGTCCGCGGCACCACAGGCACCGGCATCGACCCGGCTGGTCTACATGCAGTACCTGCCCGGCGGCACGGCGGCCGGGGTACTCGCCGAGCGGCGACGCGGCCCCGAATCCGCAGGCGGCGCCCTGCTGCTGCGCGCCGTCGATGCCACTATGGAGGCCAGGGGCGAGATCCGGCCGTCGGACTCGAGTGTGCGCGCCGAAATCGCCACGCTCAGCTGGCCGGAGACGGTCGCCTGGATCGGTAGGCGGCTCGCCGACGCGCTCAATTACGCCGAACAGCAAGGCGTACTGCATCGCGATATCAAACCGGCGAATGTGCTGTTCACCGCGGAGGGCATTCCGAAGTTCGCCGATTTCGCCGTGCGCGCGGCGGCACCGCGTACGGCGGCGAATCCGCTTGCCGTCGAACCAGATTCGCTGCCGTACTGCTCGCCCGAACAACTGGCCGAACTCCTCGATCCGGCCGCCCCGCCACCCGGCCCGCGCAGCGATATCTACTCCCTCGGCGCGCTGCTGTGGGAAATGCTCACCGGCGCGATGCCGTTCGACGATCCGCCGCTGCCCGCTGATCCGGACGCCCGCGCCGAAGCCATCGCGACCATGGTGGCCCTGCGCGAGCGCGGCGTCAGCGCGGCGACACCGCAACGGCTGCCCGCGGACACCCCGAGCGCACTGCGCCGAGTGCTGCTGGAATGTCTGCGCGCGGATCCGCAACGGCGCTGGCGCAATGGCGAAGAACTCGCCGCCCAACTGGATCTGTGCCTCGACGAACGCGCCAGGGAATTGGTCGATCCCGCACCGAACAGCCTGGCACGCCGGGCGCGTGGCTGGCTGGTGCCGATCCTCACGCTGTGTGTCGGTGTGCCGAATGTCCTCGCCAGTATCTACAACATCAACCTGAACAACTCACTGATCATCGATCGGATGACGCCGACCGATCAGCAGCGGTTCGCCGCGGGCGGCCTGATCACCAATCTCATCGCCTTCCCGCTCGCTGGACTGCTGCTGCTTTTCCTCACCCGCCGCCCGCTGACCATCGGATTCCGCCTGGCCCGCGGCCGCGAATACTCCCCGCGCACCCTGGCCGCCGCGCGACGCGACACATTGCAGATGGGCGACTGGGCGGTTTGGGTGCCGTTCGGCTTCTGGCTGCTCGCCGGGGTGGTGTGGCCGTTGGCGCCGGTCCTGTTCGGAGTCGAACTACCGCGCGCGACCTTTCTGCATTTCTTCGCCGCGCAGGTGGTGTGCGCCGCGATCGCGCTGGCATATCCGTTCTTTCCGATCATGGTTTACGCGGTGCGTTCGATTTATCCACAGCTGCTGGTGCGCGGCGGTGTCGGCGCCGAGGACGAGCAGCAACTGCGCGAACTCGCCAAGCGCGGGAACTTCTATCTGGGCGTCGCCGCATCGGTTCCGCTGCTCGGCGTGGCCAGCGCGACCTTCGTCGATGCCGCCGATCTGGATCTGGTGATCGTTCCGGTGCGGGTACTCAGTGTGGGTGGCATCCTGGCATTCGTGCTCAGCTATCGGTTGTTCCGGATGCTCGAGGCCGATCTGCTGGCCTTGGCGCGCGCGATTCCGCAGCGGGAGCGGTGACCGGCCCGCGGCCGTTCGGGCGGCTGGTCAGCCTTTCCCATGTCCACGATCCGGCGACGGCACCGCTATTTCCCGGTGATCCCGAATTCCGGACCGATATTGTCGCGACCGTACCGAACGACGGTTATTACCTGCGCTATATCCAGCAAGGCGAGCACACCGGAACCCATTGGGGCGCACCGATCCACTTCCATGCCGATGGGCTGGCCGCGGACGAATTGGACCTCGACGATCTCATGCTGCCCGCGGTGAAAATCGACGTGCGGGAGCAGTGCGCGCACGATCGGGATTACGCGATCGGCATCGGTGATCTGCGGGAGTGGGAGAGTCGGCACGGACGGATACCCGATGGGTCGGCGGTGGTGGCCTGGACCGGGTGGGACGGGAAATGGGGAACGCCGGAATTCATCGGAACCGGCGAAAGTGCCGATCATCAACCGGGATTCGCGGTCGAGACGGTCGAATGGTTATTGCGGACCGGGCGGCTGGGGCGGCGTGGTGCGCTCGGCATCGATACGTTCGGACCAGATCTGGGGACCGACGACACCTATGCGGTGTCGAAGCTGCTGTACCGCGAACATCGGATCAGCTTGGAATGTCTGGCGAATCTCGCCGAACTGCCTGCCACCGGCGCCTGGGTATTGGTCGGCGCTGCGCTCTACATCGGTGGATCCGGTTCGCCCGCAACGATATTCGCACTACTGCCCTGAACTAGGCGCCGCCGTAGACCTTCGGGTCGAGGGTGCCGATATAGGGCAGATCGCGGTAACGCTCGGCGTAATCGAGGCCGTAGCCGACCACGAATTCATTCGGAATATCGAAGCCGACGTGCGCGACTTCCACGTGGGTGCGTAGCGCATCCGGCTTGCGCAGCAAAGTGACGACCTCGAGCGAGGCCGGATTGCGGGTGGACAGATTGCGCTTGAGCCACGACAGCGTGAGACCGGAGTCGATGATGTCCTCGACGATCAGCACATTGCGGCCCGCGATGTCCTTGTCCAGGTCCTTCATGATGCGCACGACGCCGGAGGACGAAGTGGACGAGCCGTAGGAGGAGACGGCCATGAATTCCATCTGGGTGGGAATCGGCAGCGCCTTGGCGAGGTCGGTCATGAAGAAGATGGCACCCTTGAGCACGCCGACCAGCAGCAGATCGCCCTCGGGGGCGTCGACCGGATAACGCTTGGCGATCAGCTCGGCCAGCTCCTGGGTTTTGGCCGCGATCTGTTCCTCGGTGATCAGCACCGACGCGATATCGCCCTCGTACACGTCAGTTGGTTTCCCTTCCCTGGTGTCCACCGGCCGATCCATTATGTGTCATCGGCTCCCTTGCAGACGCAGAGTCAGCCTGCCATGTTCGCGTGCGGCGACCAACCTGCGTCCCGGTTGTCCGCCGCCCACCGCGACACCGCCCTGCCCGCGCCACCCCGTAATCAATTCGTCAACCGCCTGTAAATGCTTGTTGGTCAGGGCTTTAGCACCACCCGCCAGCAGCCATACACGGATCGCGCGGCGGCGCAAGGCGGCGGGGGCAGTGGCGAGGGTCTCGATCGAGAGGGTTCGATCATTACTCGCCGGGGCGTGCGCACTCGCGGCCCGCAGTAATTCATCGGCCAGCGCATCCAGTACCGCCCCGTCATCGCGCAACTGTTCGGCCGTGCGCGCCAACGCCCCCGCGACCCCACCCCCGAGCACCTCCTCCAGCAGCGGCAGCACCTCATTGCGCAACCGCACCCTGGTGAACTCCACCGCCGAATTGTGCGGATCCTCGAATGGCGTCAACCCGATATCGGCACACAATTGCCTGGTCACCGCCCGCCGGACACCCAACAGCGGCCGCCCCCATGGATCCGCGAAAGCCGCCATCCCCTGAATCGACCGACCACCCGACCCCCGCCCTAACCCCAGCAACACGGTCTCGGCTTGGTCGTCGAGCGTGTGCCCGAGCAATACCGGCAACCCACCGCGCGCCCCGTCCAGCGCCGCATACCGAGCGGCCCGCGCCGCCGCCTCCATTCCCCCATTCCCACCGACCTCGACCGCCAAAACATGCGCCGACCGGCATCCGAGCCCCAACGCGGTAGCCGCCGCCTCGGCCGCCACTCGGTCCGATCCTTTTTGCAGCTGATGATCGACAACCAGCGCGTCGACCCGACCTGCCTCCACCACAGCCGCGGCCGTCAACGCCAGCGAATCCGCACCGCCGGACAACGCGACCGCCACGGCACTGCTCGCGTCCGTCGCATAATCGGCCAGCCACCCCCGCACCGCCCGCCGCACCTCGAGCACCGCCGCGGTCTCGGGCAGCCGCCGCGCATTCCCGGGCATCGCTCCCGTCGTACGGCTCATATTCCGGAGACTACCCAGTGTGACGCGCCGGGCTGCGGCTCATGCCATGCCGAGCTGCTGCTGCTCGGGTTCGATGGCCGCGACGACGCGCTCTCGGTCTCGCGAGTACGGCAGACCAATGCAGTTTTTGCACTCGCCGCAGCGGCGGGTCGCGATTACCCGAGGACGCGGGTGATCCAGCGTCGCGGATTCTCGATTTCCGCTGCGAGAGGCAGGGTTTCGGAGTTCGTCCACACGGTGTTGAACCGAGCCATGCCCACTTCGGCAACGACGGCGTCCACGAATTTCTTGCCGCGGACGTATTGGGCGACCTTGGCGTCTACGCCCAGCAGGGCGCGCAGGACGCGTTGGATGGGGTTGGTCGGGCGTTTGCGGCGTTTGTCGAAGGCGGCGCGGATTTGTTCGACGGTCGGGATGACAGCGGGGCCGACGGCGTCCATGACGTGGTCGGCGTGGCCCTCCAGGAGGGTGCCGAGCATCAGCAGGCGGTCCAGGGCCTCGCGTTGCGGTGGGGCCTGGGTGGCACGCAGTAGGCCGACGATCCCGCGGGAATTCGGGTCCTCGGAGGCGGTGCCGCGGCGGCGCTCGCGCACCTCGTCGACGAGCCGGGCGAGCATATCGGCGAGCGGTTCATCGCCGACCTCGCCCAGGATGTCGACATTGGCGCGCATGTAATCGGCCAGCCACGGCGCCGAGGAGAACTGCACCCGGTGGGTCACCTCGTGCAGGCACACCCACAAGCGGAAGTCGGTCGGCGAGACACCGAGTGCACGCTCGACCGCCATGATGTTCGGTGCGACCAGCAGCAGCGTCCCATCGGGTCCGGTGAACGGGTCGTACTGGCCGAGGATCGCGGTGGACAGGAAGGCCAGCATCGCGCCCGCCTGCACACCCGCGGGTTTCCCGGCGAGCAGGCCCTTATCCGACACCGGTCCGGTGCCGGTCAGCTGGGACATGGAATCGGCGGCCGCGGTGATCCAGCCGGGCCGGTCGACGATCCGGGCCGAGGGCACCGGCCGGTCGTCGCGCATTCCGCTCACCTCACGGACCGGTCCCTCCGCCCGCACCGAGGACTCGGCCAGCTCGCTGACCACCTGTTCGGCCGAATATCGCGAGGTCCGCGGCCCGGACGGCACCAGCACGGCGCCGGTGCGCGCGGCCAGGTGCCAATCGACGGCACCGGAAAATCCGGAGCGTCGCCGCTCGGCCGGGGTGTCCGCACCCGAATTCGCGGCAGGCACTGGGCCCGATTTGTCAATGCCTTCGAACATGGTCAACCACCCGTCACGAGCATCCACAGTTACGCAGTGTGCCGGCGATGGCGTCCAATGCGGGTCGGCTGAGCTCCGGTGGCCGATCGTTCGACATCAGCGCGAAGGTCAGTACCCGCCCGTCGCTGTCCAGCACATATCCGACCAACGTGCTCGCCACCGACAGAGTTCCGGTCTTGGCTCGCACCCATCCGGCGCCGCCCCGGTTCTGTATGACATAGCGGCTGCTCAATGACCCTGTCGCACCCCCGACCGGAAGATCGTCGAGCAGCGGCGCGATGGTGGTCGCGACGCGGTCGGTTTCCGGTTTGGCCTTGGTATTGCTCGGCTGCACGGCATTGGCCCCGCTCGGCTTGGCGGCGGTCGCGATGATCTTGTCGAGTAGCCGGGCGGGCACCCGGTCCTCGGTCGACAGACCGCTGTTATCGCGCATCGAAAGTCCGGTCAAATCGAATCCGCCCTTGCCGAGCGCGGTTTCGAGGGCGGCGACAGCCCCGGTGAACGATGCCTCGTTACCGGACGCGATCGCGATCTCGCGGCCGATGGCCTCGGCGAGCACATTGTCGGAGTAGACCATGGTGTCGCGCAGCCGGTCCCGCAGCGGCGCGGATTGCACGCTCGCCACCTCCGTCGCACCGGCGGCGGCGGTGCCGATCCGCACCTTGGCCGGATCGAGTCCGAGTTCGGTGGCCAGGCGCTGTCCGGTGGCCAGGGCCGGGGTCGGGGTGCGCGGCGAGTACTCCACCAGCGGATCGAGGCGCCCGCCGTCGAGCATCACCGGATCCATCGGCGCGATCGACCCCTCGCCGATATCGACCGGATCCCAGCCGGGGGCCATGGGCGGCCCGGAATACACCGAGGTGTCGACCACGATGGTGTCGACGGCACGGCCGGACGCCTTGATCTGCGACACCAGATCCGACAGTCGCGGCCCGTTCGGGTAATAACCCCTACCGTCGGGTTGCGCGGTCAGCGTCGGATCACCACCGCCGACCAGTACCAGCTCATTGGGGGCGGAGCCGGTGACGACCCGGGTGGTCACCCGATGATCCGCGGGCAGGGTGAGCAGGGCGGCCGCGGTGGTGAGGATCTTGGCCGTGGACGACGGAATCATCGGCTTATCGGATTCGGCGCTCCACAACACGGCCGCGGAGTCCGCGTCGGTGACCTCACCGGCGAACGCCCCGAGGTCAGGATTGGCGACCACCCGCGCGAGCGCGGCCGCGACACCGGCCGGAGTCGGTGCGGGCGCGTTCGAGGGCGCGGGCTCGACCTTCGGAGCCGGTACGACCGGCGCGGGCGGTGCCGCAATGGTGAGCCCGCCGTGGCGGAACTCCTCGGTCCACGGTTTCAGCGCGAGCACGACCCCGGCCCCGACGCCGAGCAGCAAGGCCAGCATGAACGCGACGCCGATCCAGACTCTGCGGCGTCGCTTGGCGGCGGCCAAGCCACCGATATTCCTGTTGCTGCCACCCACCACGTGCCCGCCGTCTCTCTGTCTCGTATCGCCCGACCGTCGCACTTGCCGGGTCGACCCACCTACCGCACCCAGGTGCCCGCGGACCACACTATCCTCGTTCCGGCACTGTTCCCCCCGAACACCTGTCGAGTCGGCGTTCCGACGACCACAACGCGACAGTCCCACAGACGCATCAGTAAGGAGATGGCGTGGAGTTCGACGTCACCATCGAGATCCCCAAGGGTTCTCGGAACAAGTACGAGGTCGATCACGAGACCGGTCGGGTCCGGCTCGACCGATTCCTCTACACGTCCATGGTCTACCCGGCCGACTACGGCTACATCGAGAACACCCTCGGCGAGGACGGCGACCCGCTGGACGCGCTGGTCCTGTTGCCGGAGCCGGTATTTCCCGGCTGCCTGATCGAGGTGCGTCCGGTCGCGATGTACAAGATGGTCGACGAGAAGGGCGGCGACGACAAGGTCCTGTGCGTGCCCGCGGGCGACAAGCGCTGGGATCACATCCAGGATCTGGCCGATGTGCCGGAGTTCGAACTGGCCGCGATCAAACACTTCTTCGAGCGCTACAAGGACCTGGAACCGGGCAAGTTCGTCAAGGGCTCGGAGTGGGTCGGCCGCGCCGAGGCCGAGGCCGAGGTCGAGGCCTCCATCAAGCGCCTGCAGGAGAACGGCGGCCACTGAGTCTCGTTGGGCTGGTGCATGATTCGCCCGTCCACAACGAAAAGCGGGAAGTCCGGCGCGTTCGGACTTCCCGCTTTTCTTGTCACCGCGGCAAGAGTAGCGGATCGACTCAGTAGTAGATGTACAGATCCCAGCCGCTGTAGGTCTCGTCGCACTCCCAGTAGTAACCGCCGGTAGCGGGGGACGCGCCGTCGGCGGCACACGCGGTGTAGGTGGCGTAGGTGCCGTAGTAGTAGCTCGTTGCGGCGGACGCGGTGGCTGCCGTCGACACCCCGACGACGGCAGCGGTAGCAAGAAGACTGGCCGCGATGTAGGACTTGATTCGCATTTCACTGCTCCTGAAAGCGAGGTCGATTGATTACCTCGCTAACGGTAAGGACAGCACACGCCCCGCACAGCCAACCCTAGGGCTCGAACAACCGCCCCCTGGGGCATGCCACCTTCGCCACCCGATGCCCTTGCGCCCGAAGACTTTTCGGCGCACCACTGCGAGGCGCGGGCTGCCGCCTACCCGCGCACGCAGTGAAAAGTCCAGTACAGCAGGTGTATTCGGCAGTACCGGAGTGGGTAGTCATGGCCGCCAGCGGATCGCGCCGGTCCGTGACCCGTCTCAGGAAAGCGTCAGCGCTGTTTGCGGATTCGATGTTCTCTGACCGTTTCACCGCAGGCGTCGATGCCATCGACCCGGAAACGCTATGCACCGCGTTCGACATCGGCTATGGCGTAGGCACCTACCCGTCACGCACAGGGGATTCCGGGCGTCGCTGTCGACCAATTCACCGCGACCATCCTTTGGTTGCCAGAAATTTTCCGTCTGGATCCGTATCGTCGTAGTAGCGGATCGCGAACTACTTCATCCCCGGATCAGTTCAAGGTCGTGACCTTCTGAAAACATATCTGTTTTTTGCATAAATGCCCTGATGGGCGGTGTCGGAGCGGGAGATCGGCGAGCTGGCGGGTACTTGTTCGGCGACCCCGATCGTTTTACCGAATTCCGGGTAAACTGCGATTTGCTGACTGATGTCCAAACCGTGAACGCGATGGGGTGACGATGAACATTTCCGATGGCGTGGTGGACGTGATTACCTGGACGGCCGACACGACGACGGCTGCGGCCGGGGCCGTGGGCGGAGCCGCCGTCAATGGCGTGATCGGCGGCATGCAGGGTGTCGCGGCCGGCGTCAAGAGCGGGCTGAGCAGCGGCAGCCACTCGGCACCGGCGGCCGCGCTGACTGTGGCGGCGATCGGCGCCGCGGGTTTGGTGGACTGGCCTGTGCTGCTGGGTGTCGGAGGCGCCGCACTGCTGGTCCGGCAGATCAGTCAGCGGTCGGGCGGGCGCTCCTCACCCGAGGGCGGCGGTCGTCCCGCACACCGTGAGCCGCGCTCGGAAGAGGACCGAACGCCGCGCCGAGGCGACGAGGGTGGGACTCCCGCGCATAAGGGGGCGGCCCGGCCGCGACGCTCGCCGAGCGCACGGTAGTCGTCGCCGGTGGACCTGAGCCGACTGATACGGACCTCCGGGTCACTGCCTTTGCGCGCCCTCGAGTCGGGTGTGCGGTCCGCTGCGGTCGTCACCGCGGTGGGCGTGGACCTCGCGACCTTGCCGATGCGCGCGACGCCCGCCAGCCGGGTGGTCGAGGCGATTACCGCTATCGCGTCGGAGCTCGGCGGTCAGCCGACCCGGCGGCGTTGGCGCGGCGAGGGCCGCTGCTGGATCGAAGTGCGCGGGCTCTGCGAACACGAGCCGGACCACGATGTGGGCCCCGCGGTACTCGCTGCCGTGCGCGCACATCCCGGTGTTACCTCGGCGACCCTCAACTACCCGCTCTCGCGCGTCATCGCCGAGGTGTGCGACCCGGCGACCATGGACGAGCTGTGCGACGTGGTGGCCGCTGCCGAAAATCGGCACCCCGAATTCGCTCACCCGCCGATCGATCTGCCCGCCGACGGCATCGTGCTGGCCGGCAACTTGGTCTCGGCGGCTGCGAATGCTGTCGGGCTGAGTGTCGCGCTGTCTGGCCGGGTGGTCGGTTTGCGGCGGCTGCCGCCAGGACTGAACGCCGTTGTCGCGCTTGTCGATTACCAGCCTTGGCTGCGTCGCGCCGTGGAAAAGCACCTCGGCGCCAACGCCGCCGATACCGCGATCGCGATCGCCAAGGCGGCCGCGTACACCGTCACTCGAGAACCGGCGTCACTGGGCGTCGACATGTTCATTCACCTCGCGAAAGCCGCCGAGACCCGCGCTGCCGCCGCCATCTGGCAGCGCCGCGAACCCTGGCTCGCCGCGCACGCGACGTGTGTCGACGCCGTCCGGCCCGAGGACCGACCGCAGCCGCTGCCACCGGGACCCGTCGAGCGCCACGGGGACCGTAGCGGACTCGCGCAGGCGGCCGCCGCACCGGCGATCGGCATTATCGGCGCCGACCTCGCCGCCGCGGCCACCGCCGTCATGGTCTCCGCACCCAAAGCGGCCCACACCAGCCGCGAGTCGTTCGCCGCGACATTCGCTCGGGGCCTGGCCGACCGGCACGGCGTGCTGCCCTTGCGGCCCCGGGTACTGCGGCGTCTCGACCGAATCGATGCCGTGGTGCTCGACCCTCGGGCATTGTGCTCCGACGAACTGCGGGTGGCGCGCATCCGCGACGTGCCCGAAGACGATCGAGTGGTGGTATGGCAGTGGGCACAGGACCAAGTGGACCGCGGCGCACTGCAACCCGGGTGGCAGCCGGTGACACGGTCGGCGTTCGCTGATGACAGGCGCAGCAGAGTACTGATCCAACACGCCCATCATCCACTGGCGTCTGTGGTGCTCGGCGAAGTGCGCCGCAGCGGCGCCGCGCTGGTGTCGGTCGATGTCGAGACGCTGGGCGAGCTGCGCTCGTCCTTCGATGACCTGGATCCGATGAACGGGTCCCTCGACGCAGCGCTCGCCGACTCGGTGCACCGGTTGCAGCGGGAGGGTCGCACGGTGGCGGTGGTGTCGAGTGCTGCGGCACAGGCACTGGCCGACGCCGACGTCTCGATCGGTCTCGCCGCGCACAGTCCGCCGCCGTGGCACGCCGATGTACTCGTCGACGACCTGGACAGCGTGTGGCGGATCGTGCACGCGCTGCCCGCGGCCCGTCAAGCCAGTGAACGCGGCGTCGAAATCGCTTCCGGCGCTTCAGTTTTGGGCGCACTTCTGATGATTCCGGGGGTGCGGGGCCGCGGCTCGGGGCCGGTCACCGTCGGGGCCGCCGCGGGCACCTGGACGGGATACCGGCTCGCTCGCGCAGCGCTCACGGCGGCGCCGCCGCCTCCCGCCAGCGTGCACGAGTGGCACGCCATGTCCATCGAACAGGCGCGTCGTGCGCTGCCGCCGCAACCCGCTCAGACGCACAAGCGCTCGCGGGTGGCGGCCGCCGCCCGCCCCGCGCACTCGGTCATCGATCCGGTACGCCGGGCAGTGCGGGATTTCACCGGCGCGATGCGCGAGGAGCTGTCCGACCCGTTGATCCCGGTGCTGGCGGTGGGATCGGCCGCCAGCGCGGTGCTGGGCTCACCCATCGACGCGATCCTGGTCGGGTCGGTACTCGCCGGTAACGCGGCCCTGGCGGCGACCCAGCGGATCCGGGCCGAACGGCTGCTGCGGCGACTGCTCGCCACGCAGGACCCACCGGCGCGCAAGCTGGTCGGCACCGATCGCTACGTGGCGGTCCATGCCGCCGACCTGAGCCCCGGAGACGTCATCGAGGTGCGCCCCGGTGAAGTGGTGCCCGCTGACGCGCGGCTCACCCACGCGCTCGATGTGGAAGTCGACGAGTCGTCATTGACCGGGGAGTCGCTGCCGGTGGCCAAGCAAGTCGAGGCCACGCCAGCCGCGCCCGTCGCTGAGCGTGCCTGCATGCTTTTCGCGACCACGACCGTGGTCGCGGGCACCGCGGTCGCGATCGTGACCGGCGTCGGTGAGCAGACGCAGGCGCTTCGAACCGCCGCGACGCCGCCCGCGGACAGTGCGGCTGCCGGCCTGCAGGCCCAGCTCAAAGATTTGACGAACAAGGCGTGGCCGGTCAGCCTGGCCGGTGGGGGTGTGGTCACGGCGCTCGGGCTGCTGCGGCACACCGGTCTGCGGGAGGCCATCCGTGGCGGTGTGGCGGTCAGCGTGGCTGCCGTTCCGGAGGGGCTGCCGCTGGTCGCGACGCTGGCTCAGCAGGCCTCGGCGCGGCGACTGACCCGCGCGGGTGCGCTGGTGCGCAGTCCGCGATCGGTCGAGGCGCTCGGCCGGGTCGACGTGGTGTGCTTCGACAAAACAGGAACGCTCAGCGAGAACCGGCTGCGGGTGACCACGGTATACGCCGCGAATGGATTGTCCGACGACGATGTGCTCAGCCACGCCGTCCGGGCCACGCCGCTCGCCAACGGCGAGCAGCACGAACATGCCACCGATCGCGCGGTCGCCGAGGCCGGGCGGCACCTCGACCGCGGCGGGTCGCAGGCGCATCTGCCGTTCCGGTCGGGTCGCCCTTTCTCGGCATCGGTGGGCGCGCAGCTGTTGTCGATCAAGGGCGCACCGGAGGTGGTGCTCGCGGCGTGCGCGGACGCCGATGAGGAGGTGCAGCGGCAGGTGCGCAAGATGGCCGCTGAGGGGCTGCGGGTGATTGCCGTCGCCACCCGGCAGCTTTCGGCGTCGCAGATGCGATCGGTGTGCGACGACGATGACGTATTCGCCGAATTGTGCGGCGACGGACTGCGGTTCGCCGGATTGCTCGGCCTGTCGGACACACCGCGCGCCGAAGCGTCCGAGGTGCTGGCCGGGTTGGCCGACCGGGGTATCGGGGTGCGTCTGATCACCGGTGACCACCCCGTGACGGCCACCGCGGTCGCCGCCGCGGTAGGTATGCCCGTCGACGACGATGAGGTGATCAGCGGTCCCGAATGGGAGGCGCTGCCCCGGTGCGATCAGGAACGGGCGGTGCGAAGCCGGCGGGTGTTCGCACGAATGTCACCCGAAAACAAGGTGCAGATCGTCGAGACGATCCAGCGACTGGGGCACGTGTGCGCCATGGTCGGCGACGGCGCCAACGACGCGGCGGCCATCCGCACCGCAACCGTCGGTATCGGCGTGGCCGCGCACGGTAGCGACCCGGCCCGCATCGCGGCCGATGTCATGCTGCTCGACGGGCGGATCCGCTCGCTGCTGGACGCTCTCGACGAAGGTCGGCAATTGTGGCGGCGGGTCCAGTCGGCGGTGGCCGTACTGCTCGGCGGCAACGCGGGCGAGGTGGCTTTCGCGATCGCCGGCACCGCGTTCACCGGCGAAACGCCGCTGAATACCCGCCAATTGCTGCTGGTCAACATCCTCACCGATGCGCTGCCGGCCGCAGCCCTTGCCATCAGCCCGCCCAGTACCGCGCTGCGTTATACCGGCCGGGGGCCGGACCGAGCCGCATTATGGCACACGGTGGCGGTGCGCGGTACGACGACCGCGTCCGCCGCGACGGCCGCTTGGGTGTTGGCGAGGTTGACGGGCCGACGGCGGCGGGCGTCGACGGTCGCGCTGGTGGCGTTGGTCGCGACGCAGTTGGGACAGACGCTCATCGACTCGCGCAGCCCGCTGGTGGTCTGCACCGCGGCCGGCTCACTGTTGGCGCTCGGCGCGCTGATCAGTACACCTGGAGTAAGCCAAATGCTCGGCAGTACACCGTTGGGTCCGGTCGGCTGGTCGCAGGCGTTGTCGACGGCCGCCGTCGCGACCGGCGTCGCCGCCGTCGCGCCGCGTCTGTTCGCCGCGCAGGATCAACCGCGCGATGATCAGTCGACGATCTCGATGATCCCGAAGCGCCACAGCACCGCGTACAACTGGCGCAACGGCACGGACAGCACCTGCGTCAGCGCACCCGCCAACGGATCCGAGCCGGCTCCTACACCTTTTGTCATCACACCAGACACGGTGCGGACCTCAGGAGTCGAACTCTCGAATACACCATGACCGGGAGGCAACAAATGGCCGAAGAATCGCGTACGAGCCACCAGAACGCCGTCGATCGGGTGGTGGCGGCGCAGGGTTTCACGGTGGACCTGCCGGTGCTGGGTCAGGTGCACCTCCCTCCGCCCGAGCAGTTGGCATACTACGGCGCACTCGGCGTGCTGGTCGCGGCGGAAATCATCGAATGGCCCGTCGCGGTGGTCCTCGCGACCGGACATTGGCTGGTGCAGAATCAGCACAATCGCCTCGCCCACCAGGTCGGCGAAGCCCTCGAAGAGGCTTGACCGAACGGCGGGCCGCTGTCCGGGCGCTGCGACGCCTGGCTGGCGGTCCGGCCTTGGTGGTCGTAAGCGGTCGGTGACCGATGGACCCGTGACCGGTCTGGTCGTTGTGCCCTATGGCAGTGGTGAGCGCGAGGACGCATTGCAGGACCCCGGCCATAGTGCTTCACCCCGGCGTTCCAGGTCCGCTCACCACTACCGGTACATGCTGATCTCGAGGTGTCGATGGTCGGCATCGGGCCGAGGGGGCGTGGATCAGGCACGATCGAGTAGTCGTTGCGACCCTCGACCGCGCCGAACCTCACCAGGCTGCGGAGTTCGCGAGCGGCGCGACGTGTTCCTCGTCAGCCGAAGCCCCTCGAGGCGCGGCGGCAGGATTGGCGGGTTCACGGGCCGCCGGGGAGGCGGCGACGGCCCGCGGTGACCTCGCTCGCCAAATCCTCGTAGCCGATGGCCAATTCGGCCAGCGCCTCCCAGGCGTCGCCGAGGTCGTTGTCCGTGGCGCTCGCCAGGGCGACGTAGGCGGTGGCGGTGTACTGGGCGAGCCGGTCGATCACCGCGCCCAGTGTTTCGGTGTGCACCGAGGCGCTGCCGTGCGCGGGCAGCAGGTGCGCATGGACCCAGCTATTGATATGGCGCACCAATTTCGTTCTCCTGCAATCGATGTCATCGACTCGGCAACTATCGTCGGCTCTGCAACAGTCATCGGTCCGACAGCCGTCGGCGAGTCGACTCTCGTGGAGGCAGGTCAGTTCATAGGCGGCGTGTAGGAGTGGGTGCGCGGCGTGCTCGACGCCACGGCAGGCACGCAGCACCTCCCCCTTCGTCGGCAGCGGTTCGATCAGCAAGGACGTCCTCGGTGCGCACACGGCCGGATCGCGTCGGCGAGCGCGGAATGGTCCATGGGATTCCCAATTCGCCTGGGTGCCTGCGGATCCGCCCGACGGAACCACGAGACACACGGCCCGATCGCATCGGCGAACGCGAAATGGTCCACGGGATTCCCAATTCGCCTCGGCGCGTTCGGATGCGCACGGACGAACCTCGGGACACGCGCCCGGCCTCGGTGGTCCATCGATTACCTCGATTCGTCGCGGTGAATTCGAAAGCGCCCGGCCGAATCTGTGGATAAGCGGCAATCCGTTGTGATCCAATAGGTTTCTCGAGTTTCCTACGGCTCTCCGACCGGGCGCGGCAACAGCACAGCACGCGACAGGCGGAGGAGTCAGCGTCTACATGGGGTCTGCATTCGAATCGC
This sequence comes from Nocardia citri, assembly GCF_054065835.1. NCBI lineage: Bacteria > Bacillati > Actinomycetota > Actinomycetes > Mycobacteriales > Nocardiaceae > Nocardia > Nocardia citri. Next base: position 235,175 of record NZ_JBSUQM010000006.1, read on the forward strand.
GCCGAAAGGCGAGGACAAGTTCCGTATCCGCGGATCGGTACATCCACGGACACATCACACTCGTTTCCGAAAAACTGAGGTAGGGGGCCATGACGGATTCAGGAAGTACGGTGCCGCGACGACAACTGGGGCGCCATCTGCGTGACCTGCGCTTACAGGCCGGGATGACGATGCCCGAAGCGGCGCAGCTGATCGAGCGCGGTAAAACGACCTTGCAGCGGTTGGAGACCGGGCAGGCAGGTCGGATACGGCTGCTGGATATTCGAGAGCTGTGCGCGGTGTATGACGCCGAAGAGGTGGTCACGGCGGGGCTGTTGGGGTTGGCGCAGCAGGCGTCGGGGAAGTGTTGGTGGCACGAGTATGGGAAGTTGATCCCGCAGGACTTCAACGTGTACGTGGGATTGGAGGCAGCGGCACGGCGGCTGACATCGTACGCACCGGATGTCGTGTTGAGCTTGCTACAGACTCCCGGCTATGCGCATGTACTCGCTCGTGACGTGTATCCGAACGACACCGACGACGAGATCAATCGCCGCGTGCAATTGAAGCTTCGGCGACAGCGCGCGATCACTCGCAAACGGCGACCAGTCGAATTGAATGTGGTCCTTTTGGAGTGCGCTTTGCGCCGCGTTGTCGGAGATGCGAGGACGATGAGCGCCCAATTGCGCCATCTTGCGGACGTTTCAACATTGCCGAACGTCTCGCTGCGAATCCTCCCGCACTCGGCCGGTATCCCCTTGGGGGATCCCATCGGGCTGTTCACGATCGTCGATTTCAACGTGGACAAGAAGGGAGAGCCGATCGAGCCATCGGTTGTCTACCTTGAAAACTTCACGGGGGATTTGTATTTGGAGTCACCACAAGATGTCCAGCGCTACCATGATGCCCATGAGGCCATCCGGCGGCGAGCGCTGGACGAGACCGCAAGCAGAAGCCTGCTTCGGCAAATAGCAAGGGAGTACGGCGGTGACCAACAAGCACGACGTTGACCTATCCGAAGCCAGGTGGTGCAAGAGCCGCCGCAGCTCAGGCGGTAAGGATTGCGTCGAGGTGGCCTTCCTGTCCAGCTCCTTTGTCGGCGTGCGGGACTCGAAGGACCCGAACGGCCCGGCACTGGTGTTCACCCCCGATCAGTGGGATGCCTTCACCACGGCCGTCGCCGATGGGAAGTTCAACCAGTCCTGAGTGATCAGACACCGAAAGCCTCCCGCACGATGTGAGTGCGGGAGGCTTTCGGTGTCTGATCATTGCGTGGTCTCATTGCCGGTCACCAACTCCGGACGGTAGGGTTTTCGAGCAGCGGGGGATGCGAGTGCCCTCTCGGGACGGGGCGCACTGAAGGGGTTCGCGGATGTTTGGTATAGCGAAGACGCCGCGCGCTGCGGCCCTTCTTCTCGGCGCAGCGCTGGCGCTCGCCGGATGCGATAACGACTCCGGTGGCAGTACACCGACACCGAGTAGCACAAGTGGAGAGGCAAAGACCACCACCGCCGCCGCCACGACATCGGCTGACCCCAAAGCCTTGATCTGGAACCCCTGCGACGTCCCTGACTCCGCGATCTCCGCGCTCGGATTGAATACCGACAGCAAGGACACCACCGTCGCCGGAGTAGATCCGACAGGCTGGAAGGTCTGCGGCTGGCTATCCGAGGCGAAAACATACAACTTCGGAATCTTGTCGTCGGAACACACCCTCGAGGAGGGCAGACAGCGGACCGACTACACGGACTATGTGTCAACGACTGTGGGTTCCCATCGTGCGCTTCAATTCCGCAAGGTTGGCAGCTCACACGACTTGGGGTGCTGGCTCAGTGTCGAGGTACCGCACGGGATGGTCGATTTCAGGGTGTTGAACCGATACGGGGTTGCCGGCGCCGGCGACCCGTGTGTCGAGGTGCACCGTCTCACGGACGCCTTGGCCAAGTATCTGCCGGAGCATTGAGGAGGGGAATGATCAACGGTGTTGATCCCAGTGAATGGATGCGATTGCTCGACCAGGCGAATGCCGGTGAGTTGACGCTTGATCCGGAAGTCGGGAACGGGTTGGACAAGGTCTGTGATGACCATCTCGACCAGCTGAGAGCGGTGCTCGACCAGATCGATGTCATCAGCCGCATCACGGGGTTCGGCACATTCAACTCCGGCAAGATTCTCGAGAAGAAGTTCTCCGAGACCGCCTCGGGAACCGACCGTTCACTAGATGTCGTGATCAAGCAGCACATCGACTCGGTCAATACCGTGAAACAGGTTGTGGCCAAAGCGATTGCGAACTTCGTCGCCCAAGACCAGCACAACGCCTCCCAGTTCGCGCAGGTGACTCCGGAATGACCTACGAGGACTAGCAGCGCCGGGTCATCGAAGCGCAAGAGCAGCGGGAGGCGTTCGGTGTCTGATCATTGCATGGTCTCATTGCCGGTCACCAACTCCAGACGGTAGGGTTTTCGAGCAGCGGGGGGACGCGCGTGGCCCCTCGGGACGGGTGGCGGCGAAGGGGTTCGCGGATGATCGGTACAGCGAAGATGCGCCGCGCTGCGGCCCTGATCCTCGGCGCAGCACTAGGGCTTGTCGGATGCAATGACAACTCAGGGGATAGCGTTCCGACACCGAGCAGCACGGTAGCGTCGGCGAGTACGGCGGCAGCAGCGACTACGTCGAAAGATCCCGAAACCGCGATCTGGAATCCCTGCGACATACCCGATTCCGCAATCTCCGCACTCGGACTGAACACCGCCAGCAAGGACACCAAAATCGCCGGGGTCGACCCGACTGGCTGGAAGGTATGCAGCTGGCAGTCGGTACCGAAGACATACACGCTCGGCGTCTTGTCGTCAGATCACACGCTGGAAGAGAACCGGCAGCGTTCCGACTACACGGACTTCGTGTCAACGACCGTCGGTTCTCGTCAAGCGCTCCAGTATCGCAACGTCGGAAGTTCGCACGACCTGGGTTGCTGGCTCAGTGTTGAAGTGCCCCACGGGATGGTCGATTTCAGTGTGCTGAATCGGTATGGATCCGCCGGTGCCGGTGCCGGTGAACCCTGTGGCGAAGTGCGCCGTCTCGGTGAAGCCCTGGAAAAGTATCTACCTGCGCGTTGAGGAGGGGAAATGATCAATAGGGGTGTCGATCCTGACGAATGGAAACGCTTGCTCGACAGGGCGAATGTTGGTGAGCTATCGCTGGACCCAGAGGTCGGAAAGGGCTTGGACAAAGTCTGTGATGATCACCTCGACCAGCTGAACACAGTGCTCGACAACATTTGGTTCATCAGCCGGGTCACAGGGTTCGGAAGCTTCAATTCAGGTCAGATTCTCGAGAAGAAATTTTCCGAAACCGCCAGCGGGACCGAGCGGTCCCTGGACACCGTGATCAAGCAGCACATCGACTCAGTTGAAGCCGCGAAACAGGTTGTGGCTCAGGCGATTGCGAACTTCGCCGCCCAAGACCAACACAACGCCTACCAGTTCGCGCAGGTGACCCCGGAATGACCTACGAGGACTACAAGCGCCGGGTCATCGAGGCGCAGGAGCAGTGGAACCGAGACCGCGACTGGATCTACAAAACCGAGGCGGGCTACAGCGGTTTCGACGGCGAGACACAACCGGCGCATATCACCACACCGGACAGTTACGACCATCTCACCCTCGAGCAAATGCAGACCGCGGTCTCGGCGATGAAGCCGAAACTCGTCGATGACGCGGTCACCATGTGGGCGAACATCGGCCTGGACTTGAACGGCAGCTTCCACCTCTTCCAGCGCGAATTCGAACGCACCATCACCGGCCAGAACGGCCACACCGGATGGACCGGTGCCGCAGCCCAGGCCGCCGTGACCGCGGTGAACAACTATTACGACAAGTCCATACCGCTGTCGCAGGCGGCCACGCTGACCAGCCTCAAGCTCGCGGAGATGAAGACGGGCCTGGAGCAGACCCAGGCCTTGATGCCGGGCCTGACCGAACGTCCGGATATCGCCGGGAAGACGCTGCCCAAAGACGGCGTCATGAAGACCGGCGAATACTCCAGCACCGAGGCCGAGCAGGAAGGGCGCAGGATTCTGCGCACGGTCTACGGTCAGGTCGCGGGGCAGACCGATGTCGGCGTCCCCTACATGCCCACCGCGCCGACGATCATCGACAGCCCCGGCCCGGTCACGCCGGGACCCAATCCCGGTGGTACACAAGGACCTTCGGGTTCCGATAGCGGTTCCTCGGGTTCCGGTGGCGATGGTTCGGACAGCTCGGGCAGCCAGGGCCAGGGCTCGGGTCAGCCGACGAGCACCGAAACAACCCCGTCGACAACATCACCGGATGCCACGACCGCGGCGAGCACCACCCCCCAAAGCACAACTGCGACAACCCAATCCACTTCCCCTGCCACCACCACACCAAGCACGTATACACCGAGCACGTCCACCCCGAGCCTCAACACTCCCGGCATCGGAACCAGCACCGGCCGACCGACCAACACCGGCACTCCCGCCACCACCCAGAACAGCCCCGGCCGCAGCGTCGCCGGCACACCCGCCACCGCGGCGACCGCCGCCACCGCAGCCACCCGCCAGAGCACCGGATCAACCGGTCGTTCCGGCATGTCCGGCATGGGCGCCCCCGGCCAGAGCAAGGGCAATGACGACGAACGCAAGAAGGGCGTCCCCGACTACCTCATCACGACCGAGCACGGTCAAGAGCTCACCGGATTGGACTCCCAGCCCAAGACCGTACCTCCGGTGATCGGCGGTGATCACGACGATGCGACCCGGTACTAACCTCCTGTCCAATCGGTTGCCCCACCAGCGACGCGACCAAAACGGCGGCACCGTGCGGGGCCGTTCGTCGGAGGCGATCGGGTGAATACGCACAGGTTCACCGGCATGGAGTTCGAAATACTGTGGGCCGCATACGGTCGCGACCGCCTGCCCTATCCGCTACACCATCGCACGGAAATCGCGGACTTCGATGAGCTGAAGCGGCACCGCGAAGCCGCCTGCGCTTCCCTGCTCGCCAAGTATTCCCCCGAACTCGAACGCGCCATCGAGATACTGCTCGAGCCCGATGTCCGCATCGAGTCGAAGGGTTTCGGCGGCACCGACCTATCGCACACCTACCGGTTCCACGGCGCGGTCCGCGCTCAGGCCGGGGCCGCCCTGCACCAACTCCCGGGCCCGACTCCGGACACCGGCGGCGAGGTCCTCGTAACCTACTGCGCCGCAGAACAAGTCGCCCAAAACGCGGTAGCCGCACTCCCCTCATGCGGCCCCGGCACCCACCCACCACTGGAAATCCGCCGCGCGGAAATCACCGCCGACCGCGACCGCCACATCCGCCGCGCCCACGACATCGGCCCCATCGACCAACTCGACCGCATCTTCCAACGCCCCCGCTCCGCATTCGGCGAAATACTCATCTGCCCCGGCCCCGCCATCGACGCCCGCCCCACCCCCGCCCGCGGCTTCTGGTGGATGGACTACCCCGACGGCCGCTACTACGTAAAAACCGGCGACCCCATAATCGCCAAACCCCTAGCCCCCCAATCCATGTCCACCGAAATCCACCGCCTCACCACCCTCACCCAGCGCTACCACCAAGAAGACCTCGAACACGACCAATACCTCCGCACCCGCCACTGACCCCGATGCTCCACAACTTCGAGATCACCTTTCACCGCCCGTCTCGGTGCCGATCGCTCCGCCTATTCCCCATCGAGATAGCTCAGGCCGCTCGCCGAGCAGAGTTATATAGCGGTCGAATACGCTGTGGGCGACCATCATTCGGCTGCGTTCGACGGAACTTCCCGGCCCCGAGCTCGATAGTTATCACCTGGAAACAGCACTAGCCTGTTGATTCATCGATAAAATCCGTGTCGAAGATCAGTGAGGGGGATATTTGGTCGACAATCGCCAGGAGCGATAAAGACTCGTCCGCTTCTGTAATTCCCTTGCAGTGCAGGACCACCACCGGCGCTGGTGAACTCACGTACCGAGGGAGTTCACGCGGGCCAACCCGGGCACCGGAGCAGCGCTCGACTGAACGAGAGATTCGATAGCAAAGGAAGTGAATACCAGATGAATACTTCTTTGATCGGGGTGGGGCTATTCGAGATGACACTCGATGACGGCCGCCTTCCTGTCAAGGTCGATGTGAACCGAAATCTGCACAGCCACTTGGATGCACGAGACTTCTCGACTGCCGCGATGACCGGTTATTACAAAGCGCTGTGGATTCGCGATGCGGCCATCATCGCTACCGGGAACTTCAGCGCGCTCAGTGCCCGCCCCTCCCGCCGCGCCGAAATCATCACATTGCTCGACACACAATCACTGACAGAATTGGAGACGATCGAACGGGCCGCTCGAGGGGATGGGCGGTTTACTGGAGCCGCTGCGACGACCGCTTTCGGAATGTCTTCCGTCACCGTGACTGCAAATCTTTCTCGAGTTCTCAGCATTTCCATTGATTCCAGGTGGGCGGCGTCTACTCAGCCATCTTACATTGCGTACGACATCGTCGAGTGCGCAAACCAAATCCGGCAACAACGTCCAGAATTTCACGATAATGGATCGTGGGCTGACCGCGACGACGAGGATCTCGAAAATGAACTTCGAGAATACAAAATCTATCTGACAAGGAACCTCTGATGACGAATTTCCAGGTGGACCTGGATCATTTGCGATCGGCCGCAAACGCGTGGCGAGATACAAGCGCCGCACTCGCTCAGGCCGCAGAACAGGGAGATGCTATCGCGAATAGCTACAAAGAAATCAAGTGGTCTGCATTCCAAGATGTCTGGGACGCACAGGTTAATGCCGCAAAATATATGCATGATCGACTTACAGAGGGGAGTAATGAGGCGCATTCGATCGGTTCCGTCCTAATGCATGTTGCCAATGTCTACTACGAGCAAGACAGTAGGTTCGCAGGCACATTGATCAAGCTCGACGGAGGACAGTAATGGGGGCCGACAAGACCCTGAAGGATATCAACGACGCGCTGCAGAAGTTCTCGGATAAAGTTGAGGAAGTCAAGAATCAGCCCGATAAGGTAGATGACGCTTTCAACACCGCCGCGATAGCCGCCGCAGCAAGTGAAGGTAGCGCAATCATCCCTATTCCGGGCGTCGGAGCGGTAATCGGAGGAGCTTATGGAGCAATTACCAAGGATGACTTCTCCGGTTATATGAGCGATAACAAGGAAGAGATAAAGAAGAAGATTCGGGATCTTCTACAACGTCTCTCCGACGCCATCGAAGCCACAAAAGCGCCTATAGCCTTTCTGCAAACCAGCGGGGACTGGTTACAACTCAAGTCCAAGATCGGAGAGGCACAGAATGACGAGGTAAACAGCGGTAATCTCACAGGATACTGGAAAGGAACGGCCGCTGATCGGTACCTCAACAAGCGGCTGCTCCAAGACACCGCCATCGACTCGGTAAAAGCTATCTGTGACACAGTAAAAACAAGCCTCGTTGCCGTATCCAACGCGGCGTGGGCATACTACACTGATGTGGCCGGGCAATTGGCCGGTTTCCTGGCTTCTTTCGCGGCAGCTTTGACTAAGATAGCCAGCTTCGTCGAAACGCCGTGGGGAATTTCAGACGCAATAGATCTACTTAAAGTCGCAACCGACAACGTAGTGACGTTCATGAGGACCCTCACGACTGCCCTGAGAGCTGAAGTCGACAGCATAAATAACATAAAGTTCGCTGTAAGCAATCCGAAAGGTATTTACAACGATCATTGGCCGCAAAGCGCCTCCACCGAGTTCGACACCAATGATCCGACTCCAGCATGGACGGCGGCAGAATGAATCCGAGATCCATACCCTTGGTAATGCTTGCGATTGTTCTTTCTGGCTGCGGAATATTGCCAAAATCTCATACCGAGAGTACCAGCGAGATTCAACTAAGTAGTCACACTATTCAAGAACTATGCGACTTTCCGAAACAGTTCTACGCTACGAATTTTCATGCCGAAAACCTTCGCGTGGCCGTCATCGCAACAAAGCCGATGACCGAGAAGATCGACATCGGAAATGGATGTGATTACCATAGCGCGGACGAGGAATATCTTGGATATATCTTCCTCGACGGTCCTCCTGCACCCACGCCATCACTTGCCGCCGGCAGCGGTACTCCACGCACCCTGATGGTTGACGATGTTACCGTCACGGATACCCCACAGATCCAGCAGGCTTTACCACCGTTCACAAACGCCCCGACACAATACGCCATGCTATCTGCAACTATCGACGGCTGGCGCGGCGAGTTCAAAATATTGCGCCAAGACGAAAAAACGATACAAGCAGGCGCGGAGACGCTCGTACATATGATTCGGGCGTTGAAGAATTAGCCTTGGTCACAGTCCGATGTCCGCGCCCGACACCTACTGACACCGGGCGCGGGCACATCCCATGGATTCACCCCGAACAAGCGATGCCCGTTGTCAGCGGATGCCCACGACGACACGGAACTCACTGTGGCCGAGCGCAAGCGGTTCGCGGATCAGAAGAAGTCGGTTCGAACCGTCGCGTCCTACGAGATCCGCAGGCTCGATGCACTGTCAGCATGCATGGGTATCGCCGTGGCCATGTCAACCGGAAACGCAAGAACTGGACACACCGAATCTCGCTGCCAATCGGTCGGCCTGCGCCTATTCGTAGTGAGTGCCGACTTTGGCGATCCAGATATCGTCACCCTCGATCCGATAGACGATCCGGTGCTCCTGAGTGAGCCGCCGCGACCAGTAGCCCGCCAAGTCGTGCTTGAGCGGCTCCGGCTTCCCGATCCCAGTGAACGGATCGCGAAGGATATCGTTGATCACTGCGTTGGCCCGCTTCAAGACCGTCCGGTCACGATGCAGCCAGGAGGTGTACTCCTCCCACGCGACCTCCGAGAAGACCAGCTTCATTCCTCGATCAACTCGCGCACTCTGCCGGCCCCCTCCTCGAGCTGCGCGATCGAGCGACGCAGACGCGCGCCGTCACGACCGCTCAACAAGGTGACCGTGGCGATAAGCGAGTCATAATCGTCCTTGGCCATCAATACAGCGTTGCCCGCCTTGGACACGATCTCGACCGTGTCGTGGTCCTCATTGACCGCCTTGACCAGCGGAAATAGGTTCTTACGGGCTTCGCTTGCGGTGATCGCGGCAGTCATGTCCACTTCCTCGATTCGTTCTGGTACCAAAAATGGTACCAAATGGCGCTTGTTCAACCACCCCATCCACCACGCCCTAGGTCGCCCCGTGCGGGCGCCGATTGATCGGCACTGCCGCATGCTTTGCACTACTTCGCGCGCTGGCCCAATTCTTCGACAGCGTGGCGGATCGCCTTGGCTGTTGTTCGTTCACGACTACACCGGCAAGATCCACCTGTACGAACTCAACTCCGGTTGCGCGCTGGCGGCGGGGCAGTGCCGCATAAGGGAGCACGCCTGTCGCTGAACGAGCACGCATGACCCGACAGATGAAGGATCCAGCACATGCCAACCACCAACCGGCCCACCGCGACACGACGGTGTAGCGCCTTGTGGGGTATCGGTGCCGGGCTCGTTCTGGCGGTGTTCGTATTCCTGCCGGCCGTTTTCGTCATCCGGCAATGGCTGGACCTTCCTGAAATCCCGGCAACCCCAGCACACCTGCGAGCCCGTCCGATCGAGGTACCTGCCTCGTACTGGATCACCTGGATCATCGCCTCGACCATGTTGCTCGCACCGGCCGCGGTGCTGGCGCTGTGGCCCACGACGCGACGTGCGGCCATCGGCTATGCCCTCACAGCTGTGTTGGCCGGAGGTTCGTTGCTGGCGTTGACGATCGGGTTCGAGCTGGGCGGATTCGCGCCCAGCTGACACTCTTCGGGACACTACGCCGCGCCCTCGGAAAGCCTATCGAATACCGCGCGATTCCGCGAGAAGCACTGTCGGACAAGGACCCTCATCCGAGTTCAACCGAACACTCGGGCCCGCACCTGTGGCGACCATTCGACGTATTCGACATCGGTCCCATCAGGGTGACGAAGGTAGGCGAATCGGCCGGTCTCGCTGGTGAATGGTCCACCGGTCACCGCGGCTTCGGAGTCCGTGAGGTGAGTGATCAACTGGTCGAGGTCATCGACGATGACCGGTCCGACTGTCGAGCGATAGCGGTCGATATGTTCGGGTGCGCCCGCGATGAGCAGAAAATCGCCGACCGCCGCGATCTGCGCCTGCTCGAAGCCGAACCGCAGATCCGTTGGAGCACCGACGATGCTCTCGTAAATCGGCAGCGCGGTGTCGAGATCAGCGACGAACAATCGGGCGCAGGTCTTCAGGATCCGCATGTCCGAGACGCTACGGTGAGGCTACCGGCGGCGGCAGTACGCACTTGAATGCCGACGAACGGTCAGGGCAGTCGGTACCGGATGCGCCCGGTACCGACTGGCACCGGGCGCATCCGCCGGACTCACACCGAACCAGCGGCACCTGTCGATTTCGGTCCGGCACCGTTGGTCGACGCCACGGCATCCACCGACTCCTGAGGCGGACTCAGTGCCTCGCCACCCGCGGTCACCAAACCGGTGCGCTCGAGAACATCGGATCCATTGGTCGCCGTGTCACCACGTGCCGCCTGGATTCCGGCGACCGTCCGCAGCGGTACTTCCTTCCAGAACACCACCAGGATCAGTGCGAGCAGAGCCATACCGGTCACCGACAGGAATACCGTCGACATGGACTCCGCGAAACCGACCTTGAACGGCCGGGCCAGCTCCGGGCTCAGCTGCTGCACGATCGAACTGTCCTTCAGTACCCCACCGGCCGCCGAAGTATCCTGCGCGAGTAGGCCTTTCGCGAGCGCGGCATCAGCGGGATTACTGCTGTGCGAGGCCTCGATCACGGCGTGCTGGAACGCCGGATCGGCGACCGCGGCCTGCATCTCGGTGGAGATGTTCGGCGTCAGCTGCGCGAAGAGAATCGAGAGGAATACCGCGACACCCATCGTGCCGCCGATCTGCCGGAAGAAGGTGGCCGCAGCGGTGGAGACGCCCATATCCTTGGGCGGCAACGCATTCTGCACCGCGATGGTGAGTGGCTGCATCAGATTGCCGAGGCCGAATCCGGTGCAGGCCATGAAGATCATCGCGAGCCACAGTGGGCTATCGGCATTGACGAAGTGCAGCAGGAACAGGCCGAGTGTCAGCATGCCCGCGCCGATGAGCGGGAAGATCCGGTAGCGACCGGTTCGCGAGATCAGCTGGCCGGATACGATCGAGCCGGTCATCATCCCGAGCACCATCGGCAGCATCTGCAAACCCGCCATCGTCGGACTGGACCCACGCACCACCTGCAGGTACTGCGGCAGCAGGGAAATTCCGCCGAACATCGCCGAGCCGACCACGACCGAGATCACCACGCCGAGTGCGAAGGTCTTATTGGCGAACATCCGCAGCGGAATCAGCGCCTTGTCCCCCATGGCCTTCTCGACCAGCACGAATCCGATGACGCCGAGCACGCCGATCACATAACAGAGGATGGATCGTCCACTGCCCCAACCCCATTCGCGCCCCTGTTCGGCGACGACGAGCAGCGGCACCAACCCGATGGCCAGTACCAGCACACCCCACCAGTCCACCCGGTCGGTGGAATGCGGCCGCTTCGGCAGCCGGAGCACCTTGGAGACGACGCCGAGCGCGATCAGGCCGATCGGCACATTCACCAGGAAGACCCAGCGCCAGCCGCTGACACCGAGGATGGTGTCCTGCCCGGCGAACACACCGCCGAGCACCGGGCCGATCACGCTGGATGTACCGAATACCGCGAGGAAGTAGCCCTGATACTTGGCGCGTTCACGCGGACTGACGATATCGCCGAGGATGGTCAACGCCAGCGACATCAGGCCGCCCGCACCGAGTCCCTGGAATGCGCGGAACGCCGCGAGCTCATACATCGACTGCGCCATCGTGCACAGCAGCGAACCAACCACGAAGATCGAGATCGCCGCCATGAAGAAGGGCTTGCGGCCGAACATATCGGACAACTTGCCGTACAGCGGCGTCGCGAGCGTCGCGGTGATCAGGTAGGCGGTGGTCGCCCAGGCCTGCATCGAATAGCCGTTGAGATCGTCGGCGATGGTGCGGATCGCGGTGGACACGATGGTCTGATCCAACGCCGCGAGCAGCATGCCGAGCAACAGACCACTCATGATGGTCAGGATCTGTCTGTGGGTGAAACCCGTGGATTCCTCCACGGCCGCCGGTGCGGTCACGAATTGTTCTCCGTCTCGAGGTCGTACATGTTCTGGTCCTGTCGGATGGCCGCGAGCATGGCGGGCATGGCCTGCTCGAAGTCGTCGACGAACTGCCGCAGCAGCCCGGCGAAAGTGGCCCGGTCCTGCGACGTCCAGGCCGCCATCACCCGGGTCAAGTTTTCGCGCCTGCGCCTGCGGATTCGCTCGGCGACTTCGCGACCGCGCTCGGTGACGACCAGTACGGTGGCGCGGCCGTCGTTGCGATCGGCCTGCCGCTCGACCAACTGCCGCTCAACCAGGTGGGCGACATGCCGGCTGATCGTCGACGCATCCGAATGCACCGCGTCGGCGAGTGCGCCCGAGCGCATCGGCCCGTCACAGAGCAGCCGGAACAGAACCGCGAACGCCGCCGGATCCACACCGTCCTTACTCCGCAATTGCGCCGCGGTCCGCTCCTGAATCCGTTTCAGCCGGATGAGCTCAAACGCTATCGTCTCGACCGACGGCTCGTCCTCATCCACTCGACTCACCTTTGCTTGTGCCAATCAATTAGTTGCGTAATACAAGTATGTGCGCGTGTCCGCGGCGAGGGCAAGCGATTAAGGGGCCTTTACCGACCCTTGAACTCCGGGGCCCGCTTCTCGAATACCGCCTGGATGGCCTCGGTCAGATCCTCCGACGGCAGGAATGCCGAGTTCCACGCGGAGACGTAACGCAGCCCGGCGGCCACCTGATCCTTGGTGCGCTGCTCCAGCACATCCTTCACACCCTGCACCACCAGCGGCGGATTCGCGGCGATCTCGCGCGCGGTCGCGTGCGCCGCGTCCAACACCGCCTCCTGATCGGCGAATACATCGTTGACCAGGCCGATCTTCTCGGCACGCGCCGCGTCGATGTCCTTACCGGTGTAGGCGAGTTCGCGCAGCCGCCCCTCGCCGATAATGCCGGGCAGCCGGTGCAGCGATCCGATATCGGCGACGATCGCGACCTTCGCCTCGCGCAGACTGAACTTCGCATCCGCACTCGCGTAGCGGATATCAGCGGCGGCGATCAGGTCCAGCCCACCGCCGATGCACCAGCCGCAGATCGCGGCGATGACCGGCTTGCGGCAATCGGCCACGGCGGTCACCGAGGCCTGCATCCGACGCACCTCGTTGAGGAATTCGGTACGCGGCGCGGCCAGAGCCTTATCCGCCAGCAGCGGACCGAATATCCCGGCCATCGCGGGCAGGTCGAGTCCGTAGGAGAAATGTTTTCCGGAGCCGGTGAGCACAATGGCGCGCACCTCGGCATCGAGGTCCAACTCGCGAAAGATCTCCGGCAACTCCCGCCAGAAGTCCGGACCCATGGCATTGCCCGTACCGGGGCCGGTCAAAGTGACCTGCGCGATGTGATCTTCGGTCGCCACGGTGAAGGCCCGCCAATCAGTCATTCGTCGAGCGTAAAGCAGGTGTGATCAGGCCAGTCGTCCTGTCCGCGCCGCGTGTAAACGCTGCGCAAAATCGCGGCCACGCACTGGTTCCGGCGTCCACATCAGCCGCATCATGGTCGAGACAGCATCCCCGCATCATCGGGCTGGGAGACCATCATGTTGATGCATCAAGGAATAGGGCTGGACCGCTTCAACGCCATGACTCGCGCCCACGCCGTCCACGCACTGTTCGAAGTCTGCTGCAATGTCACCTGGGCGGCCACGCTCGCCGACGCCCGCCCCTATCCGAATCGAGATGCGCTGCTGGCCAAGGCGGATGTCGAACTGCTCGCGCTCTCCCAAACCGATCTCGACCGCGCCTTCGATTCCGTTGTGCACGAACGCGTCACACAGCGCAGCGTGACCGAACTGGCACGGGTCGTGCACGATCGGATCGATCAGATGCTCGGGCCCACCGAGGGCTACCCCGAATACTGACCGACGAAATTCGGCCCGCGTACGGCCCGCAATCGCTCTACTCTGGTTCCATGCGCAGGTCGCTTCCACCAGTCGCATGCCGGGTCGCAGATACCCTGATCGCGCGCGGCCACCACGGTGTCATCGTCACTCAGCCCGCCCCCACGCCCACCGCCGCCGATGCCGCGCGGGCACTCGGTATCGACATCGGTGCTGTCACGAAATCACTGGTCTTCCTCTTGGACGATGATCCGGTGCTGCTACTGGTCTCCGGCGCACATCAGGTCCACCTCGAGCGCACCAGCGAACGGCTCGAAGGCAGGCTCACCCCCGCCCCCGCCGAGATGGTGCAGGCGGTGACCGGTCAGGCCATCGGCGGCATCGCACCGGTCGGCCATCCCACCAACCTGCCGACCTGGGTGGACAACGCACTGTCCACGCACCGGGAGGTCTGGGCCGCGGGCGGCCATCCGAACACCCTGTTCCGCACCTCGTTTCGTGAACTCATGCGCATTACCGCCGGGCTTGCCATCGACGTGGATTGAATTCCATGCCCGCCCCGCAGTAGCGCGGACCGCGGAATCACGATCTGGTCGGCGACACCGAGCGCCGCGCACTGAGTCCGTTGTTCTGGTCGAACATCAACCCTTACGGCCGGTTCCGGCTCGACATGACCACCCGCCTGGACTTGTCCCGGGAACGCGTCGCGTGCTGAAGCCCGAGAGATGATCAAGACCAAGCCCGCGTCGACGGCCCGCCCACGCAGCGCTCCGCCGCCGATGAGCGTCCGGGCGCGGTCCGATGGGTCACGGGCTTGCGGGCGAGCATCGTGAGAAGGGCAGCCAGCATCCCATTGGCATGGCATCGAGACGTACGTGATCATTCTAGGGACGGCACAACTCTGTCAGCTGCCCATCCACAGGGAATCGTGCACCGTCTCAACCACTCTGGGGAGCCACACCGTTCCGCGGCTCCACTGTTGGCCGACAGGGGTGGCCGAATGCCAGGCGTTCCGTCATCTGAGGCAATCCTAAAGATTATGTTCTACCTGCGGTGAAGGATCGTTTTTCCGGGTTTGTCACAGTGGGCGTGCTAGGCTTTCGCCGTCGGCTGGGGATGGGGTCGATTCGGTAGCTTCGCCCACGTCAGAGCCGTTCCCGTAAACACGGGAGCGGCTTTTGTGTGACGGGCCCGAAGTGGCGCTCCCGACGACGTATCTGCAGTCGGTCCCATGCCCGTGTCGACCGTATGGCGGTGGCATCGCCCACTGATCGCGGTCAGGTCGGCAACCCCGCAAGTCGGTCACCGCCCCTCGAGTCGAGCACCATCACGCCGCTCGACTTCCAATATCGCTCTTCCGAGAAAGTAGTGTTTGTTCATGCACGCTGACATCGACGGCGCCCTCGAGGCCGCCCGGATCGCCACCGGGTTCGACTGGACCTGGGCCGCGGACGACCTCGGTGGTTTCCTCGACGCGCTCGGCTGGCAGGTCTCCGACCGCGGCCCATTCGACTGGCCACTGACCAGTCCGCTAGAGATCAACCGCCCCACCGCGCTGGTGACCGGCCACGGAGATGAGATCAAATGGGTAACCCTGCGCGTCACCGACCACTTGGACGAGCCCGATGAGTCCGCCGGTGTGGAGTTCTTGGCCAATGCCTTTGGTGAGTTGGCCGACCGGCTCAATGGCATTTATGGAGAACCTAGTAGGCGCATAAGCGGGGCTGAGCCCGAACTGCGCTGGGACCTGGATGGCGTGAATATTGAGCTGTCACATGCCGCAGACAGAATATACCTTAATTTTGTGAATCCGGTCTATCAGGCGCGGATGGATGCGATTCCGCCGATGCGGGAGGAATACAACTACGAAGTCTGAGAACCGAGGAATTACTGAATAGCTGACGATCTGACCGCGCCGGAGTTTCCCCCGGGCGGTTTTTCTTTGCCCTGATCAGCACCGTCCACCGCATGGGATGTGGCGGGTGTTGGTCGATCATCTTGGAGGCGACACCACCGTGTGGTGTCGCCTCGCTTTCTTTTGTGAGGTTTTCCACGCATGAATGACGAACCGAAGTTCGTATTCGATCCGGGCCCTATCATCGGTGGGGTTCTGGCCGGCGCTGAGGACGGCGGCGAGGTCGGTGCCCTGGGCGGCCCGGAGGGAGCGATCGTTGGTGGCGTTGCCGGGGCCGTGATCGGCGGCGTCACCGGTGCCATCGTCGGCAGCTACCGAGGCGCCACGGACGGCAACCAAGGATCCACCACACCAGGAACGGTTCCCTCACCGCCCCCGGCACCACACCCGACACCCCCTCCGACCGTCGTGCCGGCCCCGGCTCCTCAGACGGCCCCGATCCCCAACCTGACACCGGACCCGAACACACCCGGTGCTCCACTGCCGCCGATCTCGCCCGCGGAGCTGCCCGGGATCCCCGAGACTGCCCCGCCCATCACCCCCGCTCCGGCGAAGGAACCCGAACCGGTCCTGCTGCCCCCACTGTTTCAGCGGATGCATCCAGTCATGCCTCGCGCCGCGACCGATGACCCCGCAGAGAGCGCGGGCGAACCCGACACCGGCGACGAACACGGCGGCAGTGACGGTGGGGAAGGGGGTGCGGCCGGTGACAACGGCGACGGGGTGCCGCTCGGTAATCCCGAGCGACCGACCACGCGACGCAATTCGAAGAACCGGTTGATCTGGGCCGACGGCCCCAACGCCGGAGATTTCGTCACCGACCCGGACGCCAGCGGTGATTTCGCGTTCCTGATGGAATTGTTCGACCCCCACTCGATCAAACTCACCCCGGAAGAGAAAACAGAACTGTGGAAATACATAGGCGAACGAGCCGAATCCCAATTCGAGCACTACTTCTTCAAAACCGCCCGCGACTGGTGGGCTGCGAAACTCGGCGTCGACACCAGCAAACTCAGCATCTCCGACAACGGGTACAGGGATCTTCTTAACAAACTGCGTGAAGATAATCCTGATCTGATACCGCAATACAATATCTGCTACAGCTGCTCGCGGAGCGGACTGGCACGAAGTGGGGTGATTTCACTCGCGCCAGCGAGGACATGGGCAAGGTCGCGGGCCGGGCGCGGATGCGGGAAGTCCAAGGGCAAGAGGTGTATGAGGGCAGCGGTTCCGATGACCTCGACCTGATCGGAGTTGCCGGGGATGCGATCTGGGTGCCCGAAGAGAAGGGCGGGCTGCCCGGCAAGCCCGGACTCGGTGGCCGCCAGGTCCCCGACGGGAACGGCGGGACGGTGAAGGTCCCCCAAACCTCCGAACCGTATCTGGAGTCGTTGCTGCCCGACAAACTCAAAGACCCCGCGGTACTGGCCCGGATCCGGGCGATCAACCCCGCACTGGCGGACAAGATCGAAGCCGGGCAGACCGTGCCGGTGGTCAGCGAGGTCGTCAAAGCCGACACCAACGGCCGCGTCACCGTCTACCAAACCCGCCCACGGCCGGCCCAATCACCCGATGTCGACCCGGACGTCGAGACCAACCCAGGTGATACACCCGCCGGCGACATCGTCTCGGCCCTGCACGGACTGATCAGCTCCTTCTACCTGATCCCACCGCCGATCCCGCCGACCACCCCGGCCGCCGCACGGCTACACGACATCAGTGCAATCACAGCGCCGGCCCCGGCACGGCCGTGGACCGACGACATCGCTCACTCGGCGCTGAACGCTCTCAACGGCCTGGCCGACCTCGCCGCAGCCGTCACCGCCCCGACCGGCCCGCTGCCCCGACCGCTGTTCACCCGAAGCCGTCAGCCCACTGACGAATCCCTCACCGTGAACATCACCCCCGCACCCCCGTCCAATCACCACTCACCCCCGAGGACGGCCGACGCGCCTACGCCGCAATCGCGCACCTGTGACCTCACCATCACAGAACACGCGGTAGCTATCACTCGCCGGTCTTGCCGCGCTCCGAAGGCGCGGCAAGACGGCCCCGGAATCCTGAAGGAGGCTGGCCGCCTGATCCGATGCCCTGAAGGAATGATCGACCTGGTGACGAGGTCCGCATCGACGTCCGCCAGCCAACGTCGGAGCGACGGTGGAAATGTGTGAGCGGTCTGCGCTGGAGGCTACCCCTCGCTGTCTTCGGTGTTCCGCAGTATTCATCCCACTCGTCCTGAGCTTGCTGGTACTTCGGATTACGGAGGTTCAGGTGAATCGCCCGTGCCGAGAAACTGGCTGTGCGGCCCTGGGCCGCCTGAACAGATTCCGTCACGAATTCGGGCAGGACATCACTGGCGAAGAAGTCGATGTCGTAGACCTGTTTGTCGCTGATGAACGTGTGCCCATCCAGGCGATGTGCGAGGTCAGTCGTGAAGCTCGCCCCCGGACGGATGCCGCGCGCCGACGGTCCACCCCGGCGGCACCGCAGAACCGGCCCAGGTCTTCCTCCGACCACGACCAGTCGAAACCCATTGCCAGATGAACTATCTCGGCAGCTCGGTGGAAATCAGTACGCATGGCGGCGATAGTAATAAGAGGCCACGACAGCAACCTCCGACCACAACAGCGGCTCGTCCCCGAACACACCTGTGTCGCAGCCCCACGGTTCGACTCGGACCGGAACCTCGATCACGCGGAGCGGCACGGCAGTCCTCAGCATGAACGCCGGGCTCAACCACGCAAGGGGTGTTCCGTAGGGCGATCCGCCAACGGAACACCGTGGCGAGACCATTCCGACGCTAGTCGCCGGTGTTCCGTAGAGGTGTTCCGCGAACTGTTCCGGTGAACCCCCGTCCTATGGAACGATTTCCGGCGTGATCGAGCCCTTCCGTGTCGGATACGTGCGCTGCTCCACCGACGAACAAGAAGTCGAGATCCAAACCGAGCAACTGCTCGCCCTCGCGGTGCCGCGTGAGCGGATTTTCATCGACAAAGGATTCTCCGGCACCACCCGAAAGAACCGCACCGGCCTGGACAACGCGCTCACCGCGGTTACCTCAGCCGCAGCCGCCGCTACCCGGCGGCAGGTCGTACTCACCACCACGAAGTTCGACCGGTTTCGCCCGCAGCATGGCCGAGGCCGGCGAGATCCTCACCAGCCTGCGCGAGCGCGATGTCCTGTTCGGGCTCGGCAACCAGATCTACAACTGGGCCGACCCGTTCGGCGAACTGTTCCTCCAGACCCTCGCCATGGTCGCCGAATTCGAGGCCAGCCTCAATCACCTGCGGACCCGCGAGGGTATGGCCAAGGCCCGCGCGAAGGGCCGCCTCAAGGGTAAACAGCCGAAACTTCCCCTCACAGCGCGGAAACGATCCACCGCCGCTACCACGACCCCGCCGACGACGTGAGCCTGGCAGACCTCGCCGAGGAATACAGCGTCGGCCGCTCCACCATCCACCGCATCATCAGCAACGCTGCACCACGAGTCTGATTCCGAGGCCAGCGTCAGGATTCCGCTACTTTGCCCTTCCTGACAGCTTCAGGATTCCGGGGTTAGCAATTACCGACAAACCCGGCGTAGTTTCGTCATGTGAGCGAGCCAACCATCAACGCAGCACCAGCGGTCGCAGCGGAGCCGAGCGCTGGCGAGGCGCAGCTGTGACCGATGCTCAACCCCCCGCGGCGGATGTCCGGATTCCCGATGACCTGAGCGGTATCACCGCCGAGCAGTACCGCGCCTCCATGCGGCACTATCCCGCAGGCGTCACCGTGGTCACCATCGGCTCGGAAAACGGGCCGGTCGGCTTCACCGCCACCTCATTCGCATCGCTGTCCCTGGAACCCCCGCTGGTCTCCTTCAATATCGCCCACACGTCGTCGAGCCTGACAGCACTGCGGGCGGCCGATTCCGTGGTGATCCACTTCCTCGGCGAACATCAGCACGATCTGGCCAAGCGCTTTTCCCGCACCGCCGACCAACGCTTCAGCGACCGCTCCCTGTGGACCACGCTGGACACCGGCGAGCCTGTGCTGCACGGCACGCCCATCTGGATCCGCGCCACCATCCAACAGCGGATCCCCATCGGGGATCACACCTTCGTCGTCGGGCTGGTGACGCGGGTCCACGACAATACCGACGAACAACCCAGCGCCGCACCGCTGCTCTACTACCGCGGCCGCTACTACCGCCCGACCTCGCTCGAAGACTGAGCGCGGCCGGGCGGATTCGCTTGCGCGGCAAAGCTATAGATCGAGCGCAATCGGATCCGATCGGGCCGACCACACCGGGCGCGGCGCCGACCGTGCGGCCGGGTTTACGGTTTCGCCGGGTGACGATCAGTGCGCCCGACGCTGCACGGCGACTGCGCGGCGACTGCGCGGTCGGATCCGATCAGCCGATCGAGCAGGGCGCGGCGCCGTCGGTGGCGTCGGGGCGGGCGAACGGACGGGTCTCGGGCACCGGATTCCAGAGACCGTCGGTGCCAGCGTAATTCCACGACGCGCCCTCGGTGACCAGGGTGGCGATGGCCTCGACCAACCGGTCCACATCGGCGGAGCAGGTGCCGAGACCGATGCTGGCACGCAGCGCACCGTCCAGACCGAGGCGCGCGAGCAGCGGATGGGCGCAGAAGCGGCCGTCGCGAACGCCGATGCCGTGTTCGGCGGAGAGGTAGGCCGCGACATGGCCGGGGACGAATCCGTCCAGGGTGAAGGCGACGATACCGACGGTGTCGGGGCTATCGTTCCAAATGCGCAACAGGGTGACCCCCGGAATCGTGGACAGGCCGGTGCGCAGTCGATCGGCGAGCCGTCGCTCATGCACGGCAAGGGTTTTCGGATCGATCGCACACAGCGCGTCACATGCGGCGGCGAGCGCGGCCGCACCCAGGACATTCGGCGAACCGGCCTCATGGCGCTGCGGTGCGGGTGCCCAGTCCGCATCGGTGGTGGTGACCTCGCGAACGGCGCCGCCACCCGCCAGATACGGTTCGGCGGCATCGAGCCAATCCCGGCGTCCGACAAGCACTCCCGCGCCGAACGGCGCGTAGAGCTTGTGCCCGGAGAATGCGAGGTAGTCGATTCCGGTGTCGCGCAGGCTGATTCGACGATGCGGCGCCAGCTGCGCGGCATCGACCAGGATGCGGGCACCACACTGGTGCGCGATGGTGGCCAGCCGCTCCAGCGGCAGCACCTCGCCGGTCACATTCGACGCGCCCGTAATCGCGAGCAATGCGGCTGGCTTACTGCACAATTCGGCGATCAGCTGACGAATGGTCTCCTCGACGGTCGCCGCCGCCCGCACGACACGACGGCCGTGCCGGGTCCAGGGCAGGAAGTTCGCATGATGTTCGATATCGAGCACCACGGTGTCGCCGGGCACGCAGGCGGCGAGCAGATTCAGCGCATCGGTGGTATTGCGAGTGAACACCACGACCTGGTCGTCGGCGGCATCGAGGAAGCGGGTCACCGAACCACGCGCGGCCTCATAGCACTCGGTGGAGATCCGCGAGGCGTAACCGGCACCGCGGTGCACACTCGCGTAGTACGGCAGCAATTGCTGCACCCGGTCGGTGACCTGCGCCAATGCCGGTGCGCTTGCGGCGTAGTCGAAGTTCGCGTAGGTGGTCGTTCCGCCCTGTACGAGCGGCACCCGCAGATCGTCACCGGAGACCCGAGCGAGGGCGGCACAGCTTTGATCGATTGCAGCGGTCATCACAAATCCCGTCGGCTATGGGACCCGAAAACTGGTGCTCATCCGAGTCCGCGCTTGCCGCACCCGGTCGGGCTGCGGCCCGGTCGTCACCCGGAGCACCCCACCGCGGAGGAGGGTTGCCGACCAGCTAGCCGGGGCTTGACGCTGGTACTCATGACCTGAACCGAAAGATTGGCAGATGCCGCACCGTCCTGTCAACCGAACCTTTCCTGCATACACATGCAGTCGAATAAATAACCTTGCGGTACTGGGCGCCGTGCGGTCTGATCGACCGGTGACGCTTTCGCTACTGCTCAGCTTTGTCGGCCTGTGCATACTGCTGTCGATCACGCCCGGCCCGGATTCGTTTCTGGTGCTGCGATTCTCGATCGTGGATGCGCGACCGGGCATTGCCGCGGCGATCGGCTCGGCATTGGGCGGGATCGGATGGGCGGTAGTGGTCGCGGCGGGCGTCGCCGCCCTGCTGGAGCAGTCCGCGACGGCCTATCGGACGCTGAAGGTCATCGGCGGAATTTATTTGGTGTACTTGGGAATTCGGGCGTTGATCGAGCACCGCAAGCAACGCGGGACGCGCACCGCCACAGCGCCCGGACAGCCGGTTGCGCAGGCGCAAACTTCGGTTCGCTCGGCATTCGCCGCGGGCGTGGTGTCGTGCCTGTTCAACCCGAAGGTCGGGCTGTTCTATCTGGCGGTGCTGCCGCAATTCTGCACCGATATCACCTTCCTGAACACCCTCGCGCTCGGCGCCATCGAATGCTCCATTGCCGCCGTCGAGATGATCCTGCTCGCCTTGCTGGCGTCGCGGGCGGTCACGATGTTGCGCCGTCCCCGAGTTCGCGATCGGCTCGAGCAGATCAGCGCGGCCATTCTCGCCGCGCTCGGCATCGGCACGGCCGCCTCGGCCGCGTAATCCGTCATGCGTCAGAGCTTCGGCTGAATCTCCTTGCGCCACAGCCATAGTGCCGCGACCAACGAGATGATCGACGCGGCGGTGAGCCACCAGAACGCGTGCCGGAATCCGGCATCCACCGACAGCCCGGCACCAGCCGCGCGAGACAGCACCACCGCGAGCGATGCCGCGCCGATCGCCCCGCCGACCCGCTGCAGAATAATCACGAACGATGCAGCATCCGGCAACTGCTCGCGCCGCACCGAGGCGTAGGCCGCGGCCACCATCGGCACGCCCGTCAATCCATTAGCCAGGCCTCGAATCAACAGCAGCACCTGCACGACAACCGGATTCATCGAGGCACCGTCGAGCGCGAATGGCACGGTGACCACGACCGTCACCGCATTACCGACCACGGCGACCACGCCGCCGCCATACCGGTCGGTCAACCGGCCGCCGATGGGCAGCGCGATGATGCTACCGATCCCGAAGGATATGAGCAGCAGACCCGTCGCGATGATGCCGTCCCGATGCAGTACCTGAAAGTACAACGGCAGCAATAGCATTGCCCCATACATCGACGCACCCGCGAAGAAATTCGCCACATTGGCCGTCGCGAATACCGGATGCCGGAACAGTCCGACATCGAGCAGGCGCGCACCGCCCCCGCGCACCGATCGGGCCACGAACAGGCCGAGCGCCAGCACCCCGACCACCATCGACACCCACACTGTGGGCGCGGAAACGCTACCGCGACTGCCGAATTCGCCGAGTCCATAGACCAACGTCGATAGCCCGACCGCGATCAACGCGAATCCGGTGGCGTCGAATCGACCACCGTTACCTGTCGCCTCCGCCCGCGGTAACAGCCGATACGCCAGCACGAATGCCACCAGTCCGAACGGAATGTTGATCAGGAACAACCACTTCCAGTCCAGATTCGCCAGCATCACACCACCGATGGTCGGCCCGATCGCGGGCGCGGCGACCACGGCGATACCGGAGACACTCATCACCCGGCCCAGCCGCTGCGGACCCGCGACCTGACCGATCAGCGTCTGCCCGGCGGGCACCAACAGACCCGCCGCCAAGCCCTGGGCGATCCGAAACCCGATGAGCCAGCCGATATTCGGAGCCAGCGCACACAGTGCGGAGGTCACCGTGAACCCGGCGAGCGCGGTCAACCAGACCCGGTCCATGCCGAATTGCCGCCCGAGCCAACCGCACAACGGCAGCATGACGGCGAGTGCGAGCAGATAGCCGCTCGCGATCCACTGGGCACTGTCCAGTGCCGCACCGAGATCCGTCGCGATGGAGTTCAGCCCGATATTCACCAGCGAGGTGTCCAGCATGCTCATGGTCGCACCGAAGACCACCACACCGGCCACCCGCCACACCCGTGCGGGAATGGGTTCGAGTGCGGGTGCGGCGGCGAGAGCCGTTCGAGTATCCGACATGGATCCTCCGCTATTTGTCGACGTCGAGATTGCGGAGGTTATCAACAATCTTATTGATCAACAATAGATACAATCACCTGATGCCCGCTGACCACATTCACCCCCGCGGCCTGCTCCGCTTCCCGACCTATGCGCTCGGCAAGCTGCACAAGGCCGTACACGCCGAGCTGGGCATCTCGTTGCGCGAACAGTGGGTGCTGGTCTGCCTGGAGGAGTTCGACGACCTGTCCCAGCAGCAGGTCTCCACCGCGCTCGGCATCGACCGCAGCGAGGTTGTCCGGCTGATCGATGGCCTGGAAGAGGCCGGATTCGTCATCCGCACCCGCGATGCGACAGACCGGCGCAAGTACCGGCTCACCATCACCCCGTCCGGGCGCGCCGAGCGCCGCAAGACCGATGAACTCATCGAAAGGGCCACCGAGCGGGTGCTGCATCGACTCGATGAGCAGGAGCGGCGCACCCTGCACCGCCTGGCACTCAAAGCGCTCGGCGAACAGGTTTGACCGATACCGCAGGTACCGTAGACAGTTGGCCACACGTGGCATTCGCCCACTGGTAACCCGGCTGTGAGACAACAACGAGGAAGCGCAAGGCAGGTCTATGAGAGGTGGGCAGGACACGATGCTACAGCCGCAGGTCGACACCGCGGCGGGCACGGACCCGACGAACGGGCTCCACACCCCCGAACCCTTGCTGCGCGGCACCCTCGCGCCGCAGGTCAGAACCCTTGTCGACATCCTGAACAGCACCGCGGCGGCCCATCCGGAAGCCCCTGCTATCGACGACGGTGATGTGGTGCTCAGCTACACCGAATTGCTGGCCGAGATCGATGCCGGAGTCGTGCGCTTGACCGCGGAGGGTGTGCGCCCCGGTGACCGCGTCGGGGTGCGCATGCCGTCCGGCTCATATGAGCTTTACGTCACTATTCTGGCCATTCTGTATGCCGGTGCGGCCTATGTTCCGGTGGACGCCGACGACCCGGAGGAACGCGCCCGACTCGTCTTCGGTGAGGCCCGCGTCACCGCGATCGTGACGGCGGCGGGCGTCGAACCGACGGTGGCCGCCGCCGAACGGTCCGAACCGACCGCCGCGGATTCGACGGTCCGCCCGACCCCCGCCGACGACGCCTGGATCATCTTCACCTCCGGATCCACCGGCACCCCGAAAGGCGTCGCCGTCACCCACCGCAATGCCGCCGCCTTCGTCGATGCGGAGGCGCGCCTGTTCCTGCCGAACGCCCCGATCGGTCCGGGTGACCGGGTGCTCGCCGGACTTTCGGTCGCCTTCGACGCCTCATGCGAGGAAATGTGGCTGGCCTGGCGCAACGGCGCCTGCCTGGTGCCCGCACCGCGCGCCCTGGTCCGCACCGGTGCGGATCTCGGGCCCTGGCTGGTCCGGCGCGCAATCAGCATCGTCTCGACGGTTCCCACCCTGGCCGCGACCTGGCCCGTCGAGGCACTCGACCCGGTCCGGCTGCTGATCTTCGGCGGCGAGGCGGTGCCGCCCGAACTCGCCGAACGTCTTGCCGGAAAGCACTCGGCGCGGGCGAAGGGCGACGAAGAGGTAGTAGACCACGCGCAGTCCCACGAACACCCGGAATCGGATACCGATTCCGAACGCGAGGTCTGGAATACCTACGGCCCCACCGAAGCAACGGTCGTCGCCTGTGCGGCGCTGCTCGACGGCGGCTTCCCGGTCCGGATCGGGCTCCCCCTCGACGGCTGGGATCTGGCCGTCGTCGATGCCGCCGGAAATCCGGTCGGCGAGGGCGAATCCGGGGAACTCGTGATCGGCGGTGTCGGCCTGGCCCGCTACCTCGATCCGGCCAAGGACGCCGAAAAGTACGCTCCGCTGCCATCACTCGGCTGGGACCGCGCCTACCGCAGTGGCGATCTGGTCCGCAAGGACAGCGCGGGCCTGGTCTTCCTCGGCCGCGCCGACGATCAGATCAAACTCGGTGGCCGCCGCATCGAACTCGGCGAACTCGATAACGCCCTGCAGCACCTACCCGGCGTCACCGGAGCGGCGGCCGCGATCCGAACCACCAAGGCGGGCAATAAGATCCTCGTCGGTTACCTGACCGGCACCGCACCCGACTTCGACCTCAAGGCAGCTAGAGCCCAACTCGCCGAACAACTTCCGGCCGCGCTGGTCCCCCGACTCGCCATCGTCGCCGACCTGCCCACCCGCACCTCGGGCAAGGTCGACCGCGACGCCCTGCCGTGGCCACTGCCGAATACCGCCGAAACCGACACCGCGAACGGCGATCTCACCGAAACCGAGCAATGGGTTGCCGGGCTGTGGGATTCGATTCTCGGTGCGCAGGTCACCGGAGCGGATACCGACTTCTTCGATCTCGGCGGTGGCTCGCTCTCGGCCGCCCAGTTGGTTACCGCACTGCGCGAACGTTATCCACGCATCACCGTCGCCGATCTCTACGACCATCCACGCCTCGGCGCACTGGCCGAGCTGCTCGACGAGACCGCGCCGAGCGCCGAGGTCGAGGAACGCATCGTGGGCCCGACGCCGCTGCGCGCCCAATGCGCCCAAATGCTCGCCATCATCCCGCTCACTACGCTCACCGGATTGCAGTGGCTCACCTGGTTGGCGATTGTCGGCAATATCGCGGGCTGGTCCGGCTCACTGCCGTGGCTGCCGCATCTGTCCTGGTGGTGGACGCTGGCCGCGTTCCTGCTGTTCATCTCACCGCCCGGTCGCATGGTCACCTGCGCGACCGGCGCGCGAATTCTGCTGCGCGGCGTACGCCCCGGCAGTTATCCGCGCGGCGGGTCGGAGCACCTGCGACTGTGGGCGGCGGTCCGGCTCTCGGAGGCCAGCGGCGCCGAGAGCCTCTCCGGTGCACCGTGGATGGTGCCGTTCGCGCGGGCACTCGGCGCGAAGATCGGCCACGGCGTCGACCTGCACACCCTGCCGCCGGTCACCGGCATGCTCGAACTCGGCGACGGGTGCAGTGTGGAGCCCGAGGTCGACCTGTCCGGCTATTGGATCGATGGCGATGTCGTACACATCGGACCGATCACCATCGGTGCCGGCGCGGTGATCGGTGCGCGCTCGATCCTGTTGCCCGGCAGCAAAATAGGTAAGAATGCCGAGATCGCGGCCGGATCGTCGGTATCGGGGAAAGTAAAGGCCGAACAGGAGTGGGCCGGTTCGCCCGCCACGAAAGTCGGCAAAGCCCAGCATCGTTGGCCCGCGCACACCCCGGCACGAGCCGCGCACTGGGTCGCGATTTTCGGCGTGACCTCGATGGTGCTGGCGGCCATGCCCATTCTCGGTCTGGCCGCGGGCGGCGCATTCATCGCCTGGTTCATCCGCGACGCGCAAACCCTCGCGGGTGCGCTCGGCAAGGGCTTCGCCATCCTGCCCGTCGCAACGCTGCTCAGCCTCGCCTTGTACGCCGCGGCCACGGTCATCGCGGTCCGGCTGCTCAGCATCGGACTCATCGAGGGCCATCACCCCGTCCGCAGCAGGGTCGGCTGGCAGGCGTGGGCCACCGAACGGCTACTGGATTCGGCGCGCACCCTCCTGTTCCCGCTCTACGCCAGCCTGCTGACCCCGCTGTGGCTGCGCCTGCTCGGCGCGAAGGTCGGTAAGAGCGTCGAGGCATCGACGGTGCTCCTGCTGCCGAAATTCACCACGGTCGCCGACGGCGCGTTCCTCGCCGACGACACCATGATCGCCAGCTACGAACTCGGCGGCGGCTGGCTGCATATCGGCGATGCGAAGGTCGGCAAGCGCGCCTTCCTCGGCAATTCCGGTATGACCGCCCCCGGTCGACGGGTGCCGAAAAACGGGCTGGTCGCGGTGCTTTCGGCCGCTCCGTCCAAGGCCAAGGCGGGTTCATCCTGGCTCGGCAGCCCACCGGTGCGACTGCGGCGCGCCTCCGAAACCGGCGATACCGAACGCACCTTCGATCCGCCGCTGCGGCTGAAGGTTTTCCGCGGCATAGTCGAGACCTGCCGACTCGTCCCGGTGCTCGTCACCTTCGCCATCGGTCTCGGCGTGCTGTTCACGCTGGCCTGGATCGCGCAATCGGCGGGCTATCTGATCGCCGGACTGCTCTGCGGTCTGGTCCTGATGGCCGCCGGTGCGATCGCGGGCGCGAGTGCGGTCACCGCGAAGTGGCTGCTGGTCGGGCGCATCGGCGCCGAGGAACATCCGCTGTGGAGTTCGTTCGTGTGGCGCAACGAGGTCGCCGACACCTTCGTCGAAACCGTTGCCGCGCCGTGGTTCGCGCGCGCGGCGACCGGTACCCCCGTACTGAATCTGTGGCTTCGTGGGCTCGGTGCCAAGATCGGCCGCGGAGTATGGTGCGAGTCCTATTGGCTACCGGAGGCAGACCTGGTGACACTCGGTGACGGCGCGACCGTGGAACGAGGGTGTGTGGTGCAGACCCACCTCTTCCACGATCGGATCATGGCCATGGACACCGTAACCCTCGGTGCCGGAGCCACCCTCGGGCCGCATTGCGTCGCCCTGCCCGCCGCGAGTATCGGCGCGGGCGCGACCATCGGTCCCGCGTCGCTGGTCATGCGCGGGGACACCGTACCGCCGTCCACCCGCTGGTGGGGCAATCCGATCGCGCCGTGGTCGGGTGCGGCGCCGAGCTCGAGCGAGGCCGGAGCAGCCAACTGATGCCTGGCAAGTTCTACGAAGAACCCATCGACGAATACCTACCGCAGAACGGAAATCGGGGTTATCGGGTATCGCGGTACGAACTGGAGCTCACCTACAAGGTCGCCAGCAACCGGCTGGCGGGCCGGGCCGCGATCACCGCGGTGACCACCGCCGTGCGGGACCGTTTCGCGGTCGACCTGTCCCAGGCGCTCACCGTCGCCAAGGTCTTCGTCAACCGGGCCAAGCCCGCGAAATACATCCATCAGCACGGCAAACTCGTGATCACCCCGCAGCAGCGGATTCCGGCGGGCGCGGTGCTCAGCCTGGTCATCCAGTACGCGGGCATACCGAAGCCGGTGGGCGGGCCGTGGGGGGAGGTCGGCTGGGAGGAACTGACCGAAGGCGCCCTCGTCGCCAGTCAGCCCAACGGCGCCGCGTCCTGGTTCCCCTGTGACGATCATCCGAGTTCCAAGGCCAGCTACCGCATTTCGATCACCACCGACACCCCGTACTACGCGCTGGCCAACGGCACCCTGGTGCGCAAGCAGACCAAGGCGAGCCAGACCACCTGGGTCTATGAACAGTCCGAACCGATGTCGAGCTATCTGGCCACCATCCAGATCGGGCCGTACCGGAAACATCGCATCGACAGCCCGCGCGGTTCGGTGCCGATGCAGGCCGTCGTCCCGCCACGGCTGCGCGCCGCTTTCGACCACGACTTCGAGCGCCAGCCGAAGATGATGGCGCTGTTCACCGAGAAGTTCGGTCCGTACCCGTTCGAGGCGTACACCGTCGTGATCACCGATGACGACCTCGAGATCCCGGTCGAGGCACAGGGCATCTCCGTCTTCGGCGCCAATCACTGCGACGGCCGCCGCGGTGCGGAACGCCTGGTCGCGCACGAACTCGCGCACCAGTGGTTCGGCAATAGCCTCACTATTCGGCAGTGGCGCGATATCTGGCTGCACGAAGGCTTCGCCTGCTATGCCGAGTGGATCTGGTCGGAGGCCGCGGGCGGGCCGACGGCCGATCAGCTGGCGCGCGCCGCCCGACACAATCTGTCCAGGGAGCCGCAGAACATCATCATCGGCGATCCAGGCCCACCGCGCATGTTCGACGATCGCGTATACAAACGCGGCGCCCTCACCCTGCACGCGCTGCGCCTCGAGCTCGGCGAACCGGCCTTCTGGGATCTACTGCACGAGTGGACGATTCGCCATCGGCACGCATCGGTGAGCACCGAGGAGTTCACCGATCTGGCCGGACATTACAGTCTGGTGCCGCTGCGATCGCTATGGGAAGCGTGGTTGCGCACCGAGCCGCTGCCGCAATTGCCGCCGTCCGGTGGACCGGCCGGTACGAGCAACTCGCGTTAGAAAACCAGGTAGCGCGCCGCGAGTTCTTCGACCAGCGGATGATCTTCGGCGACGCTGTCGAGTGCGTCGAGATCGGCCCCGACCGAGATCTGGCGCGGATCGTCCTGCTCTTGGTCCTGGACGTCCTCATGGAGTTGGCGCAATAGTTTGGCCCGCACGCGCTCTTTCAGCGAATCGCTCATATACGAAGCCCTACCTGCAGGCGGCTAGACCGGCGTGAGCCAGGTCCCCCATGGCGTATTGCGCAGCACCGTATAGCCGATGAGCAGCGCGAAGAACACCCACATCGTGGTGCGGCCGATCCGGGGTAGTCGCATCCGCTCACCGCGCCAGGCCCGGATCGACCAGTCACCGATCCACAGCACGAAGGCCAGCACCAGCGGTAGCACGAGCACATTGCTGTGTATCGCATCGAGAATTCGGCCGTCGGTCAGATTGTGCATGCCCCGCATACCGCCGCAGCCCGGACAATAGAACCCCGTCAGCGCGTAGACCGGGCAGACACCATAGGAACCCGCGCTGTGCGGATCCCGGAAATGCAGCAGCAGCGCGGCCCCGACCCCGAGGCCTGCCGCCACCAGCGGCCACCCCGTGGCGCGCAGCCCGGTGCGCCTCGGCTGTTCGGGGCGAGGATCCCCTGCGGGTGCGACCGATACCGCATTCCTTATCTCCACAAGCATCAAAGGTAGTCGCGGCCGCCCGACCCGACCAGATCCGAACGGTCGGGCCCGGAACCGGTAGCTGGTGCCGGTGACCGCGCCGACCAGGCGGCTCTGCGCGGAGGTAACGAGCGCCTCGGGGCTGGGCGATATCCACAGAAAGAGGCTCGCGCTCGATGTTTCTTCCGGATGGACTATTGGCCGACCTAATTTCGGGTATCCACCTGATAGCGCCAGGATTTCCACCACGGGGCGTGCTAGCACTTGCAAGCACTCGAGCTTGCGACGTACTGTGGCGGCAGACACAAAGGAGTGCTCTAATGCTGGTCAAGTCGATGAGGACGCTGGCGGAAGTGTGCGGTGACGGACCGCTGACCGCTGCCTACCGTGCCGGACTCCGGTCCCGGACCTACCGGACCGCGTCGCTCAACACGCCCGCCGCCACACCCGAGATCATCCCGGTCACCACTGGGGATGGGGCCAAGCTCAGGGTCCACGCCTACGGCCCCGCCGATGGCGATGTCATCGTCTTGATCCACGGCTGGAGCTGCTGCATCGAGTACTGGAATCCGCAGATCAATGCCTTCGCCGACCGCTACCGCGTGGTCGCCTACGATCAGCGCGGGCATGGCGAGAGCACCCTCGGTAGCAGCGGCCCCGGCGCGCAGACACTCGCCGACGACCTGGAAGCCGTACTCGAGGCCACCCTCCCGCTCGGCAAGCGCGCCGTCCTCGTCGGCCACAGCATGGGTGGAATCACCCTGCAGGCGTGGGCATCCCGCTATCCCGAGCAGGTCACGCGGCGCGCCTGCGCCGTCATCCTGGCCAATACCGCGGCCAGCGATATCCGCTACGAGACCGATCTGCTGCCGCTGTTCAACAAGCCGCTCATGCTGGCCAATCGCCCGGTGACCGTATTCGGCGCCAACGTCCGCGTACCGCTCGTCGTCGCGAAAACCGCACTCACCGCACCGATTCCGCTGCCGGGTGGCTGGCCGGTCAGCGCGGTCTTCAAGGCCCGGGTGATGTCCAAGTCGGCCACCCGCGACGAGGTCGACTTCGCGCTCGGCATCGTCCGCTCGTGTCGCCCGCTCACCCGCGGCCTGCACGCGGCCGCCCTCGCCGACCTGGACCTGGGCGATGCGGCCAAGTTCCTGACGGTGCCGACGACGGTTATCGCGGGCGCCGAAGACCGCCTGCTGCCCGAGCGCATGTCCCGCCCGATCGTCGAGGCCCTGACCCGGGCTGGTCATCTATCCGACTATCAGGTCTGGCCCACCGGCCACCTCGGCAATATCGAGGCCGCCGACCGCTTCAACACCCTGCTCGCCGACGTGGTCCAGCGCGCTCATCCCCGCACGGCCGCCGCAGGCTGACCCGAAAACTCTGCCGGGGCCTGGCGTCGGCTGCCCGAGCAGCCCTGATCAACCACATTCCTGCGCGGACGAGGTTTCGCACGCAGCCCTCGACCATGGGAACCGTGTACTGATCAGCCCGGCTTGATGTTGACGTTGCGGTGGAAGACGTTCTCGGGATCGTATTTGGTCTTGATATCGACCAGTTTCGCGTATTTGGCCGATCCATAGGATGCGCGGATCCGGTCCTCGCGGGACTCCGTCATGAAGTTGACATATCCACCCGGGTTGGCGGCGAGCGGCCGCAGCGCTTCCCAGGTCGCGCGCACCCAGGCAGTATCGGCGACGAAGGTCTCGGCATCGGAGGCCGCGGCCGTGATATTGCAGACGTAGTGCGCGGTGCGCGCGCCACCGAATGCGGTGTCGTCGGCACCGACGGCAGTAAAGGCGCCATCGAGGGTGAAGATCGGCATGAACGACAGTGGTGATGTCTTCTTCCCGGCCTGCTCGGTCAGGACCGCGATCACCTCGTCGGAGAAGTCATCGAGATCGAGCGCCTTCTCATATCCGTAGATGCCCCACGGCTCCGCCGCATCGAGCATCGACTGCAATCCGGTCAAGGGTATGGGGGAAATGAATTCGAAGAGCGGGCTGAGCACACTGCGAATCGGCGCCACCATCACCGCATGTTCTTCGGCAGTACCGAAACCGGCCACGATAAGGGCATACCCCGGCACGAAGTGGTAATGCTCGGGCACGAAAGGCTCCGGCGGCGCGGATATCCCGACGCCGACCAACACGCCCGACCTGGGCGGCATCATCGGAATGAACTCGCGAACCAGACGTAGTACGGCGGTCCCATCCGTCAGTGGCCAGAAGAAGAACCCGACGTGCACTTCGGGTCCGATCTCATGCGCGCGATATTCGAATTCGGTGACGACGCCGAAGTTTCCGCCACCACCACGCAGCGCCCAGAACAGGTCCGGATTCTCATCGGCGGATGCCCGGATTATCCGGCTATCGGCGAGTACGACCTGCGCCGAAACGAGATTATCGATCGAAAGTCCGGCTATCCGGGTCAGCCACCCCATGCCACCACCCAGCGTGAGGCCACCGACGCCGGTATCGCTGATGATCCCGCCGGGCACAGCCAGTCCGTACGCCTGGGTCACGGCATCCATGTCCGCCATTGTGGCGCCGCCGCCGACCCGGGCCGTCCCGGCTTTCGGGTCCACTACGACGCTGTTCATGACGCCGAGATTGATCATCATGCCGCCGTCGCAGACCGCCGTGCCGCTGTAGGCGTGGGCACCGCCACGCACGGTTACCTCGAGCTCATTGTCCCTGGCGAAAGCCAATGCCGCGGCCACATCCTCGCAAGACAGGCATTCGGCGATCACCGCGGGCCGCCGGTCGATGGCTCCGTTCCAGATGGAGCGGGCATGGTCATAACCGGCGTCGTCAGGAGCGAATACCGGCCCGGCGATCGCGGATCGCAGCGCCCTGAAGTCGAAATTCATTGTTCTGGTCATGGCATTTCTCCAGCCACCGGGTCCCCGACCACTCGTGGAAGAGCGGGTCACGCCGTCCGCGTCGCCGGCTCTTGATGCGGCACCGACACGTAGGTGGTGCGATCCCAATGCCGCGCACACACCCCCAACCGGTGAGGTGGCGCGCTAGACATATTAACGCCCGTGCATCGCGGCCGTACCTGTTTCATCCCGGGCAGGAACCTGCCCACGACGTGTCGGTACGACATCAGCCGGAATCCTGATGCTAAAAGCTTTGGTATGAACAGGGGTGTAATCAGCGGCGTGCCGAAATCGTGCCGGGCGCGATCAGTGCTCGGCATCGCTGTCGTGGGAATCCTTATCGGTACGGTGGTCGGTGCGCCGACGGTATCGGCCGAGGTCACCACGTCCGCGAAGATTTCTACCGGTACGGCATCGGAAGATGGTTCGCATATCACCGACGTCGAACACATCGACGACCGAAATTTCCGACTTCATGTCTATTCCGCGGCGATGGACGCCGAATTCCCGGTGGAGGTCCAACGTCCTGCCGATGGCTCGATACCCCGGCCGAGCTTATATCTATTGAACGGCGCAGGCGGCGGTCAGGACGACGCATCATGGGAGGAACGCAGCGACGCGCGTCAGTTCCTGTCGGATAAGAATGTCAACCTGGTCCAGCCGATCGGTGGCAGGTTCAGCTACTACACCGACTGGATCAACGATGATCCGGTACTCGGTCGCAATAAATGGAAGACCTACCTCACCGAAGAGCTACCGCCGCTGATCGATGCCGCGCTCGGCACCGACGGAGTCAACGCGATCGCCGGAATTTCCGCCTCCACCGCCACGGTGCTCGGTCTGCCCATTGCCAAACCCGGCCTCTACCGAGCGGCTGCCGCGTTCAGCGGCTGCGCGCAGACAAGCGATCCGATCGGTTCCGGATTCCTGAAAACCGTGATCGCCTGGGGCGGCGGAAATGCCGACAACATGTGGGGTCCGGTCGGTTCACCCGAATGGACGAAAAACGATCCATACCTGCACGCCGATAAATTGCGCGGCATCGACCTCTACCTTTCCTCGGGAAATGGCCTGCCCGGAAAATACGACACGCTGAACGAACCGCATGCCGACCCCGGCCTCGACGGGCTGACAAATCAGATTTTGTTCGGCGGCGCGATCGAGGCAGCCGCAAATTACTGCATGAAGAATCTGCAGGCGAAGCTGATATCGCTCGATATTCCGGCGACCTACGATTTCGACGAGGGCACACATTCGTGGGGTTATTGGGAAGACGAATTGAAGCGATCGTGGCCGGTACTCGCACACGGACTCGGTTTGACATAGTGCGCCGCGGGCATCGACACGCTATGGAACCAAATAGTCCGTTTTGTGACGGATGTGACATAGCGTTCATCGCATACTTCGACGCATAGTCAGGAGGCGGATCGATGAGGTCGGGAACCCGGCGCGCAGCACTCGGCTGCTGTGCCACGGTGGCAATCGCAGGTTCGATCGCGCATCCGGCCACGGCCGCACCACAGCCCGATACCGTCGCACTGCCGCCCGGACTGATCGCGGCCCTGGAGAGCGACCTGGGAATAGATGCGCACGAATATCTCGTACGCACCGAAAATGCGCGTCGGCTTGTCGAATTCGCACAGCAGGCCCGCGCCGCCTACCCAGCCGTATTCGCCGGAATCCGGATGAACGACGACCGCCCGATCGTTTCGCTGCGGCGACAGCGGCGGACCGATCTTCGCGGGCACCAGGGCGCTCGGCCTCAGCAGCGCCATCGTCACGGTCAGTTCCGCCTTCGATCTCGGCTGCGGCCACGTCGCGCTGCTTCTCGGCCAGCCGATCGGTACTGTGCTGCAAGATAATCCCGGCTTGACCATTCGGACGAGCTGATCTACGCGAATTCATGACACCCATCGATACGGAAGGCAAATACAGCTAAGGAGAGAGCCGATGCTGCGCTTCGCCGCGGCCGCAATCGCGGTCGGTGCCCTCATAGTTTGTGCCGGTTCAGCCGTCGTCGAGGGTTCCGACGACAGCGTCGCTACGTTCGTCGACGATCTGGACGAGAGCGCCGGCACATCCGTCGATGCCCCGGACAACGGCGCCACCACAGCCACAGGCGGTCCGCGCGAGAACGTCGCCACAGCCATCGACGGATTAGACGACGGCGTCATTACATCCGCCGATCCCCCGAACAACGACGGCGCCACGTATCCAGACGGTCTCGGCCATTACCTCACCGCAGCTACCGACGATGCGAACGACAGCATCACCACAACCGCCGACGGACCGGACGACAACATGGCGACGTCCGCCGACGGGACCGACGACAGCATCGCCACGTCCGCCGACAACCTGGACGACGGCATCGCCACGGCTACCGAAGAGACCAGCGACATCACCGTCACCCCCACAGCCGGGCCACGCGACTCGGCGACACCCGCCGGACTCATAACCTCACTGCTCCGCTTGGGCACCAGAGCCCTGGCCCTGACGGTCGTACCGCTGCACCAGTTCCCGGCCTTCGACGCCGTCATCACCCACGAAAGCGGTTGGGACGTGTTCGCCATCAACCCGCAAAGCGGCGCCTATGGCCTCGGCCAAGCACTGCCCGCCGAAAAGATGCAAACCCACGGCTGGGATTGGCGCTTCAACCCGCTCACCCAAATCCGCTGGACCTACGACTACATGAATGAGCGCTACGGCAGCCCCGACGGGGCCTGGGCATTCTGGCAGCAACACCACTGGTACTGACGAGGGCAGTGCCCGAGCGGTCAGCAGGAGGTGCGCGTCAGGCCAAGATTTCGCGGTGGAACAGCCCCAGATCGTGGATCGCGGCTCGAGCGTCGGCAAGCAAATCCGCGGCGATGTGGTGGACGTGCGGTGCGCGGTCCCAGATCTGCAGCCGTACCGGGACGTTCGCTCGAGCACAGCGTTCAGCCAGCATCTCGGCGTCCGGCAACAGGCATTCGGTGGAGCCGACCTGGATGAGAACCGGCGGTAGACCGGTGAAATCGTGATTGACCGGAGACCACGCCAGGTCGAGTTGGCCGTCGAGGGCAACGCCGTGGCGCGCGATCAAATCCAGGATCCGAGTGGGTATGTAGGAATCTCGGTGCCGGTTGGGGTGGGCGTCGCGGGTGGTCGAATCGAAGTCGGCCCATGGTGCGATCGCGGAGATGGCGCCGGGCATCGGCAACCCGCGTTCCCGGGTTGCCAGGGCCATTCGGAACGCGAGCCCGCCGCCCGCCGAGTCTCCGGCGACGATGATGCGCTCGGGTTGGAAGCCCTGCTCGAGCAGGTATTCGTACGATTTGACGGCGTCGTCGAGGGTCTCGGTGAAATGCGCGTCGGGTAGGTGTCGGTAGTCGACATTGAATGCGGGCATCCGGCTGGCATGTCCGATTTTGGCGACAAGGCGTCGATGGGTATTCATGCCGCCGCCGATGAACCCACCGCCGTGGAAGTACAGCAGGACCGAATCGTGCCGTTGCCGCGGGTCGGGCAGGGTTTCGTGCCACAACCATTCGGCGCGGAACTCGCCTAACCGAACGGTCCGGCGTTTGGTGCCGTGCGGGGGGACGAGCGCGGCGGCCGGTAACTCGAGCAGACGGCCAAGCCAAAGCAGGTGCTCGAACCGGCTATTGATCAGCGCCAGGGTCCCCAACCCGAATCCGATGGTGCCGCGCAGCAGCGGGTGAGCGATTCGAGTCCCGATACTCGCCTGGCTGGACGGTTCGACGATCGGTGCCGATGGCTCGGGGCACGCAGCGGTCGTCACGACGGTTGCCAACGTCTACCCTTATTCCGGCGTGGCGGAATAAGGGTAGACCAGAAGTCGTGGCGCACCGCGTCCCACAGCGCGGCCAGTCCGGGATGGAGTTCTCGTGCTAGTGCGAGATCCGGATAGGTGGCGGGGCCGAACGACAGCACCGGTGAGGCGTCAGCCGCGTCGTCCACAGAGATGATCGAGATCAGCCGATTCTGAATCAATCGCCACGTCACACGCATTCCGTCGACCTCGGTTCGACATACGTTATCCATCGCCGCCTCCACCCCGTCGTGGGCGTAGTGCCTGCCGTTGGCGGCCATCATCGGTTGGGCACATATGGTGAGAATTCAAGGTCGACCTCCTGCTCACTACCGAGCGTCACAGATCTAAGCCGTGTCGACATGGGTAGAAACACCCACTTCGTCACCCATATCCGCAGCTCACCCGGGTTCCGTCGGCATAAGTAGGTACCGGCGGGCAGTGTTCGGAGCACAATCCGCATCCCGCGCGCTGGGCAATCAGGTTCGAGGACGACCTTCGCAAACCGGGCCTACTCGGAGCCCCTGGCCCGGTTGGATTCGGTCCTATGGGGGGTGAAGTAAGCCCACGCGCGTGGTGGCCCAACCTACCACTTCGCGGTGACAAGGTTTCGTCGGACGGCAGCGGGAGATCCCCGGCTTCGGGAGCTGCTCGCATCGGCACGCCCAAGCGATCCACTCCGCACTCGACCCCGGCCAGGCGGACGAACACGAGGACACCGTGCTCACGGCCCAACCGGCAAGTGCCCGAACTCGTCGCGGAGGGTCCGAGCGGCAGATCGCCCAACGGCTGGCGCTGTCGCCGCGCACCGTCGACCGGCACCTGGAGAACATCCTCGGTACACTCGGATGTCCGTCCCGCGCGCAAGTAGCCGCCCAGGCCGCGCACACACGACCTGGGCAAACGAAGGGACCACGGGCAGAAATAGGTATATCCCAGGTAGTTCTACCGTCGCGTTCGGACGAACCGGCGTAGACCCTTGTTGGGGACAGCGTTGGTGGCTATCACTCCGAGGTTCCCGTGTCCGAGCACACATACAAATCCAGCAGCAATCCCGTCGAGACGAACAACACCATGATGATTCGGCGCTGTGGGCGCTGTGACAAGTTGTTCGCACCGTTGACCGCCGAATGTTCGTCGTGCCGGTCCTGGGACCTCGAGTGGTCGCCATCGTCGGGTCACGGTTCCATCGTCTCGTGGCGGCTCGTGCACCGAAGCATGAGCCATCCGCACGACCAGGTGGTGCCGTTGACGATCGCCATCGTGGAACTCGACGAAGGGCCGTGGGTATACGCGACGATCGAAGGGGAGGTCACACCCTCTCCGGACCTGCCGGTCCGGGTGCGGTTCGAGCCGCGTCCTCGCATCGATCGCTTCCCGGTTTTCGCGGTCTGCCAGGCGACACCCGAATCGGATGGCGTTCGTCCCGCGGCGCAGTGCGGGGGTGGTTCGCCCCATGTGCGGTCGAAGCATCTTCCCGTGGTCGAGCCCCGCTACGACGCGTGGTGGGTGCGGACATCGCTGCGCGAATGTGAACTCATGGAGGGCGCGAAGGCGCTCGACGCGGCGGCGAAAGCCGTGGTCAGTTTCGCGATCCGATGGGCACCGTTCGGCGGCGCCACCGCAAGCGAACTGCTCGTGACCTTCGGCGTGACCCGACGGCGGTTTCTGCACATGATGGAACAGGCACTGAACCCACAACCGACCGATAGCGTCAAGGTGCGCGGGCAAAAGCGTCATTTGAAGGACGCCCTGACACAGGCGTGGCAGATGAGTCCGACCGAGTTGCCCGCCGGTAGTGCCTGACCCAACGCACCGCACAGCACCACGTCGAACACATCCTGAGCAAACTCGGATTCACCCCTTGCACCCAGATCGCGGCCTGGATCATGGACGAGGCCCAGCACGAGGCTCGGCATGGGCGTGTCGCCACGCTGTCGAAATGGCTTGCAATCCAAGGGATCGTCATAGTGTGGCGCTATGACTTCCGGGAGAGGTTCGGTCTTGGCCACCAGAACCCTCGCCGTGGATGGCAAGCGGGTCCTCATCACGATCAGGAGGCCCCGCCCAGACCGGACGGCGCAGGATCGGGCATATATCTGTCGCATCGACATCGACGGGATGGCCGTCGCCCCGATCCGACTAGAGAGCAGCGCGGACACACCCGCGCGCACGGTGGCGATCGGACTGCGCAGGACCGCCGAACACTTGGAAGTCGGCCTGGCCGAACTGCTATCCGATGCCGATATCGGCATTGCCCCGTACCGGCATCCTCCGGCCCGCTCGAGCGGTGACGCGCCGGATCAATGATCGGTCAGCATTGCCGGATCGAATGATCCGACTACCAACAACTATCGCGGCGTACCTTCTGAAATCCGGGTGGCACAGCGGTTCCGGGCGGAAGTCCGGGTTCGCACCGCTGTGGCACATCGCAGGGCTCAGACAGCCGTGAAAGTGCCGACGCCTGAGGACACGGTGATACCGAGGCCGCCCGCGGTAGCGAGTGCGATGATCCGGCCGGCTCCGGTGAACACCGGCACCGGCACGGGAGCGCAGTTGCTCGGCTGCGGCGCCGTTTCCCGATCGGCCACGTCAGCGACACCGGATGCTCCGGTCGTCAGGTTCAGCCACTGGATCCGGGCGTGGGAATCGAGAGCGGTACTGCCGCCGAAGGGGCCCGGGTTGGCGACACCGAAGGTGGTGACTCCGGGGTTGTCGCCGACGGTCGCGGTCAGGTAGATGCTCAATTGCGTTGGGACACCCCATGTTTGGGTTATTTTCACCAGCGGGAGCTGGAATGTGAACGTCTGCGCGGCACGAGCGACGCTGTGCTGGCCGAGCACCAACGCACCTACCACCGCAGCGGCCAATGCCAGCTTGGCGCCGACGCCGACAATCCGGCGAACCAGTTTGTTCCTCACCAGCCCTCCTCGCAAGTCGAAGATTCAGAACTTCGCCAACCATCGGATACACCTGCCCCACCGGTCTACGTCCGGCACCGAAAACGTCCGCTCGCCGAATACCCAGCGCGGCACCGATATCGCCGCTCGGAGCGCCCGCACTGGTTCCGGACGTCATCCTGATCATCGCCGGGTGCGCCACGGTACTGCCGACGCGGACTTGGCGACTACGGCGTGCTGCTGGTCATCCTCGCCTACGCGCGCTACATGAGCCTCGCCGCCTCGTCGAGCGTATGGGGCTTGCGCGTGACCCGCAGACCACGCGCCCATCGCGGGCCGCACCGGCGATGAATGTCGGTGCGGCCGTGGCGATTGCCGTCAGTGTCGTTTGGTGACAACGACCGGTTTGATATCGGTGGGTATGCCCGCCAAGGCGGATTCCGGGACGCCGAGCACGGTGGCGAGAACGGAGCGCGGGATGGCGTTGACCGCGGCGAGGATGCCGATGTCGTCGTTGGTTTCGGCCGCACTGGTGTTGAACACGATGAGGACCTCGAGGGGTGCGTCGGTGCGCGCGTTCTCGAAGTAGTGGAAGAAGCCCTGCGGTGCGAATACGAGGTCGCCCGGGTGGGCTTCGAAGGATTGGGTGTGGTAGCTGCCGTCGGAGTGGGTGCCGAGAATGGTCCATTTCGCGGTGCCGGAAATGTGATAGTTCATTTCCCAGGCGCTGGGGTGCCAGTGTGGCTCGCGGATGCCGCCCGGCTCCAGACGCACGAAGTAGACCGATCCGTTCTGCCCGGCCAGCACCGGAAAGCTACCCTCGTGCGCGCCTTGCAGGGTGCCACCGTCGAAACGCTGCGGATCCGCCGAGGTGAGATGGAATAGGTGCGGGGAGTTCTGCAGGTTCTCGGCGACCTCACCGGTATTCGGCAGTTGGCTCGCGACGGTGTCGGCGCAGCCGGTAGCCGCCATCAATCCCGGGCCCAATGCGGCTCCACCCAACGCCGCGGCGCCGGTGCCGATCGCCGCGCGCCGATTGACGCCCGCCGTTTCCGGTTCGGAATCGCTCGACATACGCCTCCGTTCGCAATGACGGACCGGGTGGTCAAACTCCGCTGCAGCGCTCGTCAGCATACTTCCCGCTACTTCACAAAGTGTCGACCCGCCGAGATGCGGCGCGCCTGTCCGTTTCTGATGCGACGAGAGGCGAGTGCGGAGCTGGTGCGGTCGCGAGGTCGACCCAGGCGACACCTCGGCGTGGCGGCGGAGAAGAGAGTGAAACAAGATTGGGAGCCACGGGCACGGACTCGGCGAGCATGATGCGCAGCCAGTTACATTGCAAGTCTGAACTATTTGCCGCAGTTGACATTTGAATGCATTCCTACAATCATCAGCGGGCGCCGTTCGGCGATCGGGATGCTCTCACCAGTCGATTACGACTCAGGAATGACTTCTTTCCCTGATCCGGCGCTGTCTGGGGTTTCGGTGATCTACGCACAGGAGGCTTCATTGGTCCGGCGATTGCGGTACGGCGGTTCTCGTCGAATCAGCGCTGTGGTACTCGCGCTCGTCTTCAGTGCCGCCGCACTCGGCACGCCCGCCACAGCCACTGACGGCGTCGACCCCTATCTGGATAGTCTCGCCGAGGCCGCGCCGACGCCGGAACTGCACTGGTCCGACTGCCAGGACGGCTTTCAGTGCACCGCCGCACGCGTGCCGCTGGACTACCACCAGCTCGATGGCGACCACATCGACCTTGCGGTGATCAAGCTGCCGGCCACTGATCCGAGCCGTCGCATCGGCACCCTGTTCGTCAATTTCGGCGGCCCCGGCCCATCCGGCGTCGACCGGCTCCGGGAGCGGGCTCGGTGGCCGTGGTTGTTCTCCGATGAGCTGCGGTCGCGCTTCGACCTCGTGGCCTGGGATTCGCGGTCGGTGGCGCGCAGCTCGGCAACCCGCTGCTTCCCGAATACCGGCGAACAACGCGCCTTTCTCGACTCCAGCCCGGAAATGCCGACGGATGCCAGCGGCGAAGCCGCGTACTTCGCGCACGCGCAGGAACTCGCCGACCGCTGCGAACGCAACGCCGGGCCGATCCTGAATCACGCGTCCACCGCCAATACCGCGCGCGATCTGGAATTGCTGCGCCGCGCGGTCGGCGATCCACAACTCACTTACCACGGAATTTCCTATGGCACCCAACTCGGCGCGATCTACGCGAACATGTTTCCG
This sequence comes from Nocardia citri, assembly GCF_054065835.1. Taxonomy (NCBI): domain Bacteria; kingdom Bacillati; phylum Actinomycetota; class Actinomycetes; order Mycobacteriales; family Nocardiaceae; genus Nocardia; species Nocardia citri. The sequence continues at coordinate 277,757 of NZ_JBSUQM010000006.1, forward strand.
AGCCGAGTGCGGGCGATGGCATTCGACGGGTCGCTGGACTTCGAGGGCAACATCAACGGCCATGACGGCCAGGGCACCACAGTCCCATTGGACACCCGACAGAATGTGTCCGACGGTATCGCGGAGACCTTCGACGACTTCCTCCGCGAATGCGCGGTGGCCGGTCCACGCTGCGCATTCGGTGCGGGCGATCCACGATTGAAATGGACGGTGCTCACTCAGCGAGCGCGTATAGCGCCCATCAAGGTGGCGGATCAGACCTGGACCTATTCGGCGATCATCGCTGCGGCCAGCGAACTTTCGCAGCCGTCGACCTATCCGGACCTTGCCACCCTGTTGCAGACGCTGTTCGATTCGGGTACCAGCCTTCCGTCTCTGGCCGGCCTGCGGTCGATCGCTGAGGCCTCGTATCTGGGCAACCGCACCGAGGCGTACTACACGATCCAATGCAGTGACAGCGCCGTGCCCACCGATCCCGCCGTCTACAGTCGCGCGGCCATCACAGAGGACCAGCGGGTACCATACTTCGGACGGGTCGGCGTTTTCGGCCAAACCGTCTGCGCCTTCTGGCACGGCCACGACGCCGACCGGTACACGGGCCCGTGGAATCGCTCGACCTCGGCCCCGATTCTGGTCCTCAATGGCAGATTCGATCCGGCCACACCGCTGCCCGGCGCGATCGCGGGCGCCGCCGAACTCGCCAGCGCCCAGGTGGTCGTGATCGAGGGCGCGGGCCACAGCAGCATGTACGTCGCGAGCACCTGCGCCGAACAGGTCAAGCGCGAGTACCTGACGTCCGGGCAACTGCCCCCGACCGGTACCACCTGCGGCATCGACAAAGCCCCGTTCGACTGAGATACCGACACCATCCAGGCCAGGCGCCGGAAACCACTATGGAGGCGCCCCGAAACCGGAGCTGGGATTGATCGGAGGTGCCGGTAAATTTCGACGCGTGGCGACAGGTATTCGCCGGACGTCAGGGCAACCGACGTTCGTACGGCGCGACCGGGCACCGTATTTTCAGCACGGTAGCGACGTAACCGTGCTGACCGGCTTTCCCACCCGTCCGAAGTGGCCACCGCCCACACGATCCCGCACCTTGCCGCGATCGGCGCACGGAACCACTTGTCTACCCAGCGCGTTCGGGTTCAGTAGCTGTGCCCCGGCGGCGGTATCCGCCACTGAGTCGTCAATGGCGGTAGCACCGCGGTGTCGGCGGTCGGGTCGGCCCGCAGGCAGCGGATGAACCCCTCCACGGTGAACCCGGCGGCAAGGATCTCTGCGAGCAACCGCGCGGCGGCGTTCCTCGAATCCATGCGCTACATAATTCCCTGAGCACGCCTGCCGCAACCACGAATTCACAAGACCAATAGCAAAATTCCACCACATGGGAAGCGGTGGGTAATAGTTCGGCAATCCCGCCCATCGGCGGCGTAGCGCAGCCTTACGCACGACAGTATCCCGGCTCCAGAGCGGTCGCCGACGCCCCGCGCCTCCGCTCTCGCCGCCTGCGTCCGAGCACCCGGATCACAATGGGTACGCCGCTGCGCGCCCTTCCCCACCACCCGACGTCGCCCAAGCACTCGACACCCTCGAAACACTCCACACAATTCGAGTCGCGCAGCTCCCCCATGGGGTTTCAGCCACCACCGAAATTCCGCTCCTCGGAGAGAAGCGATCCGGCGTGGGTCGATGAGCCCCTCAGCCGTTGCCGTAGACGCGGTCCGGTATGACCAGGACGACCGCGCGACGCTCCGCGGCCATCACCCTGTCGTACTCGTCCCAGTCCTCGTGGGTGCCACCGGCCGCGGTGAACACCTCACGCAGCAGCATTCGCAACCGTTCGGCGTCGATACCTGGGGCCGGATCCTGCGGACCGGCGATCCACACCGACCCTTCCACAGCGGCCCACTCCCAACCGACACGGACGACTACCGTCATGCGCGGCCGGGCACGAAGGTGATCCAGCTTGCGGGTACCGCCACGTACCACCGCCCCGACCACCTGCTCACCGGTCTCGGGGTGGTTCAACACACCTGCATTTACCAGGGAGGACTGGATCGTGCCGTCCGCCCGCAACGTCGATACGACGCATAGGCCGTGGTCACCGGCGATCAGCCGCGCGAAATCCGCAAGATCGGTCACGCCAGGAGTCTACTGATCAGTGAATCCCGCGGGCGAGTCAGACGGCGACGCCCGTCTGATCGTTGCCAGCTTCACCGGCCAGCCGCTCACCTGAACAACCTTCGGCCACACGCCCTTTAGCCGCAGAGCTACGAGACATCTCCGCCAGCTCCGCAGTCGAGCGCGACAGCTCGCTGAGTGGTCTCCACGGTCGCGGTGGATGCGTACGCCGGAAACCAGCTTGATGCGGCGGTTTGGTCCGGGGATCCGGACGATGACGGTACCGGCCCGCCGCGATGACAGACGGTCACTCGCCGGGACTTCCGGCCCTTGATCAGGCGGATGGATCGACCCAGTCTGGAGAGGTGAGAGCAAGCCGACAGCCTGCGCCGATGATCGATGTACGTCAGCACGACGCGGTGATCTTCGATATGGACGGGGTGGTCACCGACACCGCGACGATACATGCCGCTGCATGGACCGAACTATTCGACGCGTTTCTCGCCGAACATGCCGCCGGGCCGGGCCAGGACCGCTCACCGTTCACCGCGGCGGATTACCAGCGTTTCGTGGATGGTAAACCCCGTAACAGCGGTGTGGCCGATTTTCTTGCGTCGCGCGGAATTTCGCTGCCCTGGGGCGATCCGTCCGACCCGGAGAATGCGGCCACCATCTGCGGTCTCGGCAATAGTAAGGATCATCTGTTCCAGGATCGACTGGCCCGCAATGGAATCCCGGTTTTCGAGTCGACGGTCGCACTGGTGCACGAGCTGCGTGACGCGGGGTTCGGTACGGCGATCTTCTCGGCCAGCTGTCATTGTGCCCAAGTACTGGAGGCGGCCGGTATCGGCGACCTGTTCGCGGTGCGCGTCGACGGGACCGTCGCAGAGGATCTGCGGCTGGCCGGAAAACCCGACCCGGCGATGCTGATCGAGGCCGCGCGTCGGCTGGGTGCGGATCCGAGCCGGACCGTCGTCATCGAGGACGCCGAAGCGGGAGTCACCGCCGGTCGGCGGGGCGGATTCGCCTCGGTGATCGGCATCGACCGGACCGGGCGCGCCGACCAGTTGCGTTCCCATGGCGCCGATATGGTGGTTACCGATCTGGCGGAGGTCCGCGTACGTGCCGGATTCCGGCACATGTCGGAGGTACCGGGTGCGCTGGAGTCCTGGCCTCGGATCTCTGTTCTGCTCGACACCGAGAACGTGACCGTACTGATGGATTTCGACGGTACGCTCGCGGAGATCGTCCCGGACCCCGATACCGCCGCGATGGTCGGCGGAGCCGCCGCGGCGATCACCGAACTCGCAAGAGTATGCCCGGTCGCTATCATCAGCGGCCGCGATCTGACCGATCTGCAAAAGCGGGTGGGGCTGTCCGGAATCTGGTATGCGGGAAGCCACGGCTTCGAACTGGTCGCTCCCGACGGCAGCTATCACGTACACGATGCGGCACCGGCCGCCGAAGAGGCGATCGCCGCCGCGGCCGAAGAACTCGGCCGCCGGGTCGGCGGTATTCCCGGCGTTCGGGTGGAACACAAGCGATTCGCCGTCGCGATGCACTATCGCAACGCCACGCCCGACGTCGTCGCCCGGGCGATCAGTGCGGTGCACGCGGTCGCGCAGCAGGGCGGGCTGCGAGTGACGAACGGTCGTAAGGTCACCGAATTACGCCCGGATGTGGACTGGGACAAAGGCCGAGCCCTGGACTGGATCCTGGACCATCTAGCGGGCCCGAAACTGCCGATTTACCTCGGCGACGATCTCACCGACGAGGATGCCTTCGATGCCGTCGCACCGCACGGCGTCGGAATCGTGGTGCGTCACACCGAAAACGGGGACCGGTGCACCGCGGCGCGATTCGCGGTAGACAGTCCCGGTCGCGTCCGCGACCTTCTCGACCGGATGGCGGGGACTCTGAGCCGCGAATCCGATTCGGCGGCGGCCGATGCCTGGACACTGGTCTTCGACGGGTACGACCCGCACACCGAGAAACTGCGCGAAGCACTGTGCACGGTGGGCAACGGCTACTTCGCCACTCGCGGTGCCGCACCCGAATCGCGGGCCGCCGAGTACCACTATCCCGGCACCTACGTCGCCGGAATCTACGACCGTCGCAGCGACAAGCTCTCGGGGCGCACGGTGGACAACGAGAGCCTGGTGAACTTGCCGAACTGGCTGCCGGTGTCGTTCCGGATCGAGGACGGCGAATGGTTCGACGTCGACACCGCAGAATTGCTGGCCTACCGGCAGGAACTCGATCTGCGCCGAGCGGTGCTCACCCGCCGGTTCCGATTCCGCGACACCGCAGACCGGATCACGCAGGTCACCCAGCGGCGATTCGCCGCCATGCACCGGCCGCACGTATGCGCCCTGGAGACGACGATCGTCGCCGAAAACTGGTCGGGACATCTGCTGATCCGCTCGGCGCTCGACGGCGATGTACGGAACTCGCTGGTGGAACGCTACCGGGCTCTGTCCGGTGACCACCTCACTCCGGTGCGGGCTGCGAAACTGTCCACGGATTCGGTGCTGCTGGCCGTACAGACCAGCCGATCCCGGATTCCGGTGGCGATGGCGGCCCGCAGCAGAATTCTCCAGGACGGGGAAACGACAACCGGCACAGGACAACTCGTCGACCAGGACGGCATGATCGGGCACGACATCGACGTTCCGATGACCGCCGGGTCGGCGGTGACCCTGGAGAAGGTCGTCACCGTCTACACCGGCCGCGACCACGCGACCTCCATTCCGGAGGAGGAGGTCGTACGCTGGCTGAGCTGCCAGCCCGGGTTCGCGGATCTGCTGGACGGGCACACAGCGGCGTGGGAACACCTGTGGGACAGGTTGCGTATCGATCTCGAAGGCCGTGAGAATGCGGTGCGCATACTGCGTCTGCACGTGCTGCATCTGCTGCAGACGCTCTCACCCAACACGGCTGACCTCGACGTGGGTGTCCCGGCGCGGGGCCTGCATGGCGAGGCGTATCGAGGACATGTGTTCTGGGATGAGCTGTTCGTATTCCCGGTGTTGAATCTGCGCTTTCCTGCCCTGACTCGATCGCTGTTGCGGTACCGCTACCGGCGTTTGGCGGAAGCACGCCGCGCCGCAAGTGAAAACGGGTGTGCAGGTGCGATGTTCCCATGGCAGTCCGGCAGCGACGGCCGCGAGGAAAGCCAGCAGATGCATCTCAACCCCCGGTCCGGACGTTGGAACCCCGATCCCAGTAATCGGGCCAGGCACATCGGCATCGCGATCGCGTACAACGTCTGGCACTACTATCAGGCGACCGGCGACCGCGAATTCCTCACCGAATACGGCACCGAAATGCTGGTAGAGATCGCCCGGTTCTGGGCGAGCACAGCCACCTACGACGCCAACCGCGACCGCTACCGGATTCGTGGCGTGATCGGCCCGGACGAATTCCATTCCGGCTATCCGGCAACTCCGCACGATGGCATCGATGACAATGCCTACACCAATGTCATGGCGGTCTGGGTGATTTTGCGGGCGCTCGACGCGCTGGAGCTGCTCACACCGCGCGATCGCGCCGAACTGATGGAGACCCTCGGCGTCGCACCATCGGAGCCGGCGCACTGGGCGGAGGTCAGCCGCCGCATGTATGTGCCGTTCCACGACGGCGTCATCAGCCAATTCGAAGGTTACGGCCAACTGGCCGAACTGGATTGGGAGCGCTACCGGGAGCGCTACGGTGACATCCAGCGGCTGGACCGGATCCTCGACGCCGAAGGCGACGACATCAACCGGTACCAGGCGGCGAAGCAGGCCGATGTGCTGATGCTGTTCTATCTGCTGTCCTCGGACGAACTCCGGGAGCTGCTGAAACGACTGGGATACGACCTGCCCGGTGAGATGATCCCGCGCACCATCGACTATTACCTTGCCCGCACCTCACACGGGTCGACCTTGAGCAGCGTCGTACACAGCTGGGTGCTGGCCCGTGCCAACCGTGACCGCGCCATGGAGTTCTTCGACAGTGTCCTGGCATCCGATATCGGGGACATCCAGGGCGGAACGGCCGCGGAAGGTATCCATCTGGGTGCGATGGCGGGCAGCATCGATCTGGTGCAGCGCTGTCTGACTGGGCTGGAGACCCGTAACGGGCGTTTGATATTCGCGCCGCACTGGCCGGACTCCCTGGGTTCGCTGGAGTTCCCGATCAGCTACCGCGGTCACCGGCTGACCATTCGGATCAGCGGCGACGGCGTGGAAGTCCGATCGGAGCCGGGCGGCCTACCGCCGATCGAAATCGAATGCCGAGGCCATGTCGAGCAGCTCGCACCCGGTTGGACCTTTCGGGTGGAGCGGAAATCGGTCGGCACGCCTCGCATCTACAACAGCGACGGCCAATAGTCCTGCCGCCATCAGCAGGATGTGCCACATGATCATGATGTGGCCGCAAATCAGGGAACTCTGCCGCCGATGACGAATGGCGAAAGGGACCGGGCAATCGAAACCCTACGGCGCTTGCATTGATCGAAGCCGTAGTCACGCCGACCGGCGGACGGCGTTCCGGCAATCGCAGTTCAGTCGGTTGTCCAGGGGCGCAGTTTCTCCGGATTCCGGATCGCCCAGATGCGAGTGATCCGGCCCTCGGCGATATCGAAGGCGTAGACCGACACGATGGTGTCGCCGAGCCGCGCCACCAGGCCGGGTTGGCCGTTCACTATGCGCTCGAGCAGCGTCACCTTGGGGCCGCGGGCCGCGATCTCGATCCACGCACGGGCGATGTGTTCGCCGCCGGTGATCGGGTCTCGGAAGGCCGGAGCCAGGCCGCCGCTGTCTGCGGTCGCGGTCGCGGTGGGATCGAGCAAACCGATCAGGGCCTCGATATCGCTTGTCTCCCAAGCCCGTTTGAAGTCCCTGATTACCTCGGAGCGCTCGGCGCTCGACGGGCCCGGCGATGCGTGGATGCGGCGGCGGGCAGATGAGGCGAGCTGGCGGCAGGCCGCGGGTGTGCGCCCGACAACGTCGGCGACCTCGGCGAAGGAGTAGCGGAAGACATCGTGCAAGACGAACGCCACCCGCTCGGCCGGTGTCATGGAATCGAGCACGACGAGGAAGGCCATACTGATCGACTCGTCGAGGGTGACCCGGTCGGCCGGATCGGCAGGCGCGGGACCGCCGAACCATTCCGAATAGCCGGGAATCGGCTCCGGAATCCATTCGCCCACATAACGTTCCCGCCTCGCGCGCGCCGAGCCCAGCAGATCGAGACAGATGCGGCCGGCGACCGTCGTCAACCACGCGCCGGGCACCGCCACATCCTCGCGCTGCTGCTCGGATAGCGCGTACCAGCGCACATAGGTCTCCTGCACCACATCCTCGGCTTCGGCGAGCGAGCCGAGCAGCCGATAGGCGAGATTGAGCAGCTGCCGGCGTTCACTGATCACCGAGCACAGTTGCGGATCGGTCATGGTGTTCGGCTCCTTCGATCGATATATCCCTCACCGAACCCGACGAAACAGCGACTCGAATTGTGAGGCCTGACATTCCGGCCGACTGCGTCGTCGGTAGGTCGAGACACCTTCAACAGAGCAGGAGCTCCAGAAATGATCAAGATCGGCATCATCCTCGGCAGTACCCGGCCCAACCGCAACGGTCCGCAGGTCGCGCAGTGGGTTCTGGACCTGGCATCACGTCGCGACGACGCCGAGTTCGAACTGATCGACCTACGCGACCATCCGCTACCGCATCTGGACGAGCCGGTGGCGCCCATGTTCGGCCCATCGGTCCATGAACACACCCGCGCGTGGGCCGAGCGGATCGCTCCATTCGACGGGTTCGTCATGGTGACCCCCGAGTACAACCACGGCCTGCCCGGTGTGCTGAAGAACGCCATCGACCACCTGTTCCGGGAGTGGACCGGCAAGGCGGTCGGCTTCGTCTCCTACGGCGCGGGCGGCGGCGTCCATGCGGTGGACCAGCTGCGGCTGATCTGCGGCACGCTCAACATGGCTGGTGTCGGCCCCCAGGTCACGATCTCGCTGCACCACGATTTCAAGAGCTTCACCACCTTCACACCGGGCGACCGGCACGTCACAGCCCTGAGCACGCTGCTGGATCAGCTCATCGCATGGAGCGCCGCACTCGCGCCGCTCCGACAGACCGACACCGCGACCACACTCACCGCTTCCTGAGGAGCCGAACATGACCACATCCAACGACTTTCAGTCACTCGCCGACCGTATCGAGCCGCAACGCGAGGCAGATGAAACCGAGATTCGCCAGCAAATCGACAGGATAATCGACGGACTGCGAGCCAAGGATCTCGAGGCCCTGAAGCAGCTCTACACAACCGACGTCGTGTCCTTCGATGTCGAACCCCCACTCCAGCATGTGGGGATTGCGGCGAAACTCGAGAACTGGGTCAACGTGTTCGCCTTCTTCGAGACCGTGACCTATGAGGTTCGCGACCTGACACTCACCGTGGGTGAGGACGTGGCATTCGGGCATGCCTTCGCACGCCTCAGCGGCACACTGAGGGACGGGACCGAGGTCAGCGGCATGTGGGTCAGAGTTACCTACGGCCTCCGCAAGATCCAGGGCACCTGGATGATCGCGCACGACCAGGTCTCGGTGCCGCTGGACATCCCGAGCGGCAAAGGAGTGGTCGACCTCGAACCGTGACAGCTCGGCGAAGTTCCGGACGCCGCACAGGCACGGCCGGTGGCGCAGGGCTCACTCATGATCGCGTTCAGGCTCGGATCGAGTCGGCCCTTCGGCCGGTACGGGTTCGGTGGTCATGACTTCCTTGCGTCGCAGCTGCATTCGTCTCAGCGACAAAACAGCCTCTCCGAATGTGAGGTTGTCACCTCGCCTCAGAGGCAAACGATGCATGATCGGGATGGTGGATTCTTCAGGTATCGAGTGACACCGCGCGACGATCCGTCGAGGGTGGCAGGCGCCCATACCCTCTGACCTGGAGCCGCCTGGGGGAATCGAACCCCCGACCTTTTCATTACGAGTGAAGCGCTCTACCGACTGAGCTAAGGCGGCGTGCCTTTCGGCCTGGCGAGTCTATCGTCTCCGTGGTCATATCGCGAAAACGGGTGGTCATCGCAGCGCGATAGGCAGACCTGACGGTGTCCGGCCGGTCCAGGTTCGCTGCATGATCCGCCGGTCGAACATCGGCGCGGATCGAAACCCGATCTTTCTATAGGTGAAGGGTCGTCCGCCGGGTGCGATCGGCTAAGCGGACTGGGCGGAGATGAGGGTGGCGACCATGGCGGCTAGGGCGAAGCGGGGTTTGACATTGAGGTCGAGGGCCTCGCGGCAGGCGAGGACGGCTTCGATGGAGCGGAGCAGCCCCTCGGGGCGGACGCGGTCGGCCAAGTCGTGGATCTGATCAGACATATCGGGGTGGGTGAGGGTGACACCGGAACCGTTGCGGGCAGCGCCGAAGCGGATGGCCAGCGCGTCGCGGTAGACGCCCGCGACATCGATGAGTGCCCGGTCGAGCGCGTCGCGGCCGGTGCGGGTGGCGCGGGATTTCTGCCTGCGCTCCAGGTCCTTGAGCACACCGGCCGAACCTCGGGTCGCACCCGCAGCGCCTTTGCCGGTGCCGCCGGCACCGAGTGCGGTCGCCAATTCCTCGCGCTCACGTTCGTCGCGGGCCGCACTCATCTGCTTGGCCTCGTCGTCGGCCGATTTCACCAATTCATCGGCGGCCGCATAGGCGGCACCGGGTCGCGAAACCGCGCCCACCAACGCCAACGCCCGCTGCCGACGAGCACGTGCCTGCTCATCGGTGGCCAACCGTCGCGCCCGCCCGACATGACCGCCGCTCACCGACGCCGCCCAGGCGGCGGTCTTCTCGTCGAGCTTGTCGCGCTCCCGCAGTACCTGCGCGATGGCGGGCACCGACGGCGTCACCAGATGCACATGCCGACAGCGCGACCGCAGCGTCACGGAGATGTCTTCCGGATCAACCGATGGCGCGCACAGCAGGAATACCGTCCGATCCGGCGGCTCCTCAACCACCTTCAACAGCACATTGCCAGCCGCCTCGGTCAGCCGATCGGCGTCCTCGATCAGCACCACCTGCCATCGACCGGTGCTCGGCCGCCGTGCGGCGATCTGCACGATTTCGCGCATCTCCTTGGTGCTGATGCTCAGCCCCTCCGGGATCACTCGCCGCACATCGCCGTGCGTTCCGGCCATCGTGGTAGTGCACGCGTGGCACCGACCGCATCCGGGCGCCCCTTCGTCCGTGCACTGCAGCGCAGCCGCAAAACACAGCGCCGCAACGGATCTCCCCGATCCGGGCGGCCCGGTGAACAGCCACGAATGCGTCATCGCCGCATTGCCGGTCCCCCCGCGCGCGGCGACCGCCGCCGCCCGCAATTCGGACTCGACCGCATCCTGCCCAACCAGCCGATCGAAGACACCCGCCACGCCGTACACCCTAGCCTCCCCCACCGACAGCCCTGGGCCGGCTTTCAGCTGGTCTGATTCAGGTCAGACTGCTGGTAGGTGATACGGCACCGTCGAGCGCGGCTGACGGCATATCAGGACTTCTTCGTCGCCGTCTTCTTGGCGGTGGTCTTCTTGGCCGCGGTCTTCTTCGCGGCCGTCGTCTTCTTGGCCGGAGTCTTCTTCGCCGCGGTCTTCTTGGCGGCCTTCTTCACCGGACCACGTGCGCGCCGATCGGCGAGCAGTTCTGAGGCCCGCTCATCGGTGATCGAATCGACCTCGTCGCCCTTGCGCAGGCTGGCATTGGTCTCGCCGTCGGTGACATATGGACCGAAACGCCCGTCCTTGATCACCATTGGCTTACCGGTGGCCGAATCGTTCCCGAGCTCACGCAGCGCCGCGGTACTGGCGGCCTGCCGTCCGCGCCGCTTGGGCTCGGCATAGATCTCGAGCGCCTCATCCAGCGTCACGGTGAAGATCTGATCCTCGTTGAGCAGCGAACGAGAATCGGTGCCCTTCTTCAGATAGGGGCCGTAGCGCCCGTTCTGCGCGGTGATTTCCTCACCGGAGGCCGGATCGGCACCGACAACGCGTGGCAGCGATAACAACTTCAGCGCATCGTCGAGCGTAATCGTCGCCAGATCCATACCTTTGAACAGCGATCCGGTCCGCGGCTTGGGCGCCGCGGCCTTTTTCGCGGTCTTCTTCGCTGGCGCGGGCTCGTCCTCGGCCGCGGGCTCGGGCAGGATTTCGGTGACATACGGACCGAAACGTCCTTCCTTGGCGACGATTTCGTGTCCGGTCGCCGGATCGACACCCAGCGCACGCCCCTCCTGCGGTGTCGCGAAAAGCTTCTCGGCAACCTCGGCGGTCAGCTCGTCCGGCGGCAGATCATCGGGCAGATTCGCCCGCTGTGAGATCGAATTCCCTTCCGGGTCATCGGGATTGGCGACCATGCGCTCCAGATACGGCCCGAACCGGCCGACCCGAACCACGACGTCGCGGCCCGCGTCGTCGACGAACAGCTTGATCGAATTGACCTCGCGGGCATCGATATCATCGAGCCGCTCACCGACCATCCGCTTCAGACCGCCGGAGCGCGCGACCGAACCCTCGACACCGTGATCGCCACCGAAATAGAAGCTGGACAACCAATTTCCGCGCTGCTCACGCCCGCCGGCGATGGCATCGAGGTCGTCTTCCATCGCGGCGGTGAAGTCGAAGTCGACCAGCCGACCGAAGTAGGCCTCCAGCAAACCGACAACCGCGAAGGCGACCCACGACGGCACGAGCGCACTGCCGCGCTTGTACACATAGCCGCGGTCGAGAATCGTCTTGATGATCGACGAATACGTCGAAGGCCGACCGATGCCCAGATCTTCCAGCGTCTTGATCAGCGAGGCCTCGGTGTATCGCGCGGGCGGATTCGTGCTGTGCCCATCGGGATTCAGCTCCACCGCGGTGACGCGCTCCCCCTCGTCGAGTGCGGGCAGCCGGGATTCGGCGTCATCGGACTGACCACCCGCCTCCTCATCCACACTCTCGACATAGGCCTTGAGGAAGCCCGGGAAGGTTATGGTCCGACCGGAAGCCGAGAAGACGCATTCCTCGCCGGTACCCGCGACACCGGTGATCCGCAGCGTCAGCGTGGTGCCCCGGGCATCGGCCATCTGCGAGGCGACTGTGCGCTGCCAGATCAGCTCGTAGAGCCGGAACTCGTCATTGTCCAACCGCGCGTGCAACTGGCCCGGGGTCGCGAAGGTATCGCCCGCCGGACGGATCGCCTCATGCGCCTCCTGCGCATTCTTCACCTTCCGGGTGTACTGCCGCGGCGACGGATGCACATACTCCGCGCCGTACAGCTGAGTCGCCTGCGATCTGGCCGCGGCGATCGCCGACTCCGACAGCGTGGTCGAGTCGGTACGCATATAGGTGATGTAGCCGTTCTCGTACAACCGTTGCGCGACCCGCATGGTGCGCTCGGCATTGAACCGCAATTTGCGGCCCGCCTCCTGCTGCAACGTCGAGGTCATGAACGGCGCGTACGGCTTGCGCGTATACGGCTTGGCCTCCGCGGAGGAAACCACCAGATCGGCGCCCTCGAGCGCCTCGGCGAGGCGGCGGGCATAGGGCTCGTCGAGGACGACCACGCCATTGCCCTTGAGCTGCCCGTCCGGTCCGAAGTCCCGACCGGTGGCAACCCTGGTGCCATCGACGGTGACCAGTCGTGCCCCGAAGGTCCGCGGATTGGTGGCGTCGCCGTTATCCCCGCCCGCATCCAGCTTCGCCGCGATATCCCAGTACTCCGCCGAGCGGAAAGCCATGCGCTCACGCTCACGCTGCACGATCACCCTGGTCGCGACCGACTGGACTCGGCCCGCCGACAACCGCGGCATGACCTTCTTCCACAGCACCGGACTGACCTCGTAGCCGTACAACCGGTCCAGGATGCGCCGGGTTTCCTGCGCGTCGACCAGATCGTTATCGAGATCGCGGGTATCGGCCGCGGCGGCCAGAATGGCGGGCTCGGTGATCTCGTGGAACACCATTCGCCGCACCGGCACCTTGGGCTTCAACGTCTCCAGCAGGTGCCAGGCGATGGCCTCACCCTCGCGGTCGGGGTCGGTGGCGAGGTAGAGCTCGTCGGCGTCGGCCAGCAGGCTCTTGAGCTCGGAGACCTTGGCCTTTTTATCCGGGCTCACCACATAGATGGGCTCGAAGTCGTTGTCGACGTCGACGCCGAGGCGCGCCCAGGACTGTCCTTTGTACTTGGCGGGCACGTCGGCCGCCCCGCGCGGCAGGTCCCGAATATGACCGACCGAGGCCTCGACCGTGTAATTGCGGCCCAGATAGGGCGCTATCTTGCGGGCCTTGGTCGGGGACTCGACGATCACGAGACGACGCAGGGGACGGCCCTGGTCGGCTGCACCGCGGTCTCGTGTTGCCACCGGCGAATACACCTTTCCTTATCGACCCGCGCGGCGCTTCTTCGCGCTGTGCGCGGCTGGGGCAAGCGGCGGCGACGAGGAGGACGTTGCCACCAGACACGTTTATACCTTGACGCGACGTGTGGCCGAGCGCTTGCGACTCGAACCACAGAGCGTACCTGCGTCACTGGTGATCAGTATGCAGTGCCCGTCGCGATCCAGCCGCACCGCAGGTACGCGCCGGTTTTTGTGCCTTACCCCAGATATAGCTCGTCCCTCACCTCCGTTACCGGCGGTGAGGGACGAGCGAATTGTTTCGTCGCTCAGCTGAGCGCACGAACTCCGGTGGCCTGCGGGCCCTTGGTGCCCTGGCCGACCTCGAACTCGACCTTCTGGTTCTCCTCGAGGGTGCGGAAGCCCGACCCTTGGATCTCGGAGTAGTGGACGAAGACGTCAGCGGAGCCGTCCTCGGGCGCGATGAAGCCGAACCCCTTCTCCGCGTTGAACCACTTCACAGTTCCCTGTGCCATTCTGTTCCTTCTCTTTTCTTACCGGAACGGCGGACAAGTAGGTTCGCCCACCGGGTCCGTTCCGACCGCTGTACTGTTGGTTCCCCCTGCAGGAAAGCACCAAGCACACCGTTCGCAACATCGATCCTGCTGACGGTTTGGACTTTGGATCCGTCCCTCGAACACAGAAGCTTGCGACCAGGAACTAGTGAACCATGTCTTCGAGCAATTCAACAGTCGAGTTACCGACAATTCGCAAAAAAGTTGATCTTGCGAATGCGCAGGTGAGGGACACAATGCCGGAATCCAGACTTGTGGTTCGTTTGCTTCGTGATAACCGCGCCAGCATCTGGCAAACAAGCTGTGACCCAGGTCGCTATTTGGTATCGAAATGGCAGGTAGGGCTTCCCAAGCGCACACGTTTCACACTTTCTGCGCGTGTCGCGGAGCCCGAGTCGTGAATCCGACCGAACCGGCGACTCGGCCACGCGCCGGCAACGGCCGAAGCTACGGGCGATCGTTGCTGAATCGTGTCCTGAATGGGGACCCCGATGACGATGACCGCCTCACCCATGTCGTCGAGCTCGCCGCACGGCCCGCCACCACCACTACCTGGCCTGATTGGGTTGCACCCGATGTCGTCGCCGCGCTGCGGTCCGCCGGAGTCGAAGCACCGTGGACGCATCAGACCAGGACCGCGGACCTCGCCGCGAGCGGCCGACACGTCGTCGTCAGCACCGGCACAGCATCCGGTAAGTCGCTCGGGTATCAACTGCCGGTGCTCACCGCATTGCGCGAAGATCCACTCGCGACCGCCCTTTATCTGGCACCCACCAAGGCATTGGGTGCCGATCAACTACGGGCAATGGCGGAATTGACGCACGAGGGCCCATTGCGGGATGTCCATCCGGCCACTTATGACGGCGACACCCCGGCCGAGGTCAGGCAGTGGGTGCGCGCGAATGCCCGCTTGATCCTCACCAATCCGGACATGCTGCACGTCGGCATGCTGCGCTCGCATCAGCGCTGGGCCAGGGTGCTGCGCAGGCTGCGCTATGTGGTAGTCGACGAATGCCACGCCTACCGGGGTGTATTCGGCTCGCACGTGGCGCTGGTGCTGCGCAGGCTGCGACGCATCGCGGCCCATTACGGCGCGGACCCCGTATTCATACTGTGCTCGGCGACCACGGCCGAGCCGGCAGCCGCGGCGTCCCGGCTGATCGGCGCACCGTGCGTGGCGGTCACCGAAGACGGATCGCCGCAGGGCGCGCGCACTATCGCGCTATGGGAGCCGCCGCTGTTGACCACTCTGACCGGCGAAAACGGTGCGCCGATTCGGCGCTCCGCGACCTCGGAGGCGGCCCGGATCATGGCCGATCTGGTGGTCGAGGGCGCGCGCACGCTCGCCTTCGTCAGGTCACGGCGGGCCGCTGAGCTGACCGCGATCGAGACACGCAGGCTGCTCGCCGATGTCGATCCGGCGCTCAGCGAACGGGTCGCCGCCTATCGGGCGGGTTATCTCGCCGAAGATCGGCGCGATCTGGAGGCGGCGCTCTCGGATGGGTCGCTACTGGGGGCCGCCACGACGAATGCGCTGGAGCTCGGGGTCGATATCGCGGGTTTGGACGCGGTCGTGATCTCAGGTTTTCCGGGCACAGTCGCCTCGTTCTGGCAGCAGGCCGGGCGCGCCGGTCGGCGCACGCAGGGATCGCTGGTGCTTCTGGTGGCCAGGGACGATCCGCTGGATACCTTCCTGGTCCATCATCCGGAGGCGCTGCTGGACAAGCCGATCGAAGCCACTATCACCGATCCGCACAACCCCTATGTATTGGGCCCGCAATTGTTGTGCGCGGCGCTGGAACTGCCGCTCACCGATGCTGAGGTCGATGCGCTCGGCGCACGTGAGGTGCTGACAGATCTTGCAGGTCAGGGGTTGATTCGACGCCGGAACGGCGCGGTGCGGGACGGCAGCGCGCGCTGGTTCGCGACGGCCGAGGCACAGCCGCACGATGTGGTCGATGTGCGCGGTGGCATCGGTAAACCCATTGCCATCGTGGATGGCGAGACCGGCAGATTGCTGGGGACCGCCGATGCCGGGCGAGCGCGGGCGACGCTGCACGAAGGGGCTGTTCACCTGCATCAAGGCGATATCTACCTGGTCGAAGAGCTGGATCTCGAGGGCGGTGTCGCCTTCGTGCGCGGTACCGATCCAGGCTGGACCACCAGCGCCAGACAGGTCACCTCCATCGCCGTCGACGCGGTCACCGAACAGCGTCGCCACGGCCGGGTGACAACCGCATTGGCTCAGGTCAGCGTCACCAGCCAGGTGATCGGCTATCTGCGCACGTTGCGCACGGGCGAGGTGCTGGACCTGGTCGAGCTGGATATGCCGGAGCAGACGCTGCGGACGCGCGCGGTGCTCTACACGGTGACGCCCGAACTGCTGGCCGCGGCAGACCTGGATAAGGCGCGGGTACCGGGTGCGCTGCATGCCGCCGAACATGCGGCGATCGGCCTATTACCGCTGGTCGCGACCTGTGACCGGTGGGATATCGGCGGCGTTTCGACCGCCGAGCATCCAGATACCGGACTGCCGACAGTATTCGTCTACGACGGGCAGCCGGGTGGTGCCGGCTTCGCCGAACGGGGATACGCACAGCTACGTCGCTGGTTGTCGGCGACGCTCGCGGTGATCGAGACGTGCACCTGCGCGGTCGGGTGCCCGTCCTGCGTGCAGTCACCCAAGTGCGGCAGTGGCAACCATCCGCTGGACAAGGCGGGCGCGGCCCGCCTACTGACCGCGGTTCTCGGTGAATTGGCCACCGATATGGACAACTGAAAGGCTCCGCATTCGATTCGTGACGCCGGCGACCTCCGAGTGTGATCACCGGTCCATCGGGTCAGGTGGTCACCAGGGCTTGTGGGGCGCAGGTCAGCGTGGCGCGCCTCGGCGGCGCCAGACCTGTCGGGCCACCGAATAAAGAGGATTAGATTCATGTTAACTGAATTATTGCCAAGACCATTAGCGCCCGACGTGCAGATCCATTCGATTGCACTCTGCGGTTACCAAGTAAATATAGGCAACAGCGCATTTATTCCGACCATCCGACCATGGCAATTACCGAATTCCGGCACCGCTAAGTACCACTGGCGAGTGCATGTACGTATCGGTCACTCTCCAACTTCTACGGGTCCGGCACGAGCAACGGCGCGAACAGTCCGCTTTCCTAACAGACCCATTGGTACATTTCCTTCAACAGTGACGGTCGCATCCCAATGCACGACTTCACACCGCTGAATCCTCAGTCCCATCCGTCGCGCGATCTCTTCCGCTTGCGCACATCCGACATCGGCCCCGCGCGTAAGTTCTCCCGCCGCCGCCAATGCCGCCAAATCCGCCGCAGCCTGCGCTCGATGCCGCGCCACAACGACCACTCCGACCTGAGCGATCAATAGTGTCGCGCCGATCAGCGCCGCCAGCGCCAGACAGGCGAACACCGTCGCAATGCCCTCGTCTCGCCGTCCCGCCCCGACCGCGTCCGCCTCGAGCGCCTGCCCTGCTCTGTCGAGCCAGTGCTCGCCACCGGACTCGACTGCCCGGCCCCCGCAACCAACCCGGTTGCGCGGCCGGACTCGCTGTGCGCTCGAGTCGTCCGCCTGGGGGCGCCATGCGCCACCACGACGCCGCAACCTGCCTCCCGAGGTACTCGCGCCGCACCCACGACCGATTCGATCGTCCACCCGAACCGATCTCACCGTGACGCCGTGCCGATGGCCCGGCATGTCGTTGTCCTTCTGTGCTGTGCCCGGTGGCACGTCGCGGTCCGTTGGTCGGCCGTCGTGGGTCACGGCTCGGCTCCTGGCTCGCGGGCGGCGACGGCCTCGGCTTGCAGGATCAGTAAGGGCAGCAGGGGTGCACGGGCGGAGACCGCCGCGACCACCCGATCGCCCTCACTGCGCAGCGAAATGTCGGCGGTCGGCGGAGCTACCCGCCGGGCCGCCGACACCGCATTCGCTTGATCACCGCGGGCAGCCAGCCGGGCCGCTTCGCGAGCGGCGTCGACACAGCGCACCTGCGTCGACGCCGCGAGCAAGGCACCTACGCACAGCACCACCGCAACCACGATGGCAGCGAGCGCGATCGCCGCCTCAACCGTCACCGCACCCCGGTCGTCACCGAGATGCGTTGTACCGCAATAGTTTAATCGACAGCTGCGCTCGGCTACACAGCGGTGTTCAATGCCTTGTCGATGATCTTCGTCAGCGCGTTCACAATGCTGTCCCCGGTGACCACCCCGTAGAGCACGGCCCCGAACGCCGCGGCCGCGATAGTGCCGATCGCATACTCCGCCGTACTCATCCCGTCGTCCGCGACCAGTACCCGCAGCACCCGCGCTCGCAACTCCAGGGCAATGGCCCCAAGGCGCCGCACCGCCCGATCCCGCACCGTTCCCATTCGCACTGTTTTCCCCTCTCATTCCCGCCCGCGCGGCCACTCCGCGCCGACACGCTCTTCCCCACCGCGCGCGCCCCACCAGCGCGTCACACACCCCGACGCTCCCCAGCGCAGCACGCAGTAGCTCAGCGACACCGCGATCAACAACACCTTGCGCGCCCCGAACCGGCTCGTCCTTGTGCCGCGCGGCTACACCGCGCCGATACGCCTTTCCCTGCCGTGTGCACCTCGGCATCGCGCTACCCGGCTCAACGTTCCCCAGCGCAGCGCTCGCCGGCTCAGCAACACAGCGATCGACAGCACTATGCGCGATCGTCCGCAGTTCCGGGCTGATTCTTGCAAGCGTCCGCAAGTCGCCCATTACCTGCGGAGACGGCCCTGATTCGGCGTTGTTCCGGTCGGCGGTTTCCGGCTCGGCAGTGCTCGGCTGCGGTGTGCCTGCGGGAGTCCAGGTCCCAAGATGCGGACGGCGGGCGCGAGGTAGCACAGCGGTGCTCAGCTCGGCGAAGCTCAAATCGGTAGCGCACGGCCCTATGTCCGTAGCTGCTGCAGTATCCGGCCCGGCGCCCCGCTCAGTCGTTCGCGAACCCGGCGCTCGTGATGCGGTAAATCCCTGCCACACGGTTCTCACAGCAGTCCACCTCCGAGGACGCGACCGGCGAGGCCGATTACTACCGGGACGATGCCGAGGCACACGAAGGCTGGGAGGAAGCAGAGGCCAAGAGGGCCGCCGATCAAGACTCCGGCGCGTTCGGCGCGGGCGGCGGCCGCGTCTTCAACTCCGCTGCGGCACTGTTCGGCCAGTTCGCCGACGGCAGTGGCGAGTGAGGCACCGGAGCGAGCGGAGCGCCTGGCCATGCGTGCCAGTGAGTCGACCTCCGCGGCGCCAGGTTGGCCTGCGCCGTCGCGGGCCACCTGGTCCCAGGCGGTTGCCGCGTCCGCGCCCAGTGCCAAGAGGTCGGCTGCCTTGCGCAATGCCGTCCCGAGGGCTGGTGGCGCGCTGGATGCCACCGCTCGAGCCGCGGAGGCCATCGGCAACCCGGCTCGCAGGCAGGCGGCCAATAGGTCGAATATCGAAGCTACGGCCAGCGGATCGCTGTTGGTGCCGCGCGAAGGAGTCGGAGCGGCCGGCGGCCGGCTCAGCTCTCGCAGCGAGCGCAATCGCCGATTCATCGCGACTCGCGCGGGCAGCACGACCAATGACACCGCAATCAAAAGCACTGGAACACCGACATTTTCAGTCATCGCAAACCCCTTCGCACGTGTACGAAACCGGCACATTTGTTTCATACGAAGACCTTTCGCGTGATCGCGTCGGTCCACAGCAAGCCGAGGCACGCCAAGGCCGCGCCGAGCGGCAGCAGTACGGTTCCGGCGCCGGGGCTCAGCAGTACGTGCAGTGGCGCGGCACCCATCAGTTGACCGAGGCCGATACCCAAGAGCGGCAGGCCTGCCAGGACCGCCGCGGTGGCGCGAGCACCGGCCAGCGCGGCAGTGGTGCGTGTGCGAAACCGGATGCGCCCCAGTAAGTCCGCTCGAGCGGCGGCGAGTAGTTCCGCGAGAGCGAGTCCGTGATGCTCGGCGACCTGCCAAGCGTCGGCGATCCTGGCGAGTTCGGTGTCGACGATGGAGTCGGGATCGCGCAACCCATCCGCACCGGACCCACCGAGTCTGCTGCGTGCGGCACTGACCGCGAAGGCACGTGCGGCCGCCCCACGCGCTTCCTGCGCGGCAATCTCCGCCGCTGCACTCGGATGCGCACCCACCCGCAGCTCCCCGATTACCGCCTCGAGTGCGTCCAATAGGTAGGCGCACTCCGTACTGCGCCGCCGATCCCAGCTCGCCCGCCGCACCCGAATGCCGACCGTTCCCCCGACCAATACCACCGCAATCAACGGACCGACACCAACAGCCGACGCCCCCACGACGGCGACACCGAATAGAACCCGAAACCAACTGCTCCGCCGAAACTTTCGAACATCTCGCGATGCTGTGAACAGCCTGACGAACCGACGCCGGGAACTAGACGACGGTGCCAGCAAAACCCCGATCGCCAGGCATACCAATGCCGCGATCATCGATGGGGCCCTTCGCCGGCCAGGAACCGCGACAGCGCCATCCGGCTCGCAGTTCCTGAGCGCACCGCTACCGCAATCACTGGTCGAGCCATTCGCGAAACAGACACAGCGACAGTGCCGCTGGTGCTGAGAGCGCCGAAGTCTTCGGTGCCGCGACCAGAAAGGATCGCGGCACTGCCGGAGTCGTCGCCATCGAGCACACCATCCATCGCCCCCGGCGACAGAGCCACGAGCACGTTACGCGCCGAAGCCATCCGAACTGCGCGCGCCGAGCGCGCCAATGCCACGATCATCGGTCGAGCCGCTCCGCGAGCAGGCGGGTGAGGGTGGGAGCGGCCGGGGTTGGGGCTCGGTCTGCATGCCAAGCGGCGGATATGGTGACGTGGCCTTGGGGGTCACGGTCTACGATGCCGATTTCGCGTAGGACGCGGGAGCCGTCGGCTCGGCGGTGAACGTGCAGCACTACCTGGACGGCTGCGGCTAGTTGACTGTGGAGGGCGGCCCGGTCCATACCGCCCAGTGCGGCGAGGGCTTCCAGGCGGGCAGGGACCTCACGCGGGGAGTTCGCGTGAACGGTGCCCGCGCCGCCGTCGTGGCCGGTGTTCAGGGCGGTCAGGAGGTCGATGACCTCGGCGCCGCGGACTTCGCCGACGACGATTCGGTCGGGGCGCATCCGCAGGGCTTGCCGGACGAGGTCGCGCACGGTCACCGCGCCAACGCCTTCGACGTTCGCGGTGCGCGCGACAAGGCGCACGATGTGGGGATGTGGGGGTGCCAGTTCGGCGGCGTCTTCGACGCAGATGATGCGTTCGTCGGCGGCGACCTTGGCCAGTAGACCGGACAGCAACGTTGTCTTGCCTGCGCCGGTCCCGCCGACCACCAGGAAGGCGAGTCTGGCCCGAATAATCCGCTCCAGTATCAGTTTCGCGTCGGCGGGTACCGCGCCTGCCGCGGCGAGCGCATCCAGTCCCTGTGTCGCCGGACGCAGCACCCGCAGCGACAGGCACGTGCCGCCGTGTGCCACCGGCGCCAAGACCGCGTGCAGCCGCACTCCGAACGAATCCCCCAGTGCCGCTTCCGTTCCGGACAGCCTGCCGTCGACCCATGGCTGCGCATCGTCGAGTCGTCGCCCTGCCGATAGTGCCAACCGCTGCGCCAAGCGGCGCACCGCCGCCTCATCCGGGAAGATGACAGGGGTTCGCTCCAGCCCACGACCGCGGTCGATCCACACCGCGTCGGGCCCGGTCACGAGCACATCGGCGACCCGAGGATCCTGCAGCAGCGGCTCCAAAAGCCCGGCCCCGGTCATCTCGGTCTGCAGCAGCCGCAATGCCCGCAGCAGATCGGTATCACCGAGCACGCCGCCGGCCTCTGCACGAATGGCCGCCGCAACATGTGCCGGATCCGGGTCCCCGGACGCACCGGACAACCGCTCCCGTACCCGATCCAACAACTCCGACGTAACCAACGCGCTCACCGCGGACCCCTCCCCACCGAAGCGCCGGTACACACTGCAAGGCCCCGCCGCGGCATCGCGTGAGTCGCCCGCGCACTCGGAGCCGCAGACCGCCCCCTCCCATGGACGCCGCGCACCCCATTCCGACACCACTGCGGAAGTTCGTATCGACCAAACCGCACCGAAATTCCGTGCACCGCAACTGCCGCACGGACTCGAGGTAGCGACTCAGACGTCAACGTACTCACCGCAAGCCCTGTCCGGTCGGGACGCTGAGGACGCCGAGTACAGCGTCTGCGGCGTCGCGGAGCGGGCCGCGGCGGAGGGTGAGGCCGCCGCGTTCGAGGCGGGCGGCGAGGCCGGGTTGGGCTCGGACGGCGGCGAGCAGGGGGAGGTCGAGAACCTCGGCGACCTCGGGGCCGCGGAGCCCGCCGGGGGCGGGGCCGCGGACTATCAAGCCCTGGTTGGGATTTCGCTTACCAATGTGGGCGGCGACCGATTCGGCGGCGGCGACCGCGCGCAGCCGGGCGGGGACGACCAGGACCACGAGATCGGCCACGTCGAGTATCTGGTCGGCGTGTGGTCCGCGCTCGCCCGAGATATCGCATATCACCAAATCGCCTGCGGCGCGACCCGCTTCGATGACGGCGCGGACGGCGGCTGGGCCGATTTCGACGGGTAAGCGCCCGGCACCGCTGCGGCCGCAGGACAGTACCGCCAGTCCCGGCGCGGCTGCCGGCAGTGCGCTGTGCAGTGCGGTGGCCGACACCCGGCCGTCTTCGATCACCAGATCCGGCCAGCGCAGCCCGGCCCCGGTTTCGATGCCGAGCAGCAGGTCGAGACCGCCGCCGAGGGGTGCGCCATCGACCAATACGGTGTCGCGCCGGAACCGCTCGGCGGCGGAGCGCAGTCCGGTCGCCGCGGCCAATGTGGAGGCGCCCGCACCGCCGCCGGCACCGGCGATCGCGACGACAACACCATCGCCCATGTGGTATTCGCCGTGCTCAGCAAACTTCTCGATAAGTCCGACCGCCGCACCGGGCAGCGCGATGACGCGCTCGGCGCCGACGGCCGCAGCGGCCCGCCAATCCGTCAATCCGGGTTCCCCATCGGTCACCAGCACGATGCCGATCCGGCGGAGATAGCCGGCTCGCGCACAGCTCTCGGCCGCCGTTGTATCGAGGATCACCAAAGGCGCCGCCGACCAGGCATGCCGACCGACGGGGAGCGTGCGCTCGTCGAGCTCGCGCTCCGCGGCCGCCGCGATTCGGCGCACCTCGTCGCGCAGCCGAGTGTCCTGGGTGAGCACGAGCGCGGGTGGCGGTGCCGGGGAGACTTCGAGATTCATGCAGGTCAGCATGTTCGAAGACGAGAAAGGGCAGAAGATGCGATTTGCCGAATGTGGATAACTCGGGGGGTGTGGATAAATCCGGAGACCCGAAACCGGCGAAATCTACCCCGAAATAGAGGACGGCCCCAGCCGGGGGGGGAGGAGGCTGGGGCCGTCGGGTTCAGCCCCGGGGGGTCGGGCTGAACGCGCCTGGACTATGTCCAGGTGCCAGCAATACTACACCCAAGCCCGGGCCACGACGCAAGTCTGTCGGGGGAGAACTTTGTGGCCACCACCGGTCCGGCGTCTCCGGGGCAAACCCTTCGAGCGCACCGGAGATCCGACCCGTCCGACACGGCCGCCGCGGCATGCATATTCTGAACGGGTGACGGCCGATGGCGACCAGACAGAGCTTGCGGACCAGACGGCACGGGACGCGACGGTAACGAAGCGACCGAGCGCCGCAGGCACGCGCGTGGCCGCCTTCTTCGATCTCGACAAGACGGTGATCGCGAAATCGAGCACCTACGTGTTCAGTAAGCCCTTCTACGCGCAGGGTCTGCTGAACCGGCGCGCGGTGCTGGAGAGCAGTTATGCCCACTTCCTGTTCATGCTCTCCGGGGCCGACCACGATCAGATGGAGCGCATGCGCGCCAATTTGACGAATATGGTCGCGGGCTGGGATGTCGATCAGGTGAAATCCATTGTGGCCGAAACACTTCACGACGTCGTCGACCCGCTGATCTACGCCGAGGCCGCGGATCTCATTGCCGACCACAAGATCCGGGGGCACGACGTGGTGATCGTCTCGGCCTCGGGCGAGGAGATCGTCGCCCCGATCGCCGCGGTGCTCGGCGCCTCGCATACCGCGGCGACCCGGATGGTGGTCGAGGACGGCCGCTACACCGGCGCGGTCGAATTCTATTGCTACGGCGTGGGTAAGGTGACCGCGATCGAAAAGCTCTCCGCTGCTGAGGGTTACGACCTCTCGCGCTGTTACGCCTACTCCGACTCGGTGACCGATCTACCGATGCTGAGCGCGGTGGGACATCCGACGGCGGTGAACCCCGACCGCAATCTGCGGCGGGAGGCGGTGGCCAAGGGATGGCCGATTCTGACCTTCTCCAACCCGGTGTCGTTGTGGGCGCGTTTCCAGAGCCCGTCGTCGACCACCCTTGCCGCGACGGCGGCGGTAGGGCTGAGTGCTGTGGTGGCCGGGGCGATAAGTTACCGGCTGCTGCGCCGACGCCGCTGAGCGATAGCTGCCCCCGCTGGGGCCGTGCGCACGGGCTGTTCGGAGGCGCTGCGGGCGGCTTGCCGACCAGGTTTCCGGCATAACTAAGAGACTGCCGCGACCAGGCATTTAATCACGAAACGCCGGTAAAAACGCCGATTATTGAATGTTTTCTCAAGCCTTGATGTGGGAGCAGTCACAGGTGTAGAAAGGTAACTACGGAAGGACGGAAGGCCTGAGCGGAGCCGGAAGAGAAGGTTCAGCTCCCCGACCCACCCTTCCCAGCACGGGCACCAGGCACCCACGCGGAGCGCGCCGCGACAAGGGCAGAAGCGTTGTGGGCCTGCGAGATCCGGGGTTTCGACGGCGAGGGCCTCGCACAGGTTGCGGGGATGAACCGCCGGAGTTCGGATCATCGCCGAGGCCGCAGAACACAACCCACCCAGCACGCTTGGTAACCGGGTATCCGTGCTAGCGGGCGGTGAGGTCTCAACGACAACGCCGCCCGCTTCGATGTGTATGGGCCCCTATCCGGATGCCGCGTCGGCGATTGATGTCGCCTCCCGCGCACCGTCCTCGAAGG
The DNA here is from genome assembly GCF_054065835.1 of Nocardia citri. NCBI lineage: Bacteria > Bacillati > Actinomycetota > Actinomycetes > Mycobacteriales > Nocardiaceae > Nocardia > Nocardia citri. The sequence continues at coordinate 302,889 of NZ_JBSUQM010000006.1, forward strand.
CGCCACAGCACAGAATCACCCAGCCCGCCACCGCATCCGGAGCGCCGGAGCCGAATCCGGCCGCCGCATCCAGATACTGCTGACGCCGCCGCAACCAGAACACCTCCGGCACACCGAGGCTGTGCGGGTCCAGCCCGCTGGACGCGGCGACCAGTCGAGAGGCGGCGCGCGCCACGATGCCATCGGCCGTACCGAACGGCCGCAGAGTCAGCAGTTCACCGTGCACGACCGCCGCGATGACCGGTGCGGGCGCCGTGGATCCGAGGACCGTCTGCGCCAGCAGATCGAGTCGTTCGGCCACGCCGCCGTCCGCGCGCGGCCGCCCGAGCAGCGCCTCGTCGGTCACCAGATCGGCCGCGGCCAGCAGATGCAGCCGGGCCAGTGCCTGCAGCGGTGCGCGCTGCCAGGTGCCGGCGAGGTTCCGCAGCGCGTCACCGTCGAGTGCCTGCCCGACCCGCAGCGACCCGGCCAAGATCGGATCTGCGACCCTGCCGTCGGCCGGCAGCTCGGTGCCGCCGCCGTCGATCGCGGCGGATGAGCGCGCGGCACGCACCGCCGCCTCGGCGGCCGTGGTCGCCCAGCCCCGCCGGTTCGCCTGGTGCCGATGCACCGCGGCGAGCGCGTTACGCGCCTTATCGGCGGCTTCGCGGACACCGGGCAGATCGACGAGGGGCTGTAGCGGATCGGTCACCGTGCCGATTGTGCCGCGCCCGCACCACGACCGATCCACGACCCCCTGGTCAGTCTGCCAGCAGGTCTCGTCCCGGGATGGCGTCGAGCAGACGGCGGGTGTACTCCTGCCCAGGGTTCTGGAAGACCGCGTCGGTGGTGGCGGCCTCGACGATCCTGCCGGTCTGCATGACCAGGACGTCGTCGGCGATTTGCCGGACGACAGCCAGGTCATGGGTGATGAACAGATAGGACAGCCCCAGTTCGGCTTGTAAATCGTTGAGCAGTTCGAGGATCTGTGCCTGGACGAGGACATCGAGTGCGGAGACCGCCTCGTCGCACACCACGACCTCCGGGGAGAGCGCGAGCGCACGGGCCACCGCGACGCGCTGGCGCTGGCCACCGGAGAGCTCATTGGGGTAGCGACGCATTATCGACGACGGCAGCGACACCTTGTCCAGCAGATCGCGCACCGTTGCCTCGCGTTCCTTGGCGGTGCCGATCTTGTGGGTACGCAGCGGCTCCTCGATGGTGCGGTAGATCGAGTACATCGGATCCAGCGAACCGTAGGGGTCCTGGAAGATCGGCTGCACCCGACGTCGAAAAGCGAACGCGCCCTTACGATCCAACTTCGCCACTTCGCGACCGTCGAAGGTCACCGACCCCGATGTCGGTTCGAGCAGGCCCAGAACCATCTGCGCCACTGTGGATTTGCCCGAACCGGACTCCCCGACAATGGCGGTGGTAGTACCGCGCTTCAGCCGGAACGACACATCGTCGACCGCGACGAAATCCGTCGACTTCCACGGTGCAGTGCCGCGAATCTTGAACGCCTTGGACAGATTCCGTGCGACCACCACGTCGTCGGAGACGGCGGCGATTTCGGCATCGGCCGCCGCGACGTCCTCGGCGACCTGTACGGCCTGTTTGCGCACCTCGATGCGCTCACGAACCGAGGACAGCCGCTGCGAGGCCAGAGAGGGCGCCGAATTCACCAGCTTCTTGGTGTACTGATGCCGCGGTTCGCGCAGAATCTGCAGTGCCGGACCGGATTCCACCACCTTGCCGCGATACATCACCACCAGGTGTTCGGCGCGCTCCGCGGCGAGGCCGAGGTCGTGGGTGATGAGCAGGACCGCGGTGCCCAGTTCACTGGTGAGTCCGTCGAGGTGGTCGAGGATCTGCCGCTGCACCGTCACGTCGAGGGCCGAGGTCGGCTCGTCGGCGATCAGCAGTTTGGGCCGACAGGCCAATGCGATGGCGATGAGCGCACGCTGGCGCATGCCGCCGGAGAATTCGTGCGGATACTGGTTCACCCGACGCGCCGCATCGGACATCCCGGCTTCCTCGAGTAGTTCGATGGCACGCTGCCGGGCCGCCTTGCCCTTGGCAATACCGTTGGCCGCCAATGTCTCTCGGATCTGGAATCCGATCTTCCATACCGGATTCAGATTCGACATCGGATCCTGCGGCACCAAACCGATACCGCTGCCGCGTACCGCGACGACCTCCTTCTTCGACGCCGTCGCCAGATCCTTGCCGTCGAACCTGATCGAGCCGGAAGTCACCTTTCCGGTACCGGGCAACAGATCGATAATGCTGTGTGCGGTGGTGGACTTCCCGGATCCGGATTCGCCGACGATGGCGACGGTCTGGCCCGGATAAACCGTCAGACCGACGTCGCGCACCGCTGGAATCTTCTTGCCTTCGGACCAGAAGCAGACGTTGAGATCCTCGATCTCGAGCAGTGGTTTATCGGACATGGCCGCGGTCACCTCTTCCTCGCCTTCGGATCGAGCGCATCGCGCAGTGCGTCACCGAGGAGGATGAAACTCAACACGGTGAGCGCCAAAGCCGTCGCGGGATAGAACAATATCGGCGATCCGCCGCGCAGTTCGTGCTGGTTGGTATTGATATCCGAGCCCCAGGACACGATCGTGCGCGGCAGGCCGACGCCGAGATAGGACAGCGTCGCCTCGGTGACGATGAACGCGCCGAGCCAGATCGTGGTGACCACGATCAACGGTCCAGCCGCATTCGGCAGCACATGGCGCAGCAGTGTGCGTAATCGGGATACCCCCAAGGCCTTCGCCGCCGTGACATATTCGCTGTTCTTCGCCTCGATCACCGCACCGCGCGCGATACGTGCCGCCTGTGGCCAGGTGAATGCGGCCAGGATCAGAATGACGGTCCAAATCGTGCGCGATTCGAGCAGCTGCATGATGACGATCGCGGCCAGCATCAGCGGAATCGCATAGAAGATCTCCGCGATGCGCGAGACCACCGAATCGAGCAGCCCACCATAGAAGCCCGCGAGCGCCCCGAGCGTGCCGCCGACGAGCAGGAATACCGTGGTGGCGCCCAACCCGGCCGTTACCGAAGCCCGCGCGCCGTAAACGGTTCGGGTGTAGACATCGCAACCCTGTTTATCGAAACCGAAGGGGTGTCCGGGGCCGCGCGGATCCAGGCTGAAATCGCCATTGCAGTAACGCGGATCCTGATCGGTGAACAGGCCGGGCCACAGCACCACGATGGCGATGAACGCGATCAGCACCGCGGCCACGATGAAGATCGGATTGCGGCGCAACTGTCGCCACGCGTCCTGCCAGATGCTGGTCGGCGAACCGGTATCGACGACCTGATCCGTGGCCAGCACCTCGATCTCATCGGGCGGTGCCACGAAATGCCGCTGCCTGTCCGGAATTTTCTTCTCGAGCTCAGGCATATCGGATCCTCGGGTCGAGCGCGGCATAGAGCAGATCGATGATCAGATTCGAGATCAGGAAGATCACGATGAGCACGGTCACGAACGACACCACCGTCGGTGGCTCACCGCGGGTAATCGCCTGGTACAGGGTCCCACCCACGCCCGGAATATTGAAGATGCCCTCGGTGACAACCGCGCCACCGATCAGCGCACCGAGGTCGGCGCCGAGGAAAGTGATCACCGGAATCATCGAATTACGCAGAATATGCACGGTGACCACGCGCGGGCGGCGCAGCCCCTTCGCGGTCGCGGTGCGCACGTAATCGGCGGACATGTTCTCCGCCACCGAATTTCGGGTCAGTCGCAGCACATAGGCGAACGACAGCGACCCGAGTACGAATGCGGGCACGAGCAATTCACCGACGCTCGCCCGACCGGTGACGGTCACCGGCGCGATACCCCATTTCACCCCCAGGACGAACTGGGCGAGGAAGCCGATCACGAAGATCGGCACCGCGATGATGATCAGGCTGACGACCAGCAGTGTCGAGTCGAACAACTTGCCCTTGCGCAGTCCGGCGATCAGACCGAAGACGACGCCGAAGACACCCTCGATGAGCACCGCCATCACTGCCAGTTTGATGGTGATCGGGAAAGCGCGGGCAAGTTCGTCACGCACCGGGCGGCCGGAGAAGGCTGTCCCGAAGTCGAGGGTGAAAATGCCCTTCAGATATAGCAGATACTGCACGATGAACGGACGATCCAGGTGATAGCGCGCACGCAGCTGGGCCTCGACGGCAGGCGTCATCGGCTTGTCGCCGGCCAGCGCGTGGATCGGATCGCCCGGAACCAAAAAGACCAGTGCATAGATGAGCAGCGTCGCCCCGAGGAAGACGGGGATCATCTGGAGCAGACGCCGCACGACATACCAGGCCATTTCATCTCCTGGGTGAGCGGCTACTTCTCGATGTTTTCGAAGTCGAACAGACCATTCCAGGCCAGGTCGGCCTTCTTCACCTTGTCCGAACGTCCTGCCGCGGCGAGGTAATCGAGCACCGGGATATCGGCCATATCCCTGATCAGCAACGCCTGCGCCTGCGCCACGATCTTGTACGACTCGTCCAGCGTCGGCGCGGCCAGCGCGGCGTCGAGCAGGTGGTCGAATTCGGGGTTCTTGTAGTCGACATTATTGGTCTCGGAGTAGCTGTAGTACTGCGAGGTGAGAAACTCCAGCATGGTCGGGTAGTCACCCTGCCAGCCGTAGCGGAACGCCTTACCGATCGTCTTCTGGTTCACCAGATCTCGGATGTTCTTGAACGTCGGATATGGTGTGCCGACGGCATCGATGCCGAGGGTGTTCTTGATGCTGTTGGCCACGGCCTCGATCCACGCCTGATGGCCGCCATCGGAGTTGTAGGCGATTTCGTAGCGACCCGACCACGGCGATATGGCATCGGCCTGCGCCCATAGCTTCTTGGCCTCGTCGGGGTTGTACTTCAAGACCTCCGAGCCGGGCAGGTTGCCGTTGAATCCGGGCAGGGTGCTCGAAGTGAAATCGCGCGCCGGAATCTTGGTGCCGTTGAAGATGGTGTCGCAGATCTGCTGGCGGTTGATCGCCATCGAAATGGCCCGGCGCCGCAGCAGCCCTTCCGCACCAGCGAAATGCGCAACATTGGCTTGGACACCGATGTGCTGGTTCTGCGCGGACGGCTCCAGGATCGCGCGGTCGCCGAGGTCCTTCTTATAGGAAGTCAGCGCGCTGTCCGGAATCGTGTCGAGGGTATCGAGATTGCCCGCCTGCAGATCCGAGTAGGCGGTATCGAACGACTGGTACATGACGAACCGCAGACCCTTGTTCTTGGCTGGACGTCCGCCCTTGTAGTCCGGGTTGGGCGCCAGATCGATCTTGACGTTGTGCTCCCAGGTCCGGAACTTGTACGGGCCGTTGCCGATCGGGTTCTCACCAAAGGCCTTCATATCCTTGAATGCGGCGTCGGGCAGCGGATAGAACGGTGCGAAACCGAGTTCGGTCTCGAAGTCGATGGACGGGTACTTCAGCTCGACGGTGAAGGTCCGGTCGTCGACCACCGCGAGCCCCGACATCGTTTGTGCCGTAGGCTTTTGCGCCGACACCTCGTCGAATCCGACGATCGGGGTGAACGCGTAACTCTGCAACTGGCCGTTGGTACCGAGCGCACCGTAATTCCAGGCGTCGACGAACGACTTCGCGGTCACCGTGGTGCCATCGGTGAACTTCCAGTCCGGCTTGATGGTGATCGTGTAGGTCTTGCGGTCGGTCGTCTTGATGGACTCGGCCATCTCGTCGTGCGCGACGCCCTTGCCGTCGTAGTACTTCAGACCCGCGAACAGCCGGTCGACGACGCGGCCGCCCATATTCTCGTTGGTATCGGTCGGCACCAACGGATTCTGCGGCTCGGCACCGTTGGTGGTGACAATGTCGGCGTCGGCACCATCGCTCGACGAACATGCGGACAATCCCAGGCTTGTGGCCAGCAGGACTGCCGCGGTCAACGCTGTAGCTCTGTTGAATCTCAACGCGTTCTCCCGATTTCGAGACAGGCGAAGGGGATCCGCGACGACGCATGAGATCTGCCCAGCGCGCCTCGACTCGATCCGCCTTGGAATGCCTGGGACGTTAGCTATTCGAAGCAGCGTTGTCACCGGATCGACAGAGGTTCGTTCCACTCGTTATCAATCCGGCAACATCACCGAAACACGCTAAAAATTAAGGAGAGAACGAGCATCCGCCGGAAGTTTGCCTCCGTTGGGGCTTCCGGTACCCGGAGCTGCTGGTTTATCGAGGATAGCTACCGCAGGCCCGGTCTGTCAGCGGATCGGGCAGGAAGCCCGCCGCGATGACGGGATGGAAACCCGTTGGACACACCGTGCGCGGGCAGATCCTTTCGCGCGACCTGCAAGCGGTCGCTCATGGCGATTCACAATTCGTTACTGTCGAAATCGACTGCGACTGCCAGCACCACGGGGCTATGTGAGGAAGAGACGAGATGACCGAAACCACCGACCACCTGGACTCGTATCCGCCGACCGCGAAGTTCGTCGCGGCGGCGAATGCCGACGCGTCGTTGTACCAGCGGGCTGCAGCGGATCGCGACGCGTTCTGGGCCGAACAGGCCGACCGGCTGCATTGGGAGCAGCCCTGGACGCGGGTACTCGACTGGAGTGACGCCCCCGTCGCGAAATGGTTCGTCGACGGCAAGCTCAATGTCGCCTTCAACTGCGTGGATCGCCATGTGCTCGACGGGCACGGCGATCAGGTCGCCATCCATTGGGAGGGGGAACCGGGCGACTCCCGCGACATCACCTACGCCGACCTCCTCGCCGAAGTTTCCCGCGCCGCAAACTATCTGACCGAACTCGGGCTGGAAGCGGGCGACCGGGTCGCCATCTATATGCCGATGGTTCCCGAAGCGATCGTATCGATGCTGGCCTGCGCCCGGCTCGGACTGACCCATTCGGTGGTATTCGCGGGATTCTCCCCGACCGCACTGCGCCAGCGCGTCGACGACGCCAGCGCCCGGTTGATCATCACCACCGACGGTCAGTGGCGTCGCGGTAAGGCCGCACCACTCAAGCAGGCTGTCGACGAGGCGCTCTACGCCAATGGTGATGTGCCGCACAGTGTCGAGCACGTTCTGGTGGTGCGCCGCACCGATATCGAGGTGCCCTGGACCGAGGGCCGTGACCTGTGGTGGCACGAGACCGTCGCGCAGGCCTCCCCCGAGCACCAGGCACAGGCCTTCGACGCCGAACATCCGCTGTTCATCCTCTACACCTCCGGCACCACCGGTAAACCCAAGGGCATCCTGCACACGAGCGGCGGATATCTGACCCAGACGTCCTACACCCACCACAATGTCTTCGATCACAAGGCCGGACAGGACATCTACTGGTGCACCGCCGATATCGGCTGGGTCACCGGACACAGCTACATCGTCTACGGACCGCTGTCGAACCGCGCTACGCAGGTCGTCTACGAGGGCACGCCGAACTTCCCCGATGAGCACCGGCACTGGAATATCGTCGAAAAGTACGGCGTAACGATCTATTACACCGCGCCGACACTGGTGCGCACATTCATGAAGTGGGGCAAAGAGATTCCGGCCGCCCACGATCTTTCCAGCATCCGGGTGCTGGGCAGCGTCGGCGAACCGATCAATCCGGAGGCCTGGCGCTGGTTCCGCGAGGTGATCGGCGCGAACTCCGCACCCATCGTGGACACCTGGTGGCAGACCGAGACGGGGTCGATCATGATCTCCCCGCTGCCAGCCGTCACCGCCGCCAAGCCGGGCGCCGCGATGACCCCGCTGCCCGGGATTTCGGCGAAGGTCGTCGACGAAGAGGGCAAGGCGGTCGAACTCGGCGAGACCGAGGCCAATGGCTATCTGGTGCTCGATCAGCCATGGCCGTCGATGCTGCGCGGCATCTGGGGCGATATGGACCGCTACCGGGCCACCTACTGGGAGCGCTACGCCGAACAGGGCTGGTACTTCGCCGGTGACGGCGCCAAACTCGATGCCGACGGCGATCTGTGGGTGCTGGGCCGCGTCGACGATGTGATGAATGTATCGGGTCACCGCATCTCCACCGCCGAGGTCGAATCCGCACTGGTCGGGCACTCCGGGGTGGCCGAGGCCGCCGTGGTCGGCGCCAGCGATGCGACCACCGGACAGGGCATCGTCGCATTCGTGATCCTGACGACCGAGGCCAAGAACACCGGCAACGCGCTGATCGACGAACTGAAAGCGGAGGTGTCCCGGGAGATCAGCCCGATCGCCCGGCCACGTGAGATCCACGTGGTGCCCGAGCTGCCCAAGACCCGCAGTGGCAAGATCATGCGGCGACTGCTGCGCGATGTCGCGGAGGGCCGCGACCTGGGCGACACCTCGACCCTGGTCGATCCGAATGTCTTCGAGGCGATCCGGGCCAGTCGCGCCTGAGACCGCACCGAAACGGCGCATCTCAAGGCCGGTGACGCCAATCCGTCACCGGCCATACCCGTTAGAATTGCGTAAGGTGTGCCGGGAAGCCTGGTCGGCACGTGGTCGTGTACCCGAGAACCGGATCGGTGGGATTACGCGGTCGCGGTCGGAGTCCACGCTGGCGGAAGGTTCCCGTGATCACCCAAATGCGCTCGGAGTTGACGCGCTACCTACGTACCGAAACCGTTGGTGGCGCGATACTGCTGATCGCGGCTGCCAGCGCATTGCTGTGGGTGAATTCGCCGTGGGGCCAGACCTACTTCACCGTCACCGAGTACGCCCTGCCGATCAAGGCACTGCATCTGGATCTGACCGTCGCCGACTGGACCAAGGACGGTCTGCTCGCGGTCTTCTTCTTCGTCGCCGGGTTGGAGCTCAAACGGGAGCTGGTGGTCGGCGAGCTCGCCGATCCGAAGCGGGCGGTGCTGCCGATCATCGCGGCGGTCGGCGGCGTGCTCACCCCGGCGCTGATCGCATTCGCGGTCGGATTCGGCGTCGACGGGATGGACCGGGGCTGGGCGATTCCCGTGGCGACCGATATCGCGTTCGCACTGGCGGTACTGGCCATGACCGGATCACGGATCCCGGCCAGTGCGCGGGTCTTCCTGCTGAGCCTCGCGGTGGTCGACGATCTGCTCGCCATCATCCTGATCGCGGTGCTGTTCACCACGACAATCTCGGCGTTGTGGCTATCGGCCGCTGGGGCTTGTTTCGCGGTGTGGGCGCTGGCCCAGCACCGGCGAATCTCCACACCGCTGCTCTATGTGCCGCTGGCGCTGGTCTCCTGGTACGCGCTGCACGAGGCCGGTATCCACCCCACCCTGGCCGGTGTCGTGCTCGGCCTGCTCACCAGGGTGCGCAAGGACCCGGGCGAGACCGAGGCCCCGGCAATGCGACTCGAGCATATGATCCAGCCGATCTCGGCCGGGCTCTGTGTACCGCTGTTCGCGCTGTTCGCCGCCGGAGTTCCGTTGGACGGCAAGGTTTTCCACCAGCTGTTCAGCGACCGGTTGGCACTGGCCATAATCGTCGGATTACTGCTGGGCAAGACCTTGGGGATCTTCGGAATCAGCTGCGTGGCAATCCGATTGGGCATCGCGAAGCGACCGGCCAGCCTGGGCTACCGAGACATGTTCGCCCTCTCGGTGCTCGGTGCGATCGGCTTCACCGTTAGCCTTCTGGTGGCAGAACTCGCGCTCGCGGACGTCGGCGACGGCTCGTCCGTCGAATTGGCGAAGGCCGCGGTGTTGGTGACGTCAATGGCGGCGTCGCTCGCGGGTTCGGCGCTACTGTTGCGGCGTGGGCGTGTCCACCAGGCGCGGCGGGACGCGCGTGCGCTACAACGACAGACAGAGGCGCAAGCAGTGCCGGGACAGGGAGAAGGGTCGACCAAGTGAGTTTCGCAAACGGCGGTAACGGGGACGAGTCGCGTCGCGACCGCACTGTCACCTCGATTCCCCTCTCGGATGCCAACCCGGTCGGGTCGGCGAGCTTCGGCACCCTGGTCCGCGATGCCACCGAGCAGATGTCGACGCTGGTCCGGGCCGAGGTCGAGCTGGCCAAGGCCGAGGTGACCGGGGAAATCAAGAAGGCGCTGCAGGGCAGCGTCTACTTCATCCTCGCGCTGACCGTCCTGCTGTTCAGCACCTTCTTCTTTTTCTTCTTCCTCGCCGAACTGCTCGATGTCTGGCTGGTGCGCTGGGTGGCGTTCCTGATCGTGTTCCTGCTGATGATCGTCGCGACCGTGACATTGGCCCTGCTCGGCTATCTGCGGGTCAAGAAACTCCGGGCGCCGGAGAAGACGATCGATTCGCTCAAGCAGGCGCGCACGGTGCTGCCGAGCGGATTCGGCTCGCATGAGGAGCACCTCGCGCTCGCGGAGGCGTCGACGTCGCTCGACCATCCGTCGAAGTAGCATCCCGGCGGCGCGGCAACGTCGACTAGGCGGCGGGCCAGACCCCTACTAGGCTCGGTCGGCGTGTCGTCGAACTCGTTTCCCGATCCGTCCAGCGTCCGTTACGACGGTCCGTGGACGCATCGGGACGTGCACGCAAACGGCATTCGCTTCCATGTCGTCGAGGCCGCACCGCAGCGCCCGGACGCACCGCTTGTCGTCCTGCTGCACGGCTTCGCCGACCTCTGGTGGTCCTGGCGGCATCAGTTGACCGGACTCGCCGAACTCGGCTACCGCGCGGTCGCGGTGGATCTGCGCGGCTACGGCGACAGCGACAAACCGCCGCGTGGCTACGACGGTTGGACGCTGGCCGGCGATATCGCCGGACTCATCCGCGCCATGGGCTATTCCGAGGCCACGCTGGTCGGACATGCCGACGGCGGATTGGTGTGCTGGACGACCGCGGTGCTGCATCCACGACTGGTGCGCTCGATCGCGCTGGTGAGTTCCCCGCATCCGGCCGCGCTGAAAAGCGCGGTGCTGCGGGACCGGCGCCAGCGGCGCACCTGGCTGCCGAATTTCCTGCGCTATCAGCTGCCGCGCTACGGCGAACATCTGCTGACCACCAGTGACGGCTTCGAGGTCGAACGGCTGCTGCGGCAGCGGGTGAGCCGAATCTGGTCGGGTACCGCAGAATTCATCGAGACGGCCGATCGGATGCGCTCGGCCATCCAGATTCCGGGTGCGGCGCACTGTGCGCTGGAATATCAGCGCTGGGCCTTCCGCAGTCAGTGGCGTCCGGACGGTCGGCGGTTCATGGCCACGATGCGGGTACCGATCCACATTCCGGTACTCGCCGTGCGCGGTGAACTCGACAACTACATCCTGCCCGCGACCTTCCAGCGGGGCCGCCGCTTGTCACCGCAGCGACGCCAGGTCGTGATTCCGGGCGCGGGTCACTTTGCGCATCAGGAGAATCCGGAGGCCGTCACGATGGAGTTGGCCAAGCTGCTCGGATAGCTGGTATCACATCCGCCGGGCAGGCAGCCGCTGCGACAACAACCTGCCGGCTCGGACCGACAATCAGTAACCGAATGTGATTCGGTGTATGGGCCGCCTCCGGCGCACACCGGTTTCAGCTCAGCACACAGGCGCCGGTCTCGACTGGCGCGACCGCTTTGGGAGCAGCATCCAGTTGCGCATGGACCTCGGACAGCGTCAGCACATATCCCGTGTCATCGTCGGTTACCGCCGCACCGAATACGATGCCGAGTACCTGTCCATCCGTATCCACAAGCGGTCCACCCGAATTGCCTGCCCGCACTTGGCCACGAACCGTGTAAACCTCACGTTCGACGGTGCCGTTTCGATAGATCGTCGGGCCGGTCAAGTCCAGCGTCTCGCGAACTCGGGCGGCACTGGCCGTGTACCGACCGCCGCCAGGGTAGCCCAGCACAATAGCGCTGTCTCCGGAGTGCGCCGGCATAGCCGCGGTTGGGATCACCGGCGCGGTAAGCCCCGGTACCGCGAGCACCGCGACATCCTTGGACGGATCGAACAAGACAACCGTGGCATTCAGCGGTCCGTTGGTGGCGTCAACGGTGATGCTGGTGGTCCCCGCGACGACGTGAGCGTTGGTAACAATCCGTTGCGGCGCGATCACGAAGCCGGAGCCCTCCAGCGCCCGCTGGCAGCTCGGCGCGACGCCGCGGATGCGCAGCACACTCTGTTGCAACGAGGCCGCGACCGGAGTGGCGAGCACACTGGGATCCGGTGGCTCGACGGCCGCGATCGGCGCGCGGCCGAACGGACCGATGACATCCGGCAGCCCGGAAGTATTGAGCAGCTTGGAGAATTCGTTCGGCAGCCGCCGCAGCCAATTCGGGGAGACTTCGTTGACATCGGCGAGCACCTTCGAACCGTTGATCGCCGCGGCGATGGCCGGTTGGGACGAGGTGGCCAGCGGCAGCGCAAGCAGCCACGCCGTGACCAGCACCGCGACCGCCTGCAACACCGCGCCGACGGCGCTGTCCACACTGCGGGTGAACGGATGTCGCATACCGCCGCGCGCTGCCCGGCCGAGCACCATGCCCGCGACCTCACCGACAATGACCAGCAGCACGATCAACAGCACGCCGGTGAGCACCCGCGGTCTGCCCTCGTCGACGTGGGTCAGAATGTGCGGCGCGATGAGAATGCCCGCGACCGCGCCGAGTACGACGCCGAGGAAGGCCAGCGCGGACGCCACCGCACCCTGTCGCCAACCGGAGGAGGCGGCAAGCAGCGCGAGCAGCAGCACCGCGATATCGAGCCATGCCGATGAGCTCATAACGTCATCCCTACGGCCGCCAGCGCGGACTCCAGATCCCGAACGTCGCTGTGGTCCCAAGCCCGTTCCCAGCCGGCGGCTGTGCAGATGCCCGCCAGAATGCCGCCGGTCAAGCCCCACACCAGCATTCCGTCCACCTGGAATGCCGGACTCTGATAGCCGAGGCTGCCGCGCACCATGAAGCGATTCGCCGGTTCGAGCAGATCGGTGAGCGGCACCCGCACGACGCGTTCGGTCTCGGTGTGGTTGACCACCTGGACCGGCCGAGGGGTGTGCCAGTAGGCCAGTACCGGGGTCACATCGAATCGGGACGGGGGCACGAACAGCTTGGGCAGTATGGCGAAGGGTTCTACACCCGCACGCGCCAGCCCGGTCTCCTCACAGGCTTCGCGCAGGGCGGTATCGATCGGACCGGAGTCGCCGGGATCGACCGCACCGCCGGGAAAGGCGACCTGACCGCGGTGTTGGCGCATAGTGGACGCGCGCTGGGTGAGCAGCACATCCGCGTCGGCGGGCAGTCCGCCCGCTGCCTCGGGATCGGCTTGCGGCGAACCGCTGAACAGCACGAGCACAGCCGCCTGCCGCGGCGTGGTGCTGACCGTCATGGCCCGCCGCATCACGCTCGCCAAGGACCGCGTATCGGTGGAATTGGTATGCGGGTCCGCCGCTCGGCGCAGCCATTGCGGGATGCTGTCCGGCATGGGGATCTCGGTCATGCCGCAACTCCCAATTTATTCGCGACCGTATCGGCGATGTCGTTGACGCCGTCGAAGGCGCGCACCACCACCTCGGCAACCGAACCATCCGCGCGCAACAGCACCGATACCGGCAGCACGGCGGGCGCACCGACCGCGATACGCACCTTGGCACGCGGGTCGAGAACGCCGGGTAACGTCACCTTCAGGTCGGTCAGCAATGCGAGCGCCCTCGCCTCATCCGGATCGCTGTGCACGGTCAGCACGGTAATCGCGTTTCCGGCGCGTCGAGCGTACTCCTGCACATCCGGCAACTCTTTGGCGCACGGTGCACACCAGTACGCCCACAGGTTCAGTAGTGCCGGTTTGCCCTCGAGCGCGGCCGCCAGATCGACCGGTTTGCCGTCGGACAGACAGGTCAGGGCGAGTCCGGCAAGCGGCCCGCGTCCCACCGCATCCGCCGCGGGCGCCGGGCAATTCGCGAGCCCAGCGGCGGTGCGCGCCTGGACCGAGGCGCTCGCGAGGGAATTCGTCGGATGGTCGCCGCTGGTCGTGGTGTCGTCGTTATCGCGGGGCCACAGCGCGACCGCCAAGGCCACTACGGTGATCAACCCTGCCAGCGCCAAGCGCGCCGTGACAGGTATTCGTCTCACCGGCCCACCAGCTCGAGCAGATGCTCCGCCTCCGGACCCTTCACCAGCTTGGCCGCGGTTTCGGGATCGGACGGCCCGACCCCGAACGATGGGCAGTCCTTGGCCAGAATGCAGACACCGCATGCGGGTTTGCGGGCATGACAGACCCGACGTCCGTGGAAAATCACGCGGTGGGACAGCATTGTCCATTCCTTGCGTTCGATCAGCACGCCGATGGCGTGCTCCACCTTCACCGGATCTTCCTCGGTAGTCCACGCCCAGCGGCGCACCAGCCGACCGAAATGAGTGTCGACCGTTATGCCGGGCACTCCGAAGGCGTTGCCGAGGATGACATTGGCAGTCTTGCGGCCGATGCCGGGCAACTGCACCAGTTCGTCGAGGGTGTGAGGTAATTCACCATCGAAGCGTTCGACGAGTGCCTGTCCGAGGCCGATCAGTGAACTGGTCTTGTTGCGGAAGAACCCGGTCGGCCGGAGGTATTCCTCCAGCTCGGCGCGGTTTGCCTCGGCGTACGCACGGGCGTCCCGGTACTTGGCGAAGAGCGCGGGTGTAGTCAGATTCACCCGCTCATCGGTGCACTGCGCGGAAAGTATTGTCGCAACCGCCAATTCGAGCGGTGTCGTGAAATCGAGCTCACAGTGCGCGTCCGGAAAAGCAACCGCGAGAGCGCGGTTCATCCGACGGGCCCTTCGCGTCAGGCCGAGCCGGGTTTCCGCTTGTCGCACTCGGGATTTGCGCTTGGGAACGGGGACCGCGGCGGGTTGCGCATCGGTCGCCTCGACGGCAGGCGCAGGCCCGCTCACGGCAGCAGTGGAGGGGGAGACACGCACGCGTCCACCATACGGAACCACCCCACAACGGTGCCCTCCTAGATCTCCTGCCGTGTTCCATCTGAGACCTGGACCGTGTTTACTGCTCGTCATGCAAGGACTCGCTGTGGTGCTCTTCCCAGTGGTGCTGATGCTGTTTGCACTGGGCATGGAGCGGGTCGAGAATCGGCTCCGTAAACTTCTCGAACCCGACGAAGAGGTTCAGCAGTACCTGGACAAGGCAAGCAACGCCGAAGTGAAGGAGCTGACGAAGCTCGGACTGCCCGCCGCGGTGGCACGGATGCGCAGGCGCCGTTCCCGTGGCGAAGAAATGGACGTCGCCCGCGCCAGCTGAATTCGCATTCGCTTGTTAACGTGGTGTCTGTCACTACGCTGCCGTAATGCCGCGTAGACTGCGCTGTTGGCCGATTTGCTTCGGTCCAGGACAGAGCCATTTCCCATAAGGAGCACATTCGTGGACGAGGCCCTCGCCAGAGCAGGCATCTTCCAAGGCGTAGAGCCCACCGCAGTGGCGGCTCTAGCCAAACAACTGCAGCCCGTGGATTTTCCGCGCGGCCATGTCATCTTCAACGAGGGCGAGCCCGGCGACCGGTTGTACATCATCACCTCCGGAAAGGTGAAGATCGGACGGCGTTCCCCGGACGGCAGGGAAAACCTGCTGACCATCATGGGCCCGTCGGATATGTTCGGTGAACTGTCGATCTTCGACCCCGGTCCACGCACCTCGACCGCTACTACCGTGACCGAGGTCCGTGCGGTCACCATGGACCGTGACGCACTCAAGTCGTGGATCGACCAGCGGCCCGAGATCGCCGAGCAACTGCTCCGCGTCCTCGCCCGTCGCCTGCGCCGCACCAACAACAACCTGGCCGATCTGATCTTCACCGACGTCCCCGGCCGGGTCGCCAAGGCGTTGCTGCAGCTGGCGCAGCGGTTCGGTACTCAGGAGGCGGGTGCGCTGCGGGTCACCCACGACCTCACTCAGGAAGAGATCGCGCAGCTGGTCGGCGCCTCCCGCGAGACCGTGAACAAGGCACTTGCCGACTTCGCGCATCGCGGCTGGCTCCGGCTCGAGGGCAAGAGCGTGCTGATCTCCGACTCCGAGCGCCTGGCCCGCCGCGCGCGCTGACGTTCGCACCCATCGGCGACCGGGACGCCCGGCCGCCGTACAGACGTGTCCTGGCAGATGGACGCCGCGACATCTGAAGCGCAAAAGCGCGCTGAGTTCATCTACCGAATGAACTCAGCGCGCTTCGGTGCTCTCCCGTATCGCTAGTTCTGCGCGCCGCGCAGATACGCCAACTGTGCCTGCACCGAACTACGCGCGGCCGGCCACAGGCGCTTGTCGACATCGGCGTAGACCTTGCGCACCACCGACATCGCACCCGCATTCGGACCGAGTTCGCGCAAGGCCTCCCGCACCTGATCGAGCCGCTCCTGTCGGTGTGCGATGTAGTACCGCGCGATCGGTTCCAGATCGGGATGATCCGGACCGTGTGCGGGCAGCAGGGCGCGTCCCGCGCCCACCTCGACCAGTTTGTCCAGCGATGACAGGTAATCGGCGAGGGTGCCGTCGCTGGCATCGAGCACCGTGGTGCCGAAGCCGAGGACGGTGTCACCGGTCAACACCGCGTCGTCGAGGACGAAACTGACCGAATCCTTGGTGTGGCCGGGGGTGTCCAGGACGGTGATCCGCAGTCCGGCGGCCTCGATCACCTCGCCGTCGACCAGCGGCGCAGCCGAACCGCGCAAGAATTCGGTGGTCCTGGCCCGCACGGGCGTGCCCGTCAGCTCGACCAACCGGTCGATCCCGCCAGTGTGGTCGTGATGCCGGTGGGTGATCAAGGTGAGCGCGATATTGCCGTCGGTGGCGCGGGCGATCGTCTCGCTATGCGCCTTGTCCTTCGGTCCCGGATCGATGACGACGTATTCCGATTGCCCCGGCGCGCGCAGCAGCCAGGTATTGGTGCCCTCCAGTGTCATCTGGCCGGGATTGTCCGCGAGCACGACCGCCGCGGTCGGCGTGACCTGCCGCAGCTGGCCGTATGCGGGATGGGTGAGCGTCATCGAACCTGTCTAGCGCACTTCGGCGATCAATTCGACCTCGACCGGGGTGCTGCGGGGCAGTTCGGCAACGCCGACCGCAGAGCGCGCGTGCACGCCCGCATCACCGAAGACCGCACCGAGCAGTTCCGAGGCACCATTGATGACCTGCGGCTGATCGGTGAATCCCGGTGCGGAGGCGACGAATCCGACGACCTTCACAATGCGCACCACCGCGTCGAGCCCGACCAGCTCGTGCACCGCGGCGATCGCGTTCAGCGCGCAGAGCTTTGCCGCCTCCTTGGCCTGTTCGAGCGAGACCTCGGCACCGACCTTGCCGGTCGCCGCGAGCTGCCCGTCCACGAACGGCAGCTGGCCGGAGGTGTAGACGAGCGAACCGGTGCGTATCGCCGGAATGTAGGCGGCGACCGGGGTGACGACCGGCGGCAGGGTCAGGCCGAGCTGGGCGAGGTTCTTCTCCCACTGGGTCATAGGTGCAAGTCCTTTCGGTTACTTGGGGCGCTTGAGGTAGGCGACGTGCTGTTCACCGGTCGGACCAGGCAGCACGGTCACCAGCTCCCAGCCGTCGGCGCCCCACTGGTCCAGAATCTGCTTGGTCGCATGCGTCAGCAGCGGAACGGTGGCGTACTCCCACACCTTCGAATCACTCATACCTCTAACTTTGGCAGCGTCTTCGGCGCTGCGTGTTCGCGGCCCCCTTCTGTCCCGCGTCCGGCCCTTTCGTCGAGCGACCTGCAAGCAGTCGGTAGCGGGTGTCGTCGAGACTCGCGTCCGCGAACAGGTCATCTCGCCCCGTTGTGGTCAGGTATCTCACCTTGCGGCCAGTTCCGCTCGAACTGTCTGAGGCAGAATCCGCTGAAAATGAGGCACTGACCATATCGCCGGGGCGCGCTCCCACAACGGGTTATAGGCTCGCGATCGTGGGAGTACCAACAGCAGTGCCCTTTTCGGCGGAGCCGGGGCTGGAAACGGGCTGGCCGGAGCGCGCGGATAAGGCCCGCTTGCACTATGTCTCCGGCAAAGGGGGAACCGGCAAGTCGACGGTCGCCGCAGCGCTGGCACTCGCGCTCGCCGCGGGCGGACGGCGGGTGCTGTTGGTCGAGGTGGAGAGCAGACAGTCCATTGCCCAGCTGTTCGATCTGCCGCCGCTGCCGCCCACCGAGACCAGGATCGCCACCGCGGACGGCGGCGGTGAAGTGGTCGCGCTCGCGCTCGATATCGAGCACGCCTTTCTCGAATACCTCGATATGTTCTATAACTTGGGCTTCGCCGGGCGGGCGATGCGCCGGGTCGGCGCCATCGAATTCGTCACCACGATCGCACCCGGTCTGCGCGATGTGATTCTGACCGGCAAGATCAAGGAATGCGCGGTCCGGGTGGATAAGCAGGGCAAACCCGTATTCGACGAAATCGTCGTCGACGCACCGCCTACCGGACGGATCGCCAGCTTCCTCGATGTCACCCAGGCCATGGTCGAGGTGGCGAAGGGCGGGCCGATCGCCTCGCAGGCCGAGGGCGTCTCGAATCTGCTGCACTCCGATCAGACGATGATCCACCTGGTCACACTGCTCGAGGCGCTGCCGGTACAGGAAACCGCCGACGCGGTCGCCGAACTCACCGCAAATGACCTGCGGATCGGGACCGTCATCGTGAACCGGGCGGCCAAGGGCCAACTCCCCGCCGAAGTGCGTAATAAGGCGGCGCGGGGCGATATCGACCGTGACGCCATTCGCTCGGGACTCACCGAGGCCGGAATTTCCCTGTCGGACCAGGACTTCCAGGGCCTGATCACCGAAACCGTCGAGCATTCGGCCACTTTGCGAGCGCAGGACGAAAGCGCCGCCGAACTCGCGAAGGTGAATGTGTCGCGGATGTATCTGCCCGCGCTCACCGACGGCATGGACCTCGGTGGCATCTATGAACTCGCCGAACATCTGAGCAAGCAGGGGGTCCGATGAGTAATCCGAATGTGCCCGCGCCGTTGGATATTTCGAGCATTATCGGCGACCGCAGCGCGCGGGTTGTGGTGTGCTGCGGTTCGGGCGGCGTCGGTAAGACCACTACCGCGGCGGCAATCGGGTTGCGCGCGGCCGAGCAGGGTCGCAAGGTTGTGGTGCTCACCATCGACCCGGCACGTCGGCTGGCCCAGTCACTCGGCGTCGCCGATCTGGACAACGCTCCGCAGCGCGTAGCGCTCGGCCCGGAGGCCAAGGGCGAATTGCACGCGATGATGCTCAATATGCGGCGCACCTTCGACGATATGGTGCTCGAACACACCAGTCCGGAGAAGGCGGAGCAGATTTTCGCCAACCCCTTCTATCAGACGGTCGCCTCCTCCTTCAGCGGTACGCAGGAGTACATGGCGATGGAGAAGCTCGGTCAGTTGGCCGGACGCAAGGAGTGGGACCTGATCGTGGTCGACACTCCGCCCTCGCGCAATGCCCTCGATTTCCTCGATGCGCCCAAGCGGCTCGGAAACTTCTTGAACGGCAGGATGATCCGGGTAATCATGGCTCCCGGACGCGGCGTCACTCGGCTCGTCACCGGTGCGATGAGCCTGGCCGTGCGCGCTGTATCGACCATTGTCGGCGGCCAGATGCTCAAGGACGCGTCGTATTTCCTGCAGTCACTGGAATCGCTGTTCGGTGGTTTCCAAGATCGCGCGGACCGCACCTACGCGATGCTGTCCAACCCGGGCACGCACTTTCTTGTGGTCGCGGCCGCCGAACCGGATGCTTTGCGCGAGGCGTCCTTCTTTGTCGACCGCCTTTCAACCGAACGCATGCCGCTGGCCGGACTGATCTTGAACCGGACCCATCCGGTGCTCAGCGCGCTGTCCGCCGATCACGCGGTGACCGCCGCCGATCAACTCGCCGAATCCGATCCGCAGACCGCCGCGGTACTGCGCATCCACGCCCAGCGGGTCGCCACCGCGAAGCGCGAACAGCATTTGCTGCACCGGTTCACCGGTGCACATCCGCGGGTGCCGATCACCTCGGTGACCGCGCTGCCCTTCGAGGTTTCCGATTTGGAGGCGCTACGTGCCGTCGGTGCGCAACTCACCGATGCGCACCCGGCCGAGGTGACCGTCTGAGGCGTGCTCGGCG
Organism: Nocardia citri; assembly: GCF_054065835.1. Lineage (NCBI taxonomy): Bacteria > Bacillati > Actinomycetota > Actinomycetes > Mycobacteriales > Nocardiaceae > Nocardia > Nocardia citri. The sequence continues at coordinate 322,858 of NZ_JBSUQM010000006.1, forward strand.
GCGAAATCGACTGTGCCGCCGTATCATTCTGATGCCGGTTTGATATAGACCCGTTAATTGAGCCGAGCCCGCAATCGCGGGCTCGGTTTGATTTCCAGGATTAAATTGCGATCTGATGTTGACGCTGAGCTTGGAAAAAGTCCGCCCAGGACGTCACCTCCGGGTGCTGCTTGAGCAGCGCACGACGCTGCCGCTCGGTCATACCACCCCACACGCCGAATTCGACTCGATTGTCGAGCGCATCGGCCCCACACTGCATCAATACCGGGCAGTGCCTGCAAATCGTCGCCGCCTTGCGCTGCGCCGCGCCGCGAACGAACAGTTGATCAGGGTCTACTTCCTTGCATCGAGCCTGGGCTACCCAGGCGATCCTTGCTTCGGCCTGCTCTACGTCCAATCGAGCGATGGGGGTTGTCATGTGCATTTGGTGTGCCCCTTTGCAGTCCGAACACCGGGTCAACGGCGCTCCAGAATCGCGTGTCAGTCTCGCAGCAACCCAAACCCCACTGCGAACTGCACCACATTCCACTTTGAGTGTTAGCTCTATCACACTGGGTTCTCAATCTAGGTAAAGGTATGGGCTCTGCGCAAGACCGTCCCGAGACTTTTTGGTACGTCCGTCCCTGCAACCGTGATCTAGAACCGGGCGGTCGACTCGACCCCGCCGCTCGCTCCTTCGCGACACGCCGGAATTCATCTCGCGACACGCCCGATCGGGCCAGGCTGCGCCTCGCCGGCACTCGGCTCCGCCAGCCCCCATGCGGGCTGTATCTATTGCTCACTCGCCGCGGTCGCGCGAGAACTCCAGGATCCGCCGTTACTCGCAAACACACCCGAGAGCGCCGAATCGGGACCCCGTAGTCTGGGCTCGTGCCGATCACACATACGCTCGCGCGGCTGTCCGGCAGCTGCGCGCTGGCCGCCGTGCTCGTCGCCGGGTTGCTGTTCCCTCTCGCAGGCGGTTTCGGGTTCGTTTCCAACCGCGCCGCCGACGCCGTCGACAATGTGTCCGCGGAGTTGGTGGAGGGCACCGTCCCCGCCGTCTCGACCATGGTCGACGCGAACGGAACGCCCATCGCCTGGCTGTACGAGCAACGCCGCTTCGAGGTCCCCAGCGACAAGATCTCCAACGATATGAAGTTGGCGATCGTCTCCATCGAGGACCGGCGCTTCGCTGAGCACGCGGGGGTGGACTGGACAGGCACCATGCGCGCCTTCGTCACCAATACGAGCAGCGGCGAGGTGCAACAGGGTGCGTCCACCCTCGATCAGCAGTACGTGAAGAACTTTCAACTTCTCGTCGTCGCCAAAACCGACGCCGAGCGCCGGGCCGCCATCGAGACCACGCCCGCGCGTAAGCTGCGCGAGATCCGGATGGCGCTCACCCTGGACCGGGAGCTGACCAAGGATGAGATCCTCACCCGATACTTGAATCTCGTCCCGTTCGGCAACTCCTCCTATGGCATCCAAGACGCGGCGCAGACCTACTTCGGCGTCGACGCCGCAAATCTGAATGTGCCGCAGTCGGCGATGCTCGCGGGCATGGTGCAGTCCAGCTCCAAGCTGAATCCCTACACCAATCCCGAGGGTGTGCTGCAGCGCCGCAATACCGTGTTGGACACGCTGATCCAGAACATCCCCAGCCGGGCCGAGGAGTTCCGCAAGGCCAAGTCCGAACCGCTCGGCGTGCTGCCCGAGCCGAAGGGGCTGCCACGCGGCTGTATCGCCGCCAACGATCGCGGCTTCTTCTGCGATTACGCGCTGCAATATCTGGCCAATGCCGGTATCAGCCGCGAGCAGATCAATACCGGTGGCTTCACGATCAAGACCACGCTCGATCCGGCGCTGCAGGATTCGGTGAAGCGCTCGGTGACCGAAGCCGCGAACCCGAACCTCGACGACGTCGCACAGGTGATGTCGGTGGTCGGCCCCGGCCAGGATTCGCATCCGGTGCTCGCCATGGCCAGCAGCCGCACCTACGGCCTGAACCGCGATGCCAACGAAACGGTGCAGCCACAGCCGTATTCGATGGTCGGTGACGGCGCGGGCTCGATTTTCAAGATCTTCACCACGGCCGCGGCCATGGAAAAGGGCCTCGGTATCAACGCCCAACTCGATGTGCCCGGCCGGTTCGAGGCAAAGGGCATGGGTAACGGTGGTGCGCGCGGCTGCCCGCCGGCGACCTACTGCGTGCAGAACGCGGGTAACTACAAGTCGCCGATGTCGGTGACCGAGGCGCTGGCCACCTCACCGAATACCGCGTTCGTCAAGCTGATCCAGGCCGTCGGGGTCACCCCGACCGTCGATATGGCAGTGCGCCTCGGCATGCGCTCCTACACCGAGGCAGGCAGCTCGGGCCACGGCAACCAGAGCCTGGCGGACATGATCAAGGACCAGAACCTCGGCTCGTTCACTCTGGGCCCGGTCGCGATCAACCCGCTGGAGCTGTCGAATGTGGCCGCCACCTTGGGTTCCGGCGGCCGGTGGTGCCCGCCCTCGCCGATCAAAGAGGTGATCGACCGCACCGGTAAGACGGTGCCGCTCACTCAGCAGGCGTGCGAGCAGGTCGTCGATCCCGGACTGGCGAACACCCTGGCCAACGCCCTGAGTAAGGACGACGTCAGCGGTACGGCCGCCGGTGCGGCACAGTCCACCGGATGGAATCTGCCGCTGTCGGCCAAGACGGGAACCACCGAGAGCCACCGCTCCTCGGCGTTTCTCGGCTTCACCAATGCGCTCGCGGCCGCGGCCTACATCTACGGCGACAGCCCGACACCCGGTGAAATCTGCTCGTTCCCGCTGCGTGGTTGCGGCGACGGCAATCTCTTCGGTGGTAATGAACCCGCCCGCACCTGGTTCAATGCGGTCAAGCCGGTGATCGGGAACTTCCCGCCGCCCGCGCTGCCACCGCTGGACGACAAGTATGTGCGTGGATCCAATCAGGCTCAGGTCCCCGATGTCGCGGGCATGACGCAAGGTCAGGCAACCGCCGCGCTGGCGTCCGCGGGCTTCCAGGTCTCGGCGGTGAACGGCGCGGGTGCGCCACCGAAGGGAACCGTGATGGGGACCGCGCCGAATGGTTCGGCGATTCCCGGGTCGGTGATCACGATCTATATCAGCGATGGGACGGAACGAGCGCCGGCACCGCCACCCGGTCCCGCGCCGGCACCCGGACTTCCGATTCCGGGCATTCCTGGTATTCCGGGATTGCCGAATATTCCGGGATTCCCAGCACCTCGGTAACCCAGCACCTCGACAATACGAAGGCCGCCGACCCGGCATCCCGGATCGGCGGCCTTTGTTATTGCGACGGCTACAGGCGCGACTTCACGGCGGCCGAGAGCCGGGAGCCATCGGCCTTACCGGCGGCGATCGCGGTGGCGGCCTTCATGACCTGGCCCATCTGCCGCATACCCGGCCGCTCGCCGAGTTCCTGAGCGATCTGCGCGATCGCGGTATCCGCGACATCGGCCACCTCCGCATCGGTCAGCTGCGTCGGCAGATATTCATCGATGATGCGCGCCTCGGCATGTTCGTTGGCGGCCAGTTCACCACGCCCGGCCTGGGCGTAGACCTCGGCCGACTCGCTGCGCTTCTTCGCCTCTTTCTGCAGTACGGCAATGAGCTCGGCGTCGGAGAGCTCACGTGCCTGCGAGCCCGCGACCTCCGCGGTCTGGATGGCGGCGAGCAGCATCCTGAGGGTGGCGAGGCGCAGCGTGTCCTTGGCTTTCATCGCGGCGGTCATATCCGCACGCAGCTGCGATTTGAGTTCCGACATGTGCCACACGGTAGCCGTTTCCCCGTTCCCGGCCCACTACATTCTGCGTTCGACCCGCATTCGGCACGCTCGCCGCCGGCGATTGCTTGCAGGTCGCTCGAATAACCTGCCCGCTTGTGCGGAAACACACTCGGCGTTCCGCACCGGGGTCACCTATGCTGGGCAAATGCCCGTAATCTGGACCTCCGCCATCCGACGAACCGCATTGGGAGCCGCCGGGGCCGCGGTGGCCGGTATCGGCTACGCCTCGCTGATCGAACGAAACGCCTTCATACTGCGCGAGTCCACGATGCCCGTCCTGCAGCCGGGCTCGTCGTCACTACGGGTGCTGCACATCAGCGATTTGCACATGATGCCTGGTCAGAAGCTCAAGCAGCAGTGGCTGCGGGAGCTGGATCGGCTGGAGCCGGATCTGGTCATCAATACCGGTGACAATCTTTCGCACCAGAAGTCGGTGCCCGCGGTGGTCCAGGCCCTCGGCGGATTGCTTTCCCGTCCGGGCCTTTTCGTTTTCGGCAGCAATGACTACTTCGCGCCGGTACCGAAGAATCCGGCGAAATACTTCAAGAAGGATCACCGCCGCGTGTACGGTGCGCCGCTGCCGTGGAAGGATCTGCGCGCGGCCTTCACCGAGCGCGGCTGGCTCGATCTGACCCACGTCCGCCGCGACGTCGAGGTCGCGGGCATTCGCATCGCGAGCGCGGGCGTCGACGATCCGCATCTACAGCGCGACCGGTATGAGACCGTCGCGGGTGCGCCCAACCCGCTCGCCGTGCTGAGCATCGGCCTGACCCACTCCCCGGAACCCCGGGTGCTGGACCGTTTCGCCGAGGACGGCTACGACCTGGTCATGGCCGGACATACACACGGCGGCCAACTGTGCCTGCCCGGATACGGTGCGCTGGTCACCAACTGCGGTATCGATCGCTCGCGGGTGAAGGGCTCGTCCAAGTGGGGCGCGCACACCCAGTTGCACGTCTCCGCGGGTCTGGGCACCTCGCCGTGGGCGCCGTACCGTTTCTGCTGCCGCCCCGAGGCGACGCTGCTGACCCTGGTCGCCGCACCGCCGAAGCGTCCCAATACCGATAGCGGACAGGGCGTTTCACCCTCGGAAGCCATCGCCCGCTGAGTTCCGCTAAGGTCCTTTGCCGAGACTGACGTCAGGCAGGGGAGAGTGTGAGCGAGCGCCAGCGAGTGAACCATAAACACAGCGCGCAATCGTGCACGACGGCGGCGAGCGCCGACGAGGCCCAGTCGTGAGTGATTCCGACGACCGGCGCGAAGCTCGTACGCCATATCAGCAACAGCCTTATGGCGCAGAGCAATTCGGCCCTGCGCTAGGACAGCCCGCATTCGGGCCGCCCGATCCCACTGAGTCGGGGATCGACGCGTCGCAGGGCACATTCGGCGCGCCGGTCCAGGTCGATCCGGCCGTGCTGTCGCCGTTCGGCCCCGAACCAAGGGCCATACCGTGGAACGGCGGTGTGGCACCGGATTTGCCGATACCGTGGCGGCCCGAACGGCAAACGGCAAATGCGCCGGGCCAATTCGATCCGACGTTGCAATGGATGCCGCAGCCGCAGCAACCCGTTTCGTCATGGCAGGCGGGCTCGACGACGCAATTCCAGCCCGGTGCAACCCCCTTCGGACCAAGCAGCGGGATGCGGGCACCCCATGGCGGTGGCTCGAATGCGTTCTTCAGTGATCGTTTCGCCTCGGATCCGGCCGCCATGTCTAGCACGAACCGACCGAACCGCAGTCGGCGCACCGCATGGATCGCCGCCGCGGCCGCGATGCTCGTGGTCGCGGGCGGGGCGACAGCGGCGGTCGTCACGGCCGACCGCGGATCGGTCGACACCACCGCGCAGAATCCGGTTCCGTCGATGGTGAGCGCACTCACCCCCACGAATTCGCACACCTCGACGCAGCCGACCACCACCAAGCACGCCCCCGCCAATCATGAGACCCCGGTGGTGCCCGGCTACCAGGTCGTGGTGGCCTCGGATCTCGGTGCCGCCTATGACGTACCGGCCGACTGGACGGTGGCGCCCGACGGCAAGGTCGGCGGCTTCGGGGAACCACCCAATGCCGTCACCGGCAAAGGGCTGGCCACCGAGGGTAAAAGCTACTGCCCCGGCTCGACCCGCACCGTGGCCTTCCTGACCGGCTCCAAGGACACCGACTCGGCAACCGCGGCAACCGAACTCGGCACCCGGACCGCCAAGATCGCCTACACCAACTCACCGGGTGGCACTCCGGGCGCCGCGCAGCCGCTCCGCTCGCTCGACGGCTCCCAACAGGGCATGTTCGTGGAGACCAAGGGGACCGCGACCAAGGTCAATCCGGGCTGCGCGACGGAGTATTCGGTCTATACCTTCGCCACCCCCACCGACAGCGGCAATTTCGTCATGGTGATCGCGGCCGACACCGGTGTCCCCAATGCCGTCGACGCGGCCACCGCGATGCGCATCTTTACCAGCATTAGACCCCATGGAGGCTAATTGACCTGCGGGTTTAACGTCTGGACGTGAGCTGTTGTAAGCTACTGCAGGTTCGCTTCACGGGGTGTGGCGCAGCTTGGTAGCGCGCTTCGTTCGGGACGAAGAGGTCGCAGGTTCAAATCCTGTCACCCCGACTCGTGGTTGAGACGAACGGTTCCGCCCCCGGCCCGCATAGGTCGGGGGCGGAACCGTTTGCGCTGTTTGGCCTGGCGGTCCGGGGTCGGCCACCACACCGCGCAGGCAATGACCGCTAGTAGCCCGCAGACCAGGGCGAGCAAGCCAACGATCACAAACGCATCCATCCGTACCTCCCGAGACTTCTCGTAGGTGCACCCGGCGTCGCGACGGATCGGCACCGACCGGCGGCGCGAAGGGCGGTCGGCGGATCGCTCCACATCCGCAACCTGGTGCCCGGCCGCCATCAACCTGACGCGGCGATGTGTCCTGCGGTGGTGCGGCGACGTTGCCAAGTGTTGCTGTCTGCTCCTGCTCACTGTGCACCGCCGCTGCGAAATTCCGGAAGGCGGCGCGCCGAGGCGACGCGCGACCGTTCCGATATGTCCCCGGTCGTCCCAAATGCGTGGTAAGCAGACTCTTATCCGCTTGTCAACGTGCGGTCATCTCGACGAAATACGCGGTCCAAAGCGTTGTGAGCAGCCGCTGCACGGGCAACTGGAAGAGATCGGCGCGGTTCACCGGCGAAATCCGCACCACCGATGTCCCCCGTCTGAACGCACTCGACACCACCCCTCGTGATGAAGATGCCCACCAAGACCGAGAGCTACGAACTGCCCGACTACTCGCTCGAGACGATCGCCCGACCGCTCCAGGCCCGGCCGGGCCGGTCACCCCTCGTGAACCGGCCCGGCCACATACACCCTTGGATGGGATCGTCGGCGCGCACCCAATGGTTACCTTCGGCAGCGGCGACTATATGCGCCGGTCAGCTCCGGGAAGAGCCATCCGAAGTGGTCGCCCCCGATTAAGCGCCAGCCGGGCCGGTCACCCCTCGTGGACCGGTCCGGCTGGCACTACCCCCGTGACGCGACCTGTTACCCCTCGTGAACAGGTCGAGTCCGGTTCCCCACCCCAGGTGGTGGCTTGTTTCGCGGTGTTGACACAAACAATGCCGTCACGGGCTTGTTGGGCACTTAAGAAGACCTTGCAGGAGAAAAACCGCAGGTAGTCGGGTCATTTTGCGGAAGATCCCGACAAGTTTGCGGCGCGCTGGCGCGAATCAGCGGATGATGGAGGATGAGGGCGCCAAGAAGAATGGGAGCGGCGATGGAAACCGTGGTTGTCTGGGTGCTGGCTTGCCTGCTCTACTGGTGGGGCCTGCTGTAGTTCCGAGCCCCGGGGCGGCGTGGATTCCAGCCCCCATAAACAAAAAAACTCCGCCTCCGACCGAAATGGTCAGGGGCGGAGCTTTTTTCGGACCTGAGCTTTCAGCCTGCCAGTCCGGTGCGGACACCTTCCTCGACGCGCTTGCCGAGTTCGGCGTCCACGTTCTTCCAGTACTCGAAGACACGGGACAGCACCGGCTCACGCACACCGCCGAGTATATGGCCGATGATGTTGTCCACCAGGCGATCTCGCTGCTCGTCGTCGAAGACCTCACGGACCAGGGTGCCCGCCTGGGTGAAGTCGCCATCCTCGGCGTGCTCGATATAGCCCGCGCGTACGAAGACGGGATCGAATTCCCAGCTGCCGCCATCGGGTGCCCGCTCGGGATCCGCATGCGGACCGCCGAACGAATTCGGTGCGTAGACAGGCACATTCGCGTCGTTGTAGTCGAAGCGCATCGCCCCCTCCTTGGAATAGGAGTTCACCGCCGCGGCCCTTGCGCGGTTCGGCGGCAGCTGCGCGTAGTTGGTGCCGATGCGGTAGCGGTGCGCGTCCGCGTAGGCGAAGACCCGGCCGAGCAACATCTTGTCGGGCGAAAAGCCGATGCCGGGAACGACATTCGAGGGTTCGAAGGCGGCCTGTTCGATATCGACGAAGTAGTTGGCCGGATTGCGGTTCAGGGTCCACTTGCCGACCTCGATCAGCGGGTAATCCCGATGCGACCACACCTTGGTCAGGTCGAACGGGTTGAAGCGGTAGCCCTCGGCCTCGGCGACGGGCATGACCTGCACGTACAGCGTCCAGCTCGGCGACTCGCCGCGCTCGATCGCCGCGTACAGGTCACGGCGGTGGTAGTCGGCGTCCGCGCCGGCGAGCCGATCCGCCTCGGCCTGGGTCAGATAGTCGATGCCTTGATCGGTCTTGAAGTGGTACTTCACCCAGAAGCGCTCGCCCGTGGCATTGATCCACTGGTAGGTGTGCGAGCCGTAGCCGTTCATGTGCCGGTAGGTCTTCGGGATGCCTCGGTCACCCATCAGCCAGGTGACCTGGTGGGCGGTCTCCGGACGCAGGGTCCAGAAATCCCACTGCATATTGTGATCGCGCAGTCCGCTACCCGGCAGGCGCTTCTGTGAGCGGATGAAGTCCGGGAACTTGATCGGGTCCTTGATGAAGAAGATCGGGGTGTTGTTGCCGACGAGGTCGTAGTTGCCGTCCTCGGTATAGAACTTCACCGCGAAACCACGCGGGTCGCGCCAGGTGTCGGGGCTGCCCTGTTCGCCCGCGACGGTGGAGAACCGAGCCAGCGATTCGGTGCGCGCACCCGGCTGGAACAGCTTGGCCTTGGTGTAGCGACTCACGTCATTGGTCACCACCAGCTCGCCGTAGGCACCCGCGCCCTTGGCGTGCACGATCCGCTCCGGTACCCGCTCCCGGTTGAACTGGGCGAGCTTTTCGATGAGGTAGTGGTCGTGCAGCAGGATCGGGCCCTGAGTACCCGCGGTGAGCGATTCGTTATCGCTCGGTACCGGCGTTCCGGTGTTGGTGGTGGTCGGGTTGGTCATCGGCGGCCTCCTTCTGAGTGGCTACGTCCCGGCTCGGACGTACGGCAGATCGGGCACAGACCCCAGAAGACGACTTCTGCCTCGTCGACCACGAACCCATGCGCGTCCTCGGGTTCCAGGCAGGGGGCTGCGCCCACGACACAGTCGATATCGACGACCGTGTCGCAGCTTCGGCACACCAGGTGGTGGTGGTTGTCCGAGGTCCTGGTCTCATACAGCGCGGGCGAACCGGCCGGTTCGATGCGCCGCAGGATTCCGGCGTTTACGCAGGCCCGAAGCACGTCGTAGACGGCCTGCGTGGACACCGAGCCCAGGGATTCGCGGACAGCAGCGGCCAGTCGATCGGCGTCCGAATGCGGCCGGTACGCGACCGCATTCAGTACCGCGACCCGCGGCGCGGTGACCCGCAGGCCGGCCGCGCGCAATTGCTCGCGGGGGTCGGTGACGTTGGTGTGCATACATCCGATGTTTGCGCGTTTTCTGGAATTAGTCAAGAAAACAACAGTGTGCGGTCAACCGTCGCGTACATCACATCGGGCTTCGTGGAATAGATCGGGGCGACAGACCGTTGACCACCGCAGTCGGCGTCCGGACAGCCCCGGGCCTCACCCCATTCGTCGCTTCGAGCGACCACTCGCCGAGAGGCGCTTGTGGGACGTCGGCACCCGAGTCGTGACGTTGGCGTGGCGTCCGGCGGCTCAGCGCCGCCAGGTTCACCGACCTGGCGGCGTTTTGCATTTCCGGGGCGGCTCGACTCGTGGTCGACGGCGGTGTGGTCGATGATGCAACCATGGCAACGCATGGCGACGCGCTGCGGCGCAGGCTCGGACTCACCGACTCGGTGGTCATCGGGCTCGGGTCGATGATCGGCGCGGGTATCTTCGCCGCGCTCACGCCCGCAGCGACGGCGGCGGGTAGTTGGCTGCTACTGGCCTTGGCAGTGGCCGCACTGCTCGCGTATTGCAATGCGACCTCCTCGGCGCGGCTGGCGGCGCAGTATCCGGTATCGGGCGGGACGTATGTGTATGGGCGTGAGCGCCTGGGTGCGTTTTGGGGATATCTCGCCGGGTGGGGATTCGTCGCTGGTAAAACCGCATCGTGCGCGGCGATGGCGCTGACGGTCGGCGACTACGCGTGGCCGGACCATTCGCGGATCGTCGCGGTCGCGGCGGTTGTCGCGATCACCGCGATCAACTACACCGGCGTGCAGAAATCAGCATTGGCCACCCGGATCATCGTGGGGGTCGTGTTGGCGGTGCTGGCGGTGGTCGTCGGCGTCGGATTATTCGGAAACCATTCCACCGCAACAGCTTTGCCGGATCGGATCGGGCCGCGCGCGGTCTTGCAGGCGGCCGGATTACTGTTCTTCGCCTTCGCGGGATATGCCCGCATCGCGACCCTCGGCGAGGAGGTGCGCGAGCCGCGACGCACGATTCCACGGGCCATCATGATCGCGCTCGGACTCGCGCTGGCGGTCTACGCGCTGGTGGCGATCGCATCGCTGGCGGTGCTCGGGTCGGCGGGGCTCGCGCATGCGATTGATCCGCTGGCCAGAGTCGTCTCGACGGCCGGGGCTTCGGGGCTGGCACCGCTGGTCCGGGTGGGGGCGGTGCTCGCGGCGGCCGGATCGCTGCTCGCGCTGATACTCGGGGTTTCGCGCACGGTGCTTGCGATGGGGCGCGACAAATATCTGCCAGGGGCGCTGGCCACGGTGCATCCACGCTTCGGCGTGCCGCATCGGGCGGAGTTGGCGGTCGGCGCGGTGGTCGCGGTGGTCGCGGGAACCTTCGACCTGCGTGCGACCATCGGGTTTTCGTCGTTCACGGTGCTGGTGTACTACCTGATCGCCAATGCTTCGGCGGCGACATTGACTGCGGCGCAGGACCGCCCGCCGCGGTGGGTGCCGCTCGTGGGCGCGGCCGGGTGTGTGGTCGTTGGGTTTTCATTGCCCACGATGTCGGTGGTGACCGGGCTTGCGGTCCTGGCCTTGGGCGCTGGATGGTTCGCGATACGAACACGCCGCTGACGCCCTCGGAGAGGCACCTCGGAATGTATGACGTCGAGCGGCACGCCCGACCGACAGTCGACTGAACCGCATTCAGCCTGTTGACCCGCCTGGCGCGGTCGGTGGCGATAGCCTCATTGCATGGGGCGCATCTACGGATTCCTGGCCGGAGTCGCGGCCGTATCGCTGGTTGTGGGGAGCGTTTTCGCCGGGGGCGCGCAAGCCGCGCCTACTGAGCAACTGTCGTGTCGAGTGTCGTCCGGCCGGGTGCCGGAACGGGCGGCGCCGGAACAGGTCGGACTGGATTCGGGACTGCTCGCGCAGGCTTTGACTTTCGCGGGTGGGCGTAATCGGTTGAATGTGCAAGTGTTCCGGCACAACTGCCTGATCGGTGAGGGTCCGACGAACGATCAGACCGGCAATGTCGCCTGGAATATCTGGAGTGCGACCAAGAGCGTTGTCTCCCTGCTCGCCGGAATAGCCTGGGATCAGGGGAAACTCGATATAGCAGCGCCGATCGATCGGTATCTGCCACCCGGACTCGGTGATACGCAGCATCGGTCGATCACCGTGGAGAATCTACTGACCGAATCGTCGGGCATGAAAGTGGGCGTGCTGACCGAGGGGGCCACCGGGGTGATTCCGATCGATCCGAATAGTGCCGTGCAGGCGCTCGGAGTGCCATTGGATAATCCGCCGGGCACGGCATTCAGCTACAGCCAGCGCAACGTCGATCTGCTCGCCTATGTCATCGAATTAGCCGTCGCGGAACCGCTGCAGCAGTTCGCGCAGCGTGAACTGTTCGATCCGCTCGGCATCGAACGTGGCGATTATTACTGGGCACGCGATCGCGCCGGGCACACCTACGGATACGCCCATCTGATGATCCCGCCGAACGATTTCGCCAAGCTCGGTCTATTGGTGAGCAATAACGGGCGCTGGGGCGAGCAGCAAATCGTCTCGCAGACATATCTGTACAAGGCACGCCAACCGTCACCGACGAACGCGTGCTACGGATATCTGTTCTGGCTCGGGCCGGGATGCGCCGAGGCCGCCGACTTCCTGCCCGCCGATGTGTACTTTATGTCGGGACTAGGCATGCAGAATATCTTCATCGTGCCGAGCCTGGATTTGACGGTGATGTGGACCGGATTCTTCGGCGACATCAGCAATGAGGGCATTTCCGGAACCGTGCAGAACACCGCAGAGCTACCACATGAATTCTTCCGCCGGTTGTTCGCAGCATTCGAAGACCACCCGGTGCCCGACCCGGGTCCATATGTCGAGCCGCCGCTGCGGCTGGATCCGCGTCGGTTCGTGGATACGAATCTGCTGATCGCGGTCTTCGGCATCGGACCCGCGGCCTACCCGGGCTGCGATGTCTTCAGCTGCCTGAACTATCCACTCGACCCGCCGTTCGCCGACACCGCACCCGGCTGCGCAATCCTGGCCTGCCTCGGTCCGGATCCGCGCACACCGGGCATCCGCTGAATCACACCGAAGTTCGGCGACACCGTAACCGCCGCGCATCCAGCGTGCAGTTCCGCGATCGTG